>NZ_ASXX01000009.1:0-179404 GCF_001526505.1 Agrobacterium sp. D14
AAACCACAATACGTCCACACAAGGCCGGGGTGACGCCGTGAGGGTGCTAAAACCCGGCCAAACATCCATGAACACGCAGCATTCCAAGCGCTCTGAGAGGAGCTGCCGCAAAGCTATGCCGAAATCTCAGACGAGGCGCTGCTGCGCATAAGCATGCACGGCCCGGAAAGCGGCTTCCGCACCGGCGATGACCCGCTCTTCTTCTTCGACCGTCAGCGAAATTTCATCGAGCGCGGCGGTGAAAGTGCGCCAGTGCAGGCCGCGTCCTTCCGGAGCGCCGGCCAGATGGCGTGCCCCAAAGTCTTCATTCAGACCAAGCTTGGCCGCATCCTTCAGCAGGAAAGCAGCGCCGAGATTGGAGCCTTCGACCACATAAAGCCAACCCATGGCCTCGGGCAGATCGAACGGCGTTTCACCGGTGAAGCGCGGCTCGGCCGTTTCGGGAATGGAAAGGCCAAGATCGACGAGGTCCTGCTCGATCATGGAGAGACGGCGGCGGCCCTTGAGATCGGGAAGCAGGCCATCGAGCGTCGCATTGGAAAAGAAGACATCGAGGTCGCGATGGAAAAGATATTGCGTTTCCACGAATTTGCCGAAGTTCTCCCGGCTCTCGAACGGCTTCGATGCCATGATGAAGGCATCGAGATCGCCATGCGCGCCGCGCGTCGCAGCTTTCAGGCGCTTGACGCGGCTCTGCTCAATGTCTGCTACAGGCGCTGACGGCTCCGCAATGGTCATGATGATGGTCCCTTTATCCCTGATATTCAGATTGCTGATAAAAATCTTTACTCCAACAGTCAAATTTTATTTTCGCATTTATCCGCTCGCCCTGCAAAGAGCATAAGCCCGCTGTCGCCACGGTAAAGCGGCATCTCCTGGACCGGCACAACCCTTCCATCCCAATGCATCGCAACGTTGCCCCTCAACGCACGACGAAGCGAATTCCTCGATTCCCATCTTCCGAACAATCAAACTGCAATTACCTCTTTACAACTAACATGTCAGCGCGTTATCAATTCGCAATCACCTTCGAGGAGCATCTTACTTGACCCAGAAATTTGGCCTTTCGGCAGCCCTGACCACTCCTTTCAAAAAGGACGGAACGGTCGATATCGACGCCATGATCGCCCATGCCCGACGCTGCCTCGCAAATGGCTGCGACAGCGTGACACTCTTCGGCACCACGGGCGAAGGATGCTCCGTCGGCAGCCGTGAACGGCAGGTCATTCTTTCCCGCTTCATCGAGGCGGGCGTTGCGCCTTCCCGTCTGGTCACCGGCGTTCTGGTGGACTCCATCGAGGACGCGGCCGACCAGTCGGCCGAGGCCCTGAAGGCCGGCGCCCGCAATATTCTTCTCGCTCCGCCCTCCTATTTCAAGAATGTCGGCGATGACGGCCTGTTTGCCTGGTTCTCGGCGGTGTTCGAAAAGATCGGCAAGGACGCTCGCGACATTCTCGTCTACAACATTCCTTCCGTGACCATGGTGACATTGTCGGTCGAGCTGGTTGGACGGCTGAAAAAGGCATTCCCCGGCATCGTCACCGGCGTCAAGGATTCCTCCGGCAACTGGAGCCATACCGAGCGCTTGCTGAAAGAACATGGCGATCTCGCCATCCTGATCGGCGATGAGCGCGATCTGGCGAAGGGTGTTCGCCTCGGCGGCCAGGGCGCGATCTCCGGCGTCGCCAATTTCCTGACACAGGAAGTCCGCGCCATGGCCGTTGACGGCAAGGACGACAAGCGCATTGAAGATCTTGTTGTGGAACTTCTGAAATTCCCGGTTACGCCAGCGGTCAAGGTGCTGGTATCACACACGACAGGAGAAAATATCTGGGCGGACGTGCGCGCACCGCTCGTCGCCATTTCGGCTGAAGACCGGCGGCGGATCGAAGGCGCATTCGACGCGCTGTTTCGCAAACAGGCCGCCTGAACAGACCTTGAAAGGTTGAGCATGGAAGATACCGGCGAACAGACATTGCGGGAACGGGCGTATGAAAGCTTTACGCATCACCTTCTCTCGCGCGACGTTCGCCCGGGGCAATTCATCTCGCAACGCCGCCTCGTGGAATTGACGGGTCTGCCGCTGGGGGCGATCCGGGAGGCCATTCCACGGCTGGAGGCGGAAGGTCTCATCAAGACCGTGCCGCAACGGGGGTTGCAGGTCGCCCATATCGATCTCAACCTCATCCGCGAGGCGTTCCAGTTCCGTATCTTTCTCGAAAAGGAGGCCGTGGCGCTCTTTACCCGTTCGGCCTCCGACGAGACCATCGCGAAGCTCCTGAAACAGCATCGCGATATCGCCGAAGCGGCTGAAAACGGTGGGGAATCCCCGGAACTGGACGAGCATGCGCAGCAGGTGGACTGGGGCATGCACGACGCCTTCATCGATGCGCTCGGCAATTCGATCATCTCGAACGCCTACCGGGTCAATTCCATCAAGATGCGCCTTATCAATCAGGAGCGCTTCCGCATCGCCGGCCATGTGAAGTCGGTGATGAAGGAACATCTCGCCATTCTCGAAGCCATCGAGAGGCGATCCGTCGAAGACGCCGTGGAGCGGCTGACCGCCCATATCCGCAACGCAAGGGACAGGGCGCTGGCGGTTTAGGGCAATTCCGGCAGGGACTGAAGAGGGTCCTGCGCCGGGATTGCAGGAAAATAAGCAACAAGCCGGGGTGAGGAGAATTTCCGGCTAATCTGGAGGAGAACTGACATGACGCATTCATTGCTCAACCCCACGCGTCGCGCCTTTCTGGCAGGCACGGCGGCGCTTGGCGGCGGCGCGATGCTCGGCATTCGCCCGGCATCGGCAGCGGTGAACTGGAAAAAACACGCCGGCACCACGCTTGAGGTCAATCTCGTCAAAAGCCCGCGCAGCGAAACGCTGATCAAATATCTCGGCGAATTCGAAGAGCTGACCGGCATCAAGGTCAATGCCGAAGCAACGCCGGAACAGCAGCAGCGCCAGAAAGTTGTCATCGAGCTTTCCTCCGGCAAGCCGAGCTTCGATGTGGTGCATCTGAGCTATCACGTTCAGAAGCGTCAGTTCGAAAAGGGCAAATGGCTGGCCGATATCAGCGGCTTCCTGAAAGACCCGTCGCTGACCGATCCGTCGCTTGCGGAGAAGGATTTTGCCGAGGCCGGTATGCTGTTTGCCAAGGATAGCGACGGCGTGCTGCGCTCGCTGCCCTTCTCGGTGGACTACTGGATCGTCTACTGGAACAAGGAGCTCTTCGAAGCAAAGGGCCTGAAATACCCCGAGACCTTCGAGGAGCTGGTGACGGCGGCGGAAAAGATTACCGATCCTTCCACCAACACCTATGGTTTTGTCGCGCGTGGCCTGAAGAACGCCAATACTCCGGTCTGGACCTCGCTGATGCTGGGTTATGGCGCAAGGCCAATCGTGGACGGAAAGGTCAACACCGAATCCAAGGAAGCGGTGGAAGCCGCCAAGCTTTACCAGCGCCTGATGACCAAAGCCGCCCCTCCCGGTGTCTCCGGCTTCAACTGGGCGGAAGCGCAGTCGGCCTTCCTGCAGGGCAAGATCGGAATGTGGTTCGATGGCGTCGGTTTCGCGCCGCCAATCGAGAACCCGGAAAAATCCCGTGTCGTCGGCAAGGTCGGTTACGGCGTCATGCCGAAGGGCCCGGCAACCCAGGCCGCCGGCACCTTCGGCGATGGTCTCGGCGTTGTCGAAGCCAGCAGCAAGAAGGAAGCCGCTTACCTCTTCTGCCAATGGGCGATCTCGCATGAAATGGGTGCGCGTCTCCTGCAGGCCGGTGCCGGCGTTCCGTTCCGCCAGTCCATCCTCGAAGACCAGAAGGTGCGCGAAGGCGTGAAGATGCCGGCCGCCTGGCTGGATGCCGTCGTCGGTTCCGGCAAGGTCTCGCAGCTTGCGCTTCCCGTCATCATTCCGGTGACGGAATTCCGCGACATCTACGGCGTCGGCCTCACCAACATGATCGGCGGCGCGGATCCGGCAGCCGAACTCAAGAAGGCGACGGAACAGTTCGCACCCGTTCTGGCGCGTAGCGAGGGATAATGGCCTCCGTGAGCATCGAAAACACCAAAACAGGCGTCAGTCGTAAAGAAGGGAGCAGGCCGGCAAGGCTTGCTCCCAACTACTGGCCCTTTGTCATACCGGCACTTGTCGTCATTTCGGCGGTAATCGTTTTTCCATGGGTGTTCACCCTCTGGATGAGCGCACATCGCTGGACGCTCGGACAGGAGCAGAGCTTTATCGGTTTCGAGAACTACATCCGGCTCGCCAGCGACGCCCGGTTCTGGGAATCGCTCTGGCATACGCTCATCTATACCGTGCTGTCGGTCGTCGCTCCGCTGTTCCTCGGAACATTGGCGGCGCTGGTTTTCGATGCGCAGTTTCCGCTGCGCGGTTTCCTGCGCGGCGTCTTTGTCATGCCGATGATGGCGACCCCGGTCGCCATCGCGCTCGTCTGGACCATGATGTTCCACCCGCAGCTCGGCGTCCTGAACTATCTGCTCTCCTTCGTCGGCATCGGCCCGCTGGAATGGATTTACAACCAGTCCACCGTCATCCCCTCGCTGGTGCTGGTGGAAACCTGGCAATGGACGCCGCTTGTCATGCTGATCGTGCTTGGTGGTCTCGCTGCCGTGCCGCGCGAGCCCTATGAGAGCGCCGAAATCGACGGCGCCAATGCCTGGCAGAAGTTCCGTTACCTGACCATGCCGATGATCGCCCCCTTCCTGATGATCGCCGTCATCATCCGCTCCATCGACGCCGTCAAAAGCTTCGACATCATCTATGCGATGACGCAAGGGGGGCCGGGAACGGCGTCGGAAACCATCAACATCTATCTCTACAACACGGCCTTTGCCTATTACGACATCGGTTACGGCTCGGCCATGGCCGTCGTCTTCTTCATCATCATCGTGGCGCTCTCCTTCGTGCTTCTGATGGTGCGCCAGCGCTCGCAATGGAACGAGATGGAGGATCGCTGATGTCTGCAAAAATCCTGAAACGCAAGACGCTTGATCGCATCGGCCTGTTCTTCGTGGCGCTGGTGATGATCTCGCCGGTCATCCTGTTCTTCATGTGGATGATCTCGCTGTCACTGAAATATGAAATCGACAACGGCGCCTACCCGCCAATCCTCATTCCCGAACGTTTCGCCTGGTCGAATTATGTGAAAGTGTTCGAGGAGAATAATTTCTTCCTCTATTTCTGGAATTCGGTCCTCGTCACCGGTGCCGCCACCATTCTCGCGCTCGTCATCGGCGTGCCCGCCGGTTACGGGATTGCGCGACTGAAGGCGGAAAAATCCGCCGTCGTCATCATGATTGCCCGCATGACGCCCGGCCTCTCCTTCCTCATTCCGCTGTTCCTGCTGTTCCAATGGCTGAACCTCTTGGGCACGCTCTGGCCGCAGATCATCATCCATCTGGTGGTGACGGTGCCGATCGTCGTCTGGATCATGATCGGTTATTTCGAGACCACACCGAAGGAGCTGGAAGAGGCGGCAAGCATCGATGGCGCATCCTCCTGGCAGGTGTTCCGGCTGGTGGCGCTACCGATTGCCAAGCCCGGCATCGTCGTCTCCTTCATCCTCGCGGTCATCTTCTCGTGGAACAACTTCGTCTTCGGCATCGTGCTGGCCAGCCGTGAAACGCGCACCCTGCCGGTCGCGGTCTACAACATGCTGTCCTTCGAACAGGTCAGCTGGGGACCGCTGGCCGCAGCTGCGCTCATCGTCACGCTGCCGGTGCTATTGCTCACCATGTTCGCACAGAAACAGATCGTGGCGGGTCTGACCGCCGGCGCCGTCAAGGGCGGCTGAACCAACAATTTAAATACGGGAACCTCCACATGGCACCGGTCAATATCCTGAACGTCCAGAAGCGCTTCGGCGCGGTCAACATCATCCACGGCATCGATATCGATATCAAGGATGGCGAATTCGTCGTGCTCGTCGGCCCTTCCGGCTGCGGCAAATCCACTCTGCTGCGCATGATCGCCGGGCTGGAAGAGTTGAGCGACGGCGAAATCCACATCGGCGCGCGCGAGGTCAGCCACCTCCCCGCCCGCGACCGCGATATCGCCATGGTGTTCCAGAACTACGCGCTTTATCCGCACATGACGGTGAAGGACAATATGGGCTTCGCGCTGAAGCTGAAGAAGGTGAGTGCCGAGGAAACCAAGGCGAAGGTGGACAGGGCGGCCGCCATTCTCGGGCTGGAAAAGCTGCTGGACCGTTATCCGCGCCAGCTTTCCGGCGGCCAGCGCCAGCGTGTCGCCATGGGCCGCGCGCTGGTGCGCGACCCGCAGGTTTTCCTGTTCGACGAGCCGCTTTCCAACCTCGATGCCAAGCTGCGCGTGCAGATGCGCGGCGAGATCAAGGCCATGCACCAGCGCATCGGCACCACCACCATCTATGTCACTCACGACCAAGTGGAAGCCATGACCATGGCCGACAAGATCGTGGTGCTGCATGACGGCGTCATCGAACAGATCGGCGCGCCGCTCGAGCTTTACGACAATCCCGCCAATCTCTTCGTCGCCGGTTTCATCGGCTCGCCCGCCATGAATTTCATTCGCGGTCGGGTGGAAGAAGGTGTGTTCCGCACCGCAAAGGGCCTCAGCCTGCCGCTGCCCGCCAATGCCGATATCGGCACGCTCGGCGGCCGCGATCTCGTTTATGGCGTGCGGCCGGAACATATCCGCGCCGCTGAGACCGGCATCGAAGGCCGGGTCGAACTGGTCGAAGGCACCGGCTCGGAAATCTACGCCAAGCTCAATTGCAAGGGCGACGACATCGCCTGCCTGTTCCGCGAGCGCCTCAATGTCCGCTTCGGCGATACGATCCACATTGCCATCGATCCGGCAACGGTGCATCTGTTCGACAAGAACAGCGGCAAGCGTATCTGACAGGTGACAGGAGTGAGCAGCATGGCAGACAAACAGGGCGGCAAGCATGTGCTGTGCGTCGGAGCCGCCGTGCTTGATACCCTGTTTCGCGTGCATGAGATGCCCAAGGGTGAGGGCAAGGTTCTGCCCTACGAGATGTTGCAGATCGCCGAAGGCATGGCGTCGAGCGCCGCCTATGCCGTGCATCGCATGGGCGGTCGCGCCAGCCTGTGGGGTGCGGTGGGCGATGACGAAACCGGTACCCGCATCCTGCGCGATCTCGCCGAAAGCAGCATCGATGTTGCCGGCATGACCCTTGCCGCAGGCGCGCGCTCGGCACTCTCGACGATCATCATCGATGACCGGGGAGAACGGCTGATCGTGCCTTTCTATGATCATCACCTGCATGAGAAAAAACGCTCCTGCACGCCGGCAGATATTGCCCCGTTCGATGCCGTTCTGGTGGATGTGCGCTGGCCGGAACTGGCGCTCGATGTGCTTGATGTGGCGCGTGCGCTTGGCAAACCCGCTATTCTCGATGGCGACGTTGCACCGGTCGAAACCCTTGAGAAGCTGGCCCCTGCCGCAACCCATATCGTCTTTTCCGAACCCGCCGCCGCCCGGCTGACGAGCATCGAAACTGTAAAGGACATGCTACCGGTGCTACACGCCCGCTATCCGAAAACCTTCATCGCCGTCACCGCCGGACCGGCGGGCTGCTGGTGGACGGAGGCCGGCGATCCGACCGTGCATTTCCAGACGACGATGCAGGTTAAGGCAGTGGATACGCTGGCGGCGGGCGATATCTTCCACGGCACCTTTGCGCTGGCGATGGCTGAGGGTATGGAAAGCCGTGCGGCCATCCGGCTCTCCTCCGTTGCCGCCGCGCTGAAATGCACGATCTTCGGCGGCCGCATCGGCGCACCCACGCGCGACGAGACCGAGGAAGCCATGCGGCAATGGCTGGAGCGTGAAGGCGAACCCACGCAACGCGCCTCCTGAGCGCATCCATTGCCCGCATAAAACTATTCCATTTTTGCGATGCCGTTTCGCGGAGAACTAGGCTAACGTTCGGACAGGCAAAGCTTTTCCCAAGCCGCGTCCGCTCCAATTTCAGCCTGCATTCCGCAAAAGTGATCGCCCGATGCATCAGACGACCCGCCCGAGACTGCGCGATATCGGTTTCCGGCCCGGCCATTTCGAGACCGGCCCACTCAACGCCATCACCGATGTCGAAGGCGTGACCATCGGCCATTCGACCGTCATCGAAGGCGACACAATCCGCACCGGCGCAACCGCGATCCTGCCGCATGGCGGCAACCTGTTTCAGGACAAGGTGCCCGCCGCCTTCGCCGTCTATAACGGCTTCGGCAAATTTGCCGGATCGACCCAGATCGAGGAACTGGGCGAACTCGAAACACCAATCATCCTCACCAACACGCTGGCGACAGGTCGGGCCATAGAGGCGATTAACCGCCATACGCTGGCGCAGCCGGGCAATGAGAAAGTCGTCTCGATCAATGCCGTCGTCGGCGAAACCAACGATTCCCGCCTGAACGACATTCGCGCCGGCCGCCCGACCGTTGAGGAAATCTCGGCCGCGCTGAAAAACGCCGCCACAGGCCCGGTGGCCGAGGGCGGCTTTGGTGCCGGAACCGGCACCGTGGCCTTCGGCATGAAAGGCGGCATCGGCACCGCATCCCGCATCGTCACCATCGCAGGGGCGGCCTATACGCTCGGCGTGCTGGTGCAATCCAATTATGGCGGCCATCTGCTAGTCTGCGGCAAGCCCTATGTCAGCCCGGAGCACAAGGACAAGGACGGCTCGATCGTCATCGTGGTCGCAACCGATGCGCCGCTGTCGTCCCGCAATCTGAAGCGTCTGGCCGCCAGAAGCTTCGGCGGGCTGGCCCGCACGGGCGCCGCACTCAGCAATGGTTCCGGCGACTATGCGCTGGCCTTTTCCACCGATGAGCGGCTGCGCCGCACGCCCGCGCGCCGCAAGGCAGTGGCAGAATACCCGGAACTTTCCAACGATGCGATTTCGCCGCTCTTCGAAGCCGCGATAGAGGCGACGGAGGAGGCGATCCTCAATTCGCTCTGCGCGGCCAATACGACCACGGGCTTCAATGCCGGCACCGGCAAGGCCTCCACGGTCGAGGCCATTTCCATCGACGCCCTTAAAACCCTTCTTTCAGCCTGACTTTTCCAGACGGAGTTTTCATGACTAGCCCATCCGGTCGCATCGTTTACGTCAACGGCGAATTCCTGCCCGAAGCGGACGCCCGCCTTTCCATCTTCGACCGCGGTTTCCTGTTTGGCGACGGCATTTATGAAGTCACCTCGGTTCTGGAAGGCAAGCTGATCGACAGCGACCTGCATATGGCCCGGCTGGAACGCAGCGCCCGTGAAATTGACGTGCCGCTGCCGGTCACGACCAAGGAAATCGTCGAGGCAGAGCGCCGCCTGATCGCCGACAACAACCTCGTCGAAGGCATGATATACCTGCAGCTGACGCGTGGTGCCGAAGACCGCAACTTCCTGTTCTCCGCCGATCTGAAGCCGACGCTGGTCATGTTCACCCAGGCCAAGAAGCTGATCGGCACACCGGTCGAGGAAGCCGGCATCGCTGTCAAATCCGTTCCCGACCAGCGCTGGGAACGCCGCGACATCAAGACTGTCTGCCTTTTGCCACAGGTCATGGCAAAGCGCATCGCCAAGGCCGAGGGCTGCGACGAAGCCTGGATGATCGAGGATGGTTTCGTCACCGAAGGCGCATCTTCCACTGCCTATATCATCACCGGTGACAAGAAGATCATCACCCGCGGCAACAGCAACAAGACCCTGCCCGGCTGCACCCGCCTCGCCGCCCTGCAACTGGCCAGGGAAGCCGGCTTCACACTGGAAGAGCGGCCCTTCACGCTGGAAGAGGCGCTGAATGCCGATGAAGCCTGCCTGACGAGCGCCTCCAACTTCGTTGTCTCGGTGACGAAGATCGATGGCAAGCCGGTTGGCAATGGCAAGCCCGGCCCGCTCGTCAGCCGCCTGCGCGCGCTCTATCTGGAAAACGCCCGCCGCACCGCGATCTGATCGAAAGCGTTTTGTTTGTCGCATTTCCGGACGGAAAACCGGGGCCACTTTTCCTGGAAATGCTCTAGCCTTCGAGAACCGCCCATATACGCTCGACAACGGGCCGGCGGTTCTCCTTGGAACGATAGAGCCGGATATCGACGGCAATATCGAAACTGTCATCGGCGGCACGCACCAGCGCGCCGCTATCCAGCTCGTGCCGCATCAGGCTTTCCGGCACCCAGGCGACACCCCAGCCGGCCATCGCCATGGCTTTCAGCCCCACCGACATGCTGCCCTCATGCACCCGCTCGAATTGCGGCAGGCGCGCGCTCAGGAGATCGCGCAGCAACGGCCCGAAGAACGAGGCCTTTTCATAGTCCAGATAGGCGAAGGGTTTTCGAGCATTTTCCACGAGTTCATGCAGCGGTGAACCGTCTTTCGCCGGCGCGGAAACGGGAATGATGTTTTCCGCCCCCAGCACGCGGAACTCGAAGGTCTGCGCATCGAGCAGCATCGGCACTTCGGGATGGGCATAGGTCAGAAGGAAATCGCTCTGCCCATCCACCAGCGAATTGAGGTTTTCCTCCATACTTCCGGAATCGGGCCTCAACACTGAAAACAGCGGTCCCGCCTTTTCGTTCACCCGCTTCAGCCAGTCGGGAAAGAAGGTGAAGGACAGGGTATGCAGCGCCGTCAGCCGCACCGTTCTGGCATCCGCTCCTTCTTCCTGAAGAAGTGTGCGCCGGGCATGATAAAGCTGCTTCAGCGTTTCCTGCGCCACCGGCACGAATTTCACGCCCGCTTCGGTCAACCGGGAAGGATAGGAGGCGCGGTCAACCAGCGTCGCGCCCACCCAGGCTTCCAGCTGCTTGATGCGCCGGCTGAAAGCGGATTGCGTCACATGCCGCTCATCCGCCGCCTTCGAGAAATTGAGCGTTCCGGCCAGCGCCAGGAAATCCTCGAGCCATTTGACTTCCACGGCTCACACTCCCACCAACAATATCCTATCCGTTCATTCGGAAAGCGTCTTTATTAGGAGCAATGGGATGTGAATGAAACTCTTTTAAAGAGCCCTTGAATATTCGATCATCCGCGCCCGGCTGGAAACCAGCTCGATCCGGTCATCGCCCAGACGATTGAGGCAGACGCGCTTCGTCCACGGCCCGTCAATCAGCGTGAAGAGGAAACGACCATTGCCGAGCGCCTTCAAGGGCATGCGGCGGCGCGTGGGGCCGATGCCCATCGTCAGCGACGAACCGCTGATCGAAAATTCCGCTCCCTCATCCGAGCGCCACGACCCCGAAAGATCATCCGGCACCGCATGATCGCCGACCGGCAGGAAACGGCGGGCGGCGTGACCGGCCTCACCGACAATGGCATCACCGTCTAACCTGAGACGCATCGGAGAAGATGCGGAGCGGGAAGAGACCCAGCCATCGACATCTTCATAAAGCGTGTCGTCACCATCGATAAAGGTGGATGTGCTGCCCTTGATTTCCAGCCACCACGGCCCGCTTTCGGTCACGTAAAGGCCTTCCGGCAGGCTGGCGGCCGGCTTGGGCAAAGGCAGGCCGGTGAGGGCCGCCATGCTTTCAAGCGCGATCTTGAAGCCATTGGTATCCTCACGGTTCGACACCACGACAAAACCCGTGCCGCTTTCCGGATCGAGCAGGAAATAGGTCTTGTAACCCGGATGCGAACCGCCATGGCCGACGAAGCGCCTGTCACCGAGATGCGACCAGCGCAGGCCGAGGCCATATTCGCTCATCCGCCCATCCCGGAGCGGCCGCTCGGCCGAAAGCGCGTCAAGAACACCCGCGAAGCTGCCCTCGCCGCGCATCAGACCCTGCAACCAACGGGTAAGTGCTTCGGCACTGCCCGCAAGGCTGCCGGAAGCGGAAATATGCAGGCCAGCCGCCGAAAGCTGCCAGTTGTCTTCAGCCTTCCAGTAACCCGGCACCAGCCCGTCGACAGGATCGTTCCAGACATCCGGTGCCTTGAGAAACACGCCGAAGGGACCGGCAATCTGCGTCTGCACGAAATCATCGAAACGGAAACCGCGACGCTCCAGCGCCGCTTCCACCAGACGGTAGCCCGTATTGGAATAGGAAACCTCGCTGCCGGCCGAAAAATTCAGCCGGGTGAGCCGCGACAGGTATTCGAGAAGCGGGCCCGCCTTTGTCTCCGTGTAAACGGAAAGACCAAGCAGTGAGAGGCATTCCCGCGTATCCGGCAGCCCGCCACTCATATCCAGCGCCTGCCCCACCGTCACCTCGCGGAGCGGCGATTGCAGCTCCGGCAGATGCTTGCCGAGTGTATCGTCAAGCCCGATCAGATCGGAGTGGGCAAGCACCATGGCACAGAAAGCGTGTTTGGTGACGGAAGCATAACGCACCACGCTCTGCGGCGTGAAAGGTGCGAATGTCGAAAGGCTCTCGACACCGCCCGCATGGGCAAAGCGAATGCCATCGAGATCGAAACCGATGACCGCCCCGCCCGGCTCGTTGCCCGCCCATTGCGAGACGAAGCTCTCGGCAAGCGTTGAAGCGGCATTCCAGTCGAATTGCTGTGGCATGGTTCGGTCTCGTGTCTCTATTGCAGCGCGCGAGGACAACGGTTTTGTCACCGGCATCGCCGCTTGTTTCTTCTCCCCGCCGGGGAGAAGGTGGCCCGAAGGGTCGGATGAGGGGGCGACGTTGCCGGATATCTCTACCCTTGCCCCCTCATCCCGCTGCCGCGACCTTCTCCCCCTCGGGGAGAAGAAACCAGCAGCACCCGCTCGATCCATGTGTAACGTAGGCTAGGTGACCGGCCGTCAGGCCGGCTCTTCCAGCCGGATGCTCAGGCTGCGCAGCTCTTCCGTATGCGGATGTTTCGTGCGACCCTCGCGCAGATCGCTCGCACTCAGCTGCTCCACCATTTCCCCGTTCAGCATCACACCAACCTGCGGGCACAGATGCGCGATAACAGCCAGATTGTGGCTGACGAGAATATAGGTGAGGTTGCGTGCCGCACGCAGGTCCTGCAACAGGTTCAGGATTTCCGCCTGCACCGACACATCGAGCGCCGAAGTCGGCTCATCGAGCAGCAGCACCTGCGGGTCAGCGATCAGCGCGCGGGCAATCGCCACCCGCTGGCGCTGGCCGCCGGAAAGCTGGTGCGGGAACCGGAAACGCACAGCCTGCGGCAGCGCCACATCCGAGAGCGCCTGCTGGATGCGCTTTTCGATATTGTCCATGCCATGCACCAGCGGCAATTCGCTGAGAATGCGGTCGATGGTCTGGCGCGGATGCAGCGACCCGTAGGGATCCTGAAACACCATCTGCACCTGCCGGAAGAATTCCGGCGTGCGACGCAGCGGTGCATCCTTGCCGGCAAAGGCGATGCGGCCTTCCCAGCTTTCATTGAGGCCGGCCATGGCGCGCAGGATGGTGGACTTGCCCGAGCCGCTTTCGCCTACGATGCCGAAGCTGCCGCCCTTTTCCACCGAAAAGGACACGCCCTTCACCACTTCGCGGTCGCCGAACTTGATACGGAGGTTTTCGACATCGATCATTGGCTGGACCACGCTGCATCACGGTTGAGAACGGGAAGACGCTCGCGCGGATGCGTCAGCGAGGGAATGCAGTTTAAAAGTCCCTGCGTGTAAGGATGCTGGGCTTTCAAAAGCTCGGAAGCCCTCAGTTCCTCCATCACCCGGCCGGAATACATGACGGCGACGCGGTCGCAGAAATGCGAAACGAGCGGCAGGTCGTGGCTGATGAGGATGAGGCCCATGCCGCGTTCCGACACCAGCTCCTCGATCAGCCGCAGGATTTCCGCCTGCACCGTCGCATCAAGCGCGCTGGTCGGTTCGTCGGCGATCAGCAGTTCCGGATCGGGCGCCAGCATCATGGCGATCATCACGCGCTGGCCCATGCCGCCGGAAACCTCATGCGCATAGGATGAGGCAACCTGACGCGGATTGCGGATCTTCACCTGATCAAGCAGGCCGATTGCCGCTTCCATGGCGGCGCGCTTGCTGCCGCCCTTATGGGTGCGCCAGGCTTCGGCCACCTGCGCGCCGATGGTCTTCACCGGGTTCAGCGAATATTTCGGATCCTGCAGGATGAAGCCGGCCCGCTTGCCACGTATTTGGCGCATCTGCCTTTCGCTGGCAGACAGCACATCGATTCCGTCAAAGGCGAGCTTGTCGGCGCGGATATCGGCATTGGAGGGCAGAAGCTTCATCAGCGCGCGCGCCGTCAGGCTCTTGCCCGAACCGGATTCGCCGACGATCCCGAGCTTTTCAGTGCCAAGCTTCATGGAAACACCGCGCACCGCCTCGAAACGGCTGGTGCGGGTCTGGAATGCGATCTTCAGATTTTCGATTTCGACCAGCATGGCTCAATGTCCCTTCGGGTCGAGAACGTCGCGCAGGCCATCGCCGAGGAAGTTGAAGGCGAGCGAAACGAGGAAGATGGCGATGCCGGGAATGGTGGCAACCCACCATTGTTCGAAGATGAAGCGCTTGGCGGTGGCAATCATCGCGCCCCATTCCGGCGAAGGCGGCTGCGCGCCCATGCCAAGGAAGCCGAGGCTGGCAGCGGTGATGATGATCGAGCTCATGTCGAGCGTGATGCGCACGATAAGGCTCGGCACGCAAAGCGGTGCGATATGCCGGGCGATGATGCGCCAAGCGGAAGCGCCGGTCAGCCGGTAGGCCGCGACGAAATCGCTGCCGCGCACCGTCATGGTTTCGGCGCGCGCCAGACGCGCATAGGGCGGCCATGCGGTGAGCGCGATGGCGAGAATGGCGCTTTCGACGCCAGGCTTCAGCGCCGCGACGAATGCGAGCGCCAAGATGAGGCGTGGGAAGGCCAGGAACACATCCGTCACCCGCATCAGCACCGTATCAACGATGCCGCCGAAATAACCGGCGATGCAGCCGATGGCGAGGCCGATGGGTGCCACGAGAACGACGACGGCAATGACCATGCCGAGCGTGACGCGGCCGCCGTAAAGGATGCGCGAAAGAATGTCGCGGCCCAGCTCATCCGTGCCGAACCAGTGCTCGGCACTCGGGAAGGCAAGGCGATTGCCGAGGTTCTGCGCGGCCGGATCGTAAGGCGCGATGAACGGCGCCAGCAGCGACAGCGCGATGAAGACGACGATGATGGTCAGACCGATCACCGCCAGCGGGTTGGACTTGAGGTTCAGCCAGATACGATACCGGTTTCCCCAGGCAGCCTGTGTGCGGGAATGCGGCGTCTCATCAAGAGCCCAGTTTCTGAAATTAGCTAACATCATCGAACGCGGGGATCCATTACTCGGTAAAGCACGTCTGCGAGCAGGTTGAGGCCGACATAGATCAGGCCGATCAACAGGGTTGCTCCGACGACGGGGTTCATGTCCGCGTTCATGAGCGAGACGGTGAGATATTGGCCAAGGCCCGGCCAGCTGAAGACGGTTTCCGTCACCACGGCGCCTTCGAGAAGACCGGCATAGGTGAGCGCCAGAACCGTGACGAGCTGCACGGCGACCGTCGGGAAGGCGTGGCCCCAGATCACGGTCATGGCCGAAAGCCCCTTGGCGCGGGCGGTTATGACATATTCGCCCTTCAACGCGTCGATCATGAAGGCGCGCGTCATGCGGGTGATATAGGCCATGCTGAAATAGGCGAGAATGCAGACCGGCTGCACCATATGGGCGATAGCGTCGTAAAAGGCGTCCCAGTCACCGGCAAGCAGCGTGTCGACCGTCATCAGGCCGGTGACCTGCGTGATCATGCCGTCATAGATGATGTCCTGCCGGCCCGGTCCCGGTGCAACGCCGAGGGTGGCGTAAAACACCAGCAGCGAAATCAGCGCCAGCATGAAGACCGGCACGGAATGGCCGGCAAGGCAGACGACGCGGATCACCTGATCCGTCAGCTTGCCCTGCTTCACCGCGGCCCAGACGCCGAGCGGAATGCCGATCAGGGCTGCAAGAATGAGCGCTGCCGTGGCAAGTTCGAACGTGGCGGGGAAGACACGGGTAATATCCACCCAGACCGGATTGCGGGTCAGGATGGAATTGCCGAAATCACCGTGCAGGACCTGCGAGACATAATGGAAGAACTGCACGACCAGCGGCTGGTCGAGACCCATTTCGGCCCGCACGCGCACGATGACGTCTTCAGGAGCGTTGTCGCCGACCGCCGCGATGACGGGATCGACGGGCATGACGCGCCCGATCATGAAGGTGATGACCATCAAACCGAACAGCGTCAGGATGACGCTGCCCAGTATCGACGATATGCTTTTGACGCGCTTGTTCAATGTCACGCTTTCTTCGCATCGTGGTAGGAATTGCCCTCGGAGAGAACACCGAGTTCGAAACCGGATACGCCCTTGCGGAAGGCGGCCGTCTTCGTGGTCTGGAACATGAACACGAACGGGCTGTTCTGCATGTGCTCGCGCTGCAGGGCTTCATAAAGCTCCACGCGCTTTGCCGGGTCCTTCTCGTCACGGGCGGCCTCCGCCTTGGCGGCGAAGTCGTCGTTCTTGAAACGCGAACGCCACAGGAAGGGCTTCGACTTGGCGTCGTCGCCATTATCCTTGTTGATGTTGAAGACATCGGCGTTGGAATGCGGATCGAAATAATCCGTGCCCCATGCGGAAAGCGCCATCTGGTGTTCACGCGCGCGCATCTTGGTCAGAACCTGACGGTTTTCCGCCGACTGCAGGCGCACCTTGATGCCGATATCGGCAAGGTTTGCCTGAATGGCCTGCGCCAGATCCGGGTAAGGCTGGGCGGAATAGTGATCCATGCTGATCTCGAAACCATCGGCAAGACCGGCTTCCGCCATCAGCGCCTTGGCCTTTTCGACGTCGCGCTGGTACGGGATGTCGTTGACGGCGCCGGGGAAGCCCTTCGGCTCGAAGCTCTGGTGGATTTCGTGCGTCAGCGGCACGATGTTTTCCTGCATGCCCTTGTAGTCCAGCGCCCACTTGATGGCCTGCCAGACCTGCGGCTTGGCGAGGTTCTCATTGCCCTGGTTGAGCGAGATCAGCACCAGCGAGGCAATGGACTTGCGCTCCAGTTCGATATTCGCATCGTCCTTGACGGTGCGCAGCTGCTCGGAGGTCAGGTCGCGGGCAATGTCGATATCGCCCTTCTGCAGCATCAGAAGCTGGGAGGACGGATCGGTGACGTGGCGCAGGATGATGCGCTTGATATTGCCCTTGTAAGGACCGTTCGGATTGACGGTCAGCGCAACGCTTTCGCTCGGCTTCCAGGCCTGTAGCACGAAGTCGCCGGAGCCGGCGCTGTTCTTCTGCAGCCAGCCATTGCCGAGGTCTTCGCCGGAAGCATTGGCGAGAACCGCCTTCTTTTCGACGATCGCGCCGATATTGGCCGAAAGGCAATAAAGCAGGAAGGAGATGGCGGTCGGCTTTGCCGTCGCCAGCTTCACCGTCTTGTCATCAGTGGCAACGATGGTCGTCTCGGCATTGTCAGGCGTGAAGCCGAACTGGCTGATGATGAAGGCCGGGCTCTTGTTCATCTTGATGGCGCGCTGCAGCGAGAAGGCGACGTCTTCCGCCGTGACCTTGGCACCGCTCGCGAAGGTCGCTTCGTCACCGATGACGAAGGTGAAGACCTTGCTGTCCGCATCGGCTTCCCAGGACTTGGCGATGACCGGATCGACCTTGGTGGAATCCTCACGGTTGGCGCGCACCAGCTTCTGATACATGTTGGAGATGATTTCACCGCCGACGGCTTCGAAACCTTCATGCGGGTCAAGGCTCGTCATATTGTCCAGTTGCTGGGCGACAACCAGAATATCCTTCGGCGTCGCGGCAAAGGCCGGAATGCGCGCATAGGACAGGAACGGAACGGCAGCGCCGGCAATCAGCAGGTTGCGTCTTGAAATCATCGAAAATCCCCTTTCGGACCTTATTTTTCGGAAAACGGTATGGGTTTGCCCCAATCCAGTCATTTTTTTTATGTTTTCCCGCGATTACCACGAGCAAACGAGGCCCGACCAATTCCAAATTTGGCAGAGCCTATGCACGGATTGCATTTGCTCCCGCCTTGACCTTTCCTCTACCAATTCAGAAAACTCGTCCGCACGCGCGTTCGCGCAATCCCATTTCCGAAGGTGAATGACCATGACCGATCAAAAAACCGTACCCGTCTTCGACGGCCACAACGACGTGCTTCTGCGGTTATGGCGATCGGGCAATGCTTCCCCCGAAACGCTTCTCATCGAAGGGGATACCGTCGGCCACATCGACCTGCCGCGCGCCAAGAAAGGCGGGCTGGCCGGTGGCCTCTGCGCCGCCTATGTGCCTTCGCCCAGCATGGACAAGGACGCCAACGGCGACTACCCGACACCTGCCGAAGCGGATGCGCTGAAGGCGACGCTTGCCATGGCCGGCCTTTTGTTCCGGGCAGAGAAACAATCCGCAGGCGCGCTCAAGGTCTGCCGCACCGCCGCCGATATCCGCGACGCCATGGCGAAAGGGGCTTTCGCTTCCGTCTTCCATATCGAAGGTGCGGAGGCGATCGGCGCCGATCTGGATGCGCTCCACGTTCTCTACGAAGCGGGCCTGCGCACGCTCGGGCCGGTCTGGAGCCGCCCGAACATCTTCGCTTACGGCGTTCCCTTCCGTTTCCCCTCGACGCCGGATATCGGCCCCGGTCTCACGGATGCCGGCAAGCGGCTGATAAAGACCTGCAACGAGCTGAAGATCATGGTCGACCTGTCGCACATGAACGAGCAGGGTTTCTGGGATATCGCCAAGATTTCCGACGCGCCGCTGGTGGCTTCGCACTCCAACGCCTATGCGCTGTGCAATCACAGCCGCAACCTGACGGATAGGCAGCTTGACGCCATCCGCGACACGGGCGGCCTTGCCGGCATCAATTTCGGCGTTCTGTTCCTTCGGCAGGACGGCGTGAAAAATCCGGATACCGATCTCAACGAACTCGTCCGCCACGTGGACTATATCGTCAACCGCATCGGCATCGATCACGTCGCGCTCGGTTCGGATTTCGACGGCACCACCATTCCCGCCGCCATGAAGGACGCAGCCGATCTGCAATTGCTGGTCGAAGCCCTGCGCAAGGGTGGTTATGACGACGAGGCGCTTGCCAAAATCTGCCACGGCAACTGGATCCGTGTGCTGGAAAAAACCTGGGGCGCGTGAGGCATATTGCAATTTATCTCCGGCGCAAAGCGCCGGAGATGTGAGCGGCAGGCCCTTAAGCCTTTGCCGCTTTTTTCTTACCGGTCGCCCGGAAAGCCAGAAGCCCGGCGACGACACCGATCATCGCCCATTTCATCGGCAGCACATCCGCCGTCTCGCTGCGGATCGGCAATACGGTCACGGTGCCCGGACGGGATTCATAACCCATCTGCCCTTTTGCCTTGGCCTCCGCGATCTGTTGCGGCGAAACGACCCATTCGGCACCGCGCATCTTATCCACCGCCATGTATCCGCCGCCCGCCACGAGGGCGACGACGAGCGAAACGACTATTCTTGTGGGCGTGTTCATTGGCATCTCCTTCAATCGAAAGGAGCGTGTAGTCGCATCAAACGGCACCACCAAGCAACTGTAACGGTCAATTTGGCGTCATTCGGAACAATCCCGTCAATCATGCATTCCATAGTTGCATTTTCCGCCCCAAACCCGGTGAAATTCACGCATGATCGGACACAAACTTCACATCGACACTTCATGCTTTTCTGCTAATCACATTTCCTCAACCGAAACGAATTAGCGACACAATCCTGTGGTTCGCCAACAGGAACTGGCGCTGGGCAAAGTAAAAATGGCAGACAAGAGCGAAATTACACAAACCGATGTTACGGAATCCGCGGTTGAAAGCTTTTTTGCCAGAAACCGCCCCTATCTGACCGCGATCGCCATTACGCTGGTCTTCGTGATGATGACTTTCGCCATCTATCACCTGACCTCCGAAGTCCGCTATGACGACGTCATCGATGCGCTGACGCAGACCTCGGCCTCGGCGGTGCTGCTCGCCATCGTCTTCACCGCGCTCAGCTTTCTGGCGCTGATATTCTACGACGCCAATGCCATCGAATATATCGGCCGCAAGCTGCCCTTTCCGCCCATGGCGGCAACTGCGTTTGCGGCCTATGCCATTGGCAATACTGCCGGTTTCGGCCCCTTGAGCGGTGGCGCCATCCGTTTTCGCGCCTATTCCCGGCTGGGTCTGTCACCCGGCGAAATCGCCCGCGTCATCGCCTTCGTCACGCTGTCCTTCGGGCTTGGGCTGCTTTCGGTCAGCGCCATCTCCACCTTCATCGTCGCACCGCGCATCGCCGCCATCATCGGCGTCGATGCCGCTATTCTCAGGGGTGCAGCGCTTGCCATAATCGCGGTTCTCGTGGTGGCGGCCTATGTCGGGCGCAACGGGCGCGCCATCCGGCTCGGCGCATGGCGGCTTCGTCTCCCGGACAGCCGAACATCGTCGCGCCAGTTCCTCGTCTCCGCTTTCGATATCGCCGCCTCCGCCTCCGTGCTTTATGTCCTCCTGCCCGACACACATCTCGGCTGGCCGACATTTTTCGCCATCTACGCCACCGCCGTCGGCCTCGGCGTCCTCAGCCATGTGCCCGCCGGTCTCGGCGTCTTCGAAACCGTCATGGTTGCGGGGCTTGGCAACGCCATCAGCGTCGATCAGCTGCTCGGAAGCCTCGTTCTCTACCGCGTGATCTATCATGTGCTGCCACTGGTGGTGGCCATTCTTGTCATGCTCGTCTCGGAGATGAAGCAGTTCGCGGCAAAGCCTGTTGTCTCCGATATCAGCCAGCTTGCCGTGCGGCTTGCGCCGCCGCTGCTATCGACCTTCGCGATGATCCTCGGCACCATGCTGATCTTCTCGAGTGTGACACCGACGCCGGACAGCAATCTGGATTTCCTCTCCAATTTCGTGCCGCTTCCCATCGTCGAGGCGGCGCATTTTCTGACGAGCATTCTCGGCCTCGTGCTTGTCGTCGCCTCGCGCGGCCTCGGGCAGCGGCTGGACGGCGCCTGGTGGATTGCGCTGGTCGCCGCCTCGCTGGCGCTGGTCCTCTCGCTCCTCAAGGCCATCGCCGTGTTCGAAGCCGCCATTCTCGGCGTCTTCATCGCGGCCCTTTCCGTCAATATGCGCAGCTTCAACCGCCATGCCTCGCTGGTGAAGCAGGCGCTTGGGCCAAGCTGGCTCGCCGCCATGGCCGTCATCATTGCTGGCGCGGCGACAATCCTGCTCTTCGTCTATCGCGATACGGATTACAGCCAGACATTATGGTGGCAGTTCGAATTCTCCGAGGAAGCGCCGCGCGGATTGCGCGCCCTTCTCGGCCTCGTGCTTGCCTCCTCCACCATCGCCATCTTCAGCCTGATGCGGCCGGTGGCCTTCAGGCCGGACGCCATTAAGGCCGATGACGTCACGAGTGCGACCGGCATCGTCATGACACAGGATGCGGCCGACGCCAATCTGGTGCGCATGGGCGACAAACACGTGATGTTCTCCGAAAGCGGCAACGCCTTCATCATGTATGGGATTCAGGGCCGTTCATGGATCGCCTTCGCCGATCCAGTCGGCGACGAGGATGATTTTCCGGATCTGGTCTGGCAATTCGTGGAAGCCGCCCGCGCCGCCGGCGCGCGCGCCGCCTTCTATCAGATTTCGCCTTTCCTCCTCTCCCATTGCGCCGATGCGGGCCTGCGCGCCTTCAAGCTCGGCGAACTGGCATTGGTCGATCTCACCGCATTCGAACTGAAGGGCGGCAAGCTCGCCAATCTTCGCCAGTCGCTGAGCCGCGGCGCGCGCGACGGACTGACCTTCGAGGTGGTCGAGCAGGCGCAGGTGGCGGATATTCTGGATGAGCTGAAACAGGTCTCCGATGGCTGGCTCGCTCACCACAATACCCGGGAAAAGCGCTTCTCGCTTGGCGCTTTCGAGCCGGATTACATTCTGTCGCAACCCGTTGCCGTGCTGCGCAAGGATGGAAAGATCACCGCCTTCGCCAATCTGATGGTGACGGACACGAAAAAGGAAGCCACCGTCGACCTCATGCGTTTTTCGCCGGATGCGCCGCGCGGCTCGATGGATTTTCTCTTCGTCAGCATCATGCAATATCTGCGCGAGGCGGGCTATGAGAGCTTCAATCTCGGCATGGCCCCCATGTCCGGCATGTCGAAACGCGACGCCGCCCCCGTCTGGGACCGCATCGGCAGCACGCTGTTCGAACACGGCGAACGTTTCTACAATTTCAAGGGACTTCGCGCCTTCAAGGCGAAGTTCCACCCGAAATGGGAACCGCGTTACCTTGCCGTGCAGAACGGCGCAGACGCCGCTCTGGCGCTGATGGATGCGACGGTTCTCATCAGCGGCGGCGTCAGAGGAGTGATCGGAAAATGAGAAAATCCAGCATGCTGAAAGCGGTTCTTGCCGCCTCCGCCCTGTTCGCCTCCCCCTTATTCGTTTCTGGCGCCGTTTTCGCGCAGGACAAGCCCGCTTACGAGACCGGCATGATCCCCGCCGGGCACATCATGGTGCCGGATGGCGATATTCTCGCCAGCGTCTTCCTGATTTCCGATGCGGACGGGTGGACAGCCGCCGATGAGACCCGCGCCAAGGCGCTGGTGGAAAAGGGCGCAGCCGTGGTCGGCATCGACTTCAAGGAATATCTGAAGGCGCTCGAGGCCGATGACGACGAGTGCATCTATATGATCTCGGACATCGAGTCGCTCTCGCAGCAGATTCAGCGCACCGCCGGCACGAGCAGCTATCGCCAGCCCATCCTCACCGGCATCGGCAAGGGCGGAACGCTGGCGCTGGCGATGATTGCGCAGAGCCCCGTCTCCACCGTCCGGGAAGCCATCGCCGTCGACCCCAAGGCCGGCCTGCCGCTCGAGAAAATCCTCTGCACCCCCGCCACGAAGGACAAGGCGGATGGCGAAACGGTCTATGGCCTGACCGACGGCCCGCTGCCCGCCCCCGTCAGCGTGCTGTTCACGCCTGCCGCGGATCAGAAGGGCCGCGACCACGTCAATGCGCTCGTCAAGCTGCATCCCGATATCGACGTGACGGATGTGGATGACAAGGCGGACGAGGTTCTGACCCAGACCCTGTCCGACCAGATCGACGCCGCAGGCGACACCGACAGCCCACTCGGCCTGCCGATCAAGGTTCTGGAAACCAGCCCGGTGATGGACACCATGGCGGTAATCTATTCCGGCGACGGCGGCTGGCGCGATCTAGATGAGGAAGTGGGTGGCGCCTTCCAGAAGGAAGGCATACCCGTCATCGGCGTCGATTCGCTCCGCTATTTCTGGAAGGAAAAGAAACCGCAGGAGGTCGCCACCGATCTCGGCCGCATCATCGACACCTATCGCAAGGAATGGAAAGTCCGCAATGTGGTCTTGATCGGCTATTCCTTCGGTGCCGATATTCTTCCCGCCACCTATAATCTGCTGCCGGACCGCGACAAGTCGCATGTCGTGCAACTGACCCTGATGGGACTTTCGACCGAAGTGGATTTCGAGATTTCCGTCGAAGGCTGGCTTGGCGTTGCCGGTGAAGGCAAGGGCGGCAAGACGGTGGATGACATCGCCAAGATCGATCCGAAGCTGGTGCAGTGCATCTATGGCACGGAAGAAGAAGATGAAGACCCCTGCCCCGGCCTGAAAGCCAAGGGCGTGGAAGCGGTCGGCATCGAGGGCGGCCACCATTTTGACGAGGACTATGAGGGACTGGCCAAGCGTATCGTGACCTCGCTGAAGACCCGGCTGCCGAAATAGCCTGCATCCCCATCGGCCGAAATCCCGCCTCTAGGATGATCTTCAGCGGCGAATGCATCGCCGATGCTTCTTCGCGTCGCGGCCGTGCTTGCGGAATCGCTTAAACTATTATTCAAAAGAAACCGGCCTGCAGTGGATGTTCATCACATTTCCGCAACCGTGCTGCTGTTGATCGCCAACCATGGATTTTATATTTCCGGACGGGTTCAGGGAGCCGCCGCATGCCCGCTTCAAAGCGAAAGACGAAAACACCAGTCCTCGTGGAACGCATCGATCATTTCGTCGGTCAGGTCAAAGAGGCGATGAAGAGCGATGACACGCTGCGCAACAGAAAAATCCGCGATCTGTGGGATGCCGAGGTCCGCTACCATTTCGACAATGGCCGCACCGAAAAGACGCTCGAACTCTACATCATGAAATATCGCAATGCGCTGAAGGCCGAGTTCGGCGTCAAGAGCACACCGCTTGCCATCTGCAACATGAAGAAGCTGCGCGAGCGGCTGAACACCTATATTGCGCGCGCCGACTATACGAAAACCGGCGTGGCGACCTCCATCGTCGAAAAAATCGAACGGGCGGAGTTCAATACCGCCGGCCGCAAGCCAACCGTTCTGCTGCGCATCGCGGATTTCATTGCGGCGATGAACGGCATGGGAACGAAAGAAGAGATGCAGACCCTGTGGAATGCTGAAATCAGCACCATGAAGGGCAGAGCCCAGACCACGATCATCTCCTACATCACCAAATATCGTAACGCCATCCGCGAGGCCTTCGGCGACGACCACCCGATGCTGAAGATCGCCACCGGCGATGCCGCAATGTATGACGATGCACGCCGGGTGAAGATGGAGAAGATCGCCAGAAAGCACGGCGCGCTGATCACTTTCGAGAATTACCGGCAGGTTCTGAAGATTTGCGCGGACTGTCTTTTGTCCGCCGATCCCCTGATGATCGGCATCGGCCTGATCGGCATGACGGGGCGCCGCCCCTACGAGGTCTTTACCCAGGCCGAATTTTCGCCTGCTCCCTATGGCAAGGGCGTCTCCAAATGGAGCCTCCTGTTCAACGGCCAGGCAAAGACGAAACAGGGCGAAGGAACGAAATTCGGGATTACCTATGAAATCCCGGTGCTTGCCCGCTCAGAAACCATTCTGGCCGCCTATAGGCGCCTGCGCGAAAGCGGACAGGGAAAATTGTGGCATGGCATGTCGATCGACGATTTTTCGTCGGAAACCCGCCTGCTGCTCCGGGACACGGTTTTTAACCTGTTCGAGGATCTCTGGCCGAAGGAAGAGCTGCCCAAGCCCTATGGCCTCCGGCACCTCTATGCCGAGGTGGCCTTTCACAATTTCGCGCCGCCGCATGTGACCAAGAACAGCTACTTCGCCGCCATTCTCGGACATAACAACAACGACCTCGAAACGTCGCTATCCTATATGACCTATACGCTGCCGGAAGATCGCGACGATGCGCTGGCACGGGCCAAACGCATCAACGAACGGACGCTACAGCAGATGGCGACAATCGCGCCGGTATCCCGCAAGGCATGATGCGTTAACGTCATTTTCCGGGCGTAAAACCGTTCGGCAGCTTTGGCGGAAATGCTCCGGCCGCGGATTTCAGTTCTCCGCGGCCAGCCGTTTCATTCATCAAACCCGCGCGTCACCGGAGGTGCGGTAAAGCAGGGTCAATACCGTCAGCATCAGCCCCACAAGTGCAACCGAGCCGAAAATGTAGAAATTCCACTCGGGCGCCAGACCCCGCTGTAGCACGAGGCCGCCAATCATCGGGCCGGCAATGCCGCCGAGCCGCCCGACCGCCAGCGAAAAACCGAGACCCGTGCCGCGAATATGAACGGGGTAGAGCCGTCCCACCAGAACATTGGCGAGAATCTGGGTGCCGATGGTGCCCGCACCCGCAAGGGCGACGAAGGCATAAAGAAGCGGACCCTTGTTCACCGTCAGGGCGAAGATCGAGGCGGCGCCGATGGCAAACAGGATCGCCACGACCACCTTGACGTTGCCCCTATCCGCAAACCGCCCGCCGATGAGAATGCCGATCGCAGCCCCGACATTGAGCATGACGGAAAAGCTGAGCGCCGAGCTGATATCATAACCCATCTTGTTCATGATGGTGGGCAGCCAGTTGACCATGCCGAAGGTGAGAAGCAGCGAGCAGAAGTGGATGCCCCAGGCATTCAGCGTCGAGAGCAGCCGGCCTTCCGAGAACAGCGCGCCGACGCCGCCCTTTTGAATTTTCGCATGCGGCACGATGCGTTGCAGACCGTAGCTGTCGCAAATGCCGTCAGCCTCCGCCTGCCGCCCCTTGCTTGCCAGCCATTCGGGCGATTCCGGCAGAAACCGCATGAAGATCGGCAGAAGAATAAGCGGCAGGCCGCCGATCAGCATCAAGGGCCGCCAGCCATAGGTCTCCAGAAGAAGGATGCCCATGACGCCGGAAATGATGCCGCCGATAAGATAACCGAGGAACGACAGGGAATTGGCCTGCGCCCTGCGATGCGGCGGCGAAAATTCCAGCACCAGCGCGGTGACAGTCGGCAACAGCGCGCCAAGCCCGAGACCGGCGAAGAAGCGCGTGATTTCGAAGGCGAGAAAATTCGGCGTCATGGCCGAGGCGATCATCATCGCCGAAAAGCCGGCGAGGCTGAGAAGAACCACTTTGCGGCGGCCGATGCGGTCGGCCATGGTGCCGGCAAATAGCGCGCCGAGCAGCATGCCCACCAGCGTCAGCGCGGCGGCGCGCCCGACCATGGCGGGATTGAGCGCCCATGCGCTTTCTTTCAAGAGTGCCGGTGCGACGGCGCCGTAAACGACCAGATCGTAACCGTCAAACATGATCATCAGGCCGCATGTCGCGATAACGCCGGCCGGGTTCTTCGTCCGCGCTGACGCGGCGCTCAGATAATTCGTGGACATGTTCCTCCCTTTCACGCATGAACGCGCCATCCGGTATGGATAAGCGTCTCCCGTTCCTGCGATATCCTCCGTGAGTGCCCGGCGCGCTCCACACTGATATGTGCCCTGCTCCTGTCAAGCACATATCGCCAGCATCACCCGCCTTCGATTAAATGTTGCATTTGCAAAAATTGCAAATGAAATATTAACAAATGCCAGGCGCATCGCGCCGACGAAATTCAGCCGGGCCCCAGCCCGGAAATCGTCGACAGCGTCGGCGTCCAGCTCAAAATATGAATGCGGTTATAAACACCGTGAATGACGAATGGATCGGCATCGCTGAAGGCGATGACGTCTTCGATCGAGCGCGCCTGCGCGATAATGAGAGCGGCGGATGGGCCGTCGGCAACCGCACTCATCGGACCGGACACAAGAATCTTGAACCCTTCCGCCATCGCCTCGCCATTGCGCAGATGGGCCTTGTGAGCCTCCATCTGCGCCGCCCGTTGCGCGGCCGCAGCGGGATCGCTTTCGGCGAAACGCACGTAAAGCCGGGTTCGGTCGCTCCCGCCGCTCATCGGGCGAGCACGAAATCGTGGTTCACCGACCAGAACCAGTCGCCGATGAAACCCAGATCCCGCGCCTTCTGCGCATCCTCCACCCGCTGGAAATCGGCGAGCAGACTTTCTTTTACGCCGAAGACCGCATCCGAACGGATATAGGGATCGTCGGGATCGAAGATATGGGTGACGAGCGTGGTGAAGCCTTCGGCCGAAACGATATAGTGCAAATGCGCCGGCCGGTAAGGATGCCGCCCCATGGCGCGCAGCAACTGCCCGACCGGACCGTCATCCGGGATCGGATAATATTTCGGCTTGGCGGCCCGGAACCAGTAGCGCCCGTCCTCGCCGGTGATGAAGACGCCGCGCAGGTTGAAATCGGGCTGGATGCCCTTCTGCTGCACGTCATAAAAGCCTTCGTCATTGGCCTGCCAGACATCGATACGCGCGCCGGCGACCGGCGCTCCCTCGGTGTCGAGGATGCGGCCGGTGACCACCATGTCCTCGCCCTTGCCATCGAGGCAGATATTCGCACCCATTGGCATTTCCGGCGCATCCGCGACATGGAAGGGGCCGAGAACGGTCGATTCCGACGCGCCGCTCGGCTTGCGATGGTTGATGGCATCGACCAGCATGGAGACGCCGAGAATATCGGAAAACAGGATCCATTCCTGCCGCCATTCATTGCAGATCTGGCCGACCCCGGTGAGAAAATGAATGGCCTTCATCCACTCCTCCTCGGTCGGTTCGATTTCCTTCACCGCCTCGTGCAGCTTGCGCGTCACCACCGCCATGATTTCCTTCAGACGCGGATCGTCACAGTCGCGCATCCGCGCGATCACGGTTTCAGCCGAGCGTTCCTCGACGAAGTAGCCGTCATCATTGCTCATCTTCATATCCATCGTCTCCTCCCATCACTCCGGCCGCGCGCCCTCGAAGGCGCGTTGCAAAAGGTCGCGGATCGCAGTTTTTTCGATTGGCCGCGGGCACCAGTAAGGATTGGCCGTTGCAAGCTCCGCCATGCGGTCGAGATCGTCCGCCCGGACCCCGAGAGCGACAAGGCTCGACGGCGCGCCAAGCCGGGCGGCAAAATCGTAGAGCCCTCCCCCTGCGCTGCCTCCGACAAGAGCGGCAAGCGGCGCAAGCAGATCCGGCACCGCCTGTTCCACATAGGCGATGGTATGCGGTAGAAGCACCGCATGGGTTTCCGCGTGCGGCAGATCGAGACTGCCGCCCAGCGTATGGCAAAGCTTGTGATGCAGCGACATGCCGACGGCGCCAAGCACCGTGCCGCACAGCCACGCACCGTAAAGCGCGGTCTCGCGTGCCTTGACATCCTGCGGCGCAACTTTCACGCCGGGAAGCGCCTCGATCATCGCCCGCAATCCCTCAACCGCCATCAGGCTCGCGATGGGATTGCGGTCCTGCGCATAAAGCGCCTCCGCCGCATGCGCCATGGCGTTCAGCCCACTCGTCATGCTGATGGCGACCGGCAATCCAAGCGTCAGTTCCGCATCGTAAATCACCACTTCCGGCAGGATTTCCGGCCCGCGCATGGTGGTCTTCACCCCGTTTTCCGTCTGGCCGAGAATGGGCGTCACCTCGGAGCCGGCATAGGTGGTCGGGATGACGATCTGCGCCGCATCGGTGCGCAGCGCAATGGCCTTGCCGAGACCGGTGGTGGAACCGCCGCCGAGCGCCACAACGCAATCCGCTCCGGTGGCGCGATAGGCTTCGACCGCGTTTTTCGTCACCTCGACCGGCGTATGCATGGCCGCATCGGAGAAGACACCCACGGCAAGCCGGCCGAGCCGGGCGGCAAGCGCCTCCGCGTCGCCCTTCTGCTGCGGCGTGGAAAGCACCAGCGCCCGCGACAGGCCGAGGCGGCGGATTTCCTCCGCCACGCCCGCCGAGCTGCCCGCGCCGAAGACGATGCGGGCGGGCGCGGCCATATAAACGAAAGGCTGCATGGTTCAACGCCCGTCGAGCTTGAACAGGCGGCGCGCATTGGTGCGGCCGATCTTCACCCGGTCTGCCTCGGCGATGGTCGTCGCGTTGAACCAGTCGGAGGCGTGATCGATATTCTCGAAGGGCCAGTCCGTGGAAAACAGGATGCGATCCGCACCGATTTCCAGAATGGCGTCGATCAGCGTCTGGGTGCGGAAATTGCCCGAGGTGGTGATGTGGAAATTCTCGTTGAAATAATCCACGAAACGGCGCTTGGCCGGATAACGCGGCGGCAGCTTCACCCAGGCATTGCGGTGGTCGATGCGCCACATCATGTAGGGCAGGCCCTCGCCCATATGGCCGAGGATGATGTTGAGGCGCGGATGCTCGTCGAACAGGCCGGACGCCATCAGACGCAACGCATGGACAGCCGTTTCCTGCGCGAAAGCCCAGGTGGGGCCGAGCAGCCAGGGATGGCCGTCATAAATCCGAGAATCCTGCGGCAACGGGTTGCGCGGATGCAGGTAGAAGGGCACGTCGAGCTTTTCCACCTCGCCCCAGAATGGGCGATATTGCGGCAGGTCGTAATAAAGCGGCGTCTGGCCATCGCCCTCCTGGCTGAAACCGTTGACGAGAGCGCCGACGAAACCGAGATCGTTGACGCAGCGCTGAAGCTCCTGCGTCGCCGCGTCAGGGTCCTGCAATGGCAGGGCTGCGAAGGCGAGGAAACGATCCGGCCGCCTGGCGCATTCTTCGGCGAGGACGTCGTTCGCCCGCCGCGCGATCTCGATCGCCTTCTTCCTGTCGGGAATGGCCTGCACCGCCGGCGCGTTCAGCGACAGGATCATGGTTTCGATGCCATGCGCATCCATCAGCTTCAGGCGCGTATCCTGAATGTCGAGCAGGCGGTGCTGCAATTCCTTCCAGTAATCACCGGGTACGAACCCGGCCGAATCCTGAAGCGTTTCCGGGATTGCGAAATGCTCCTCGAGAGCGACCTTGCCTTGCATGTGGTTTCCTCCGAATTCACTCTTTGATTTGCCGCCCGAGAGGCGATCAATATTGACCCTTGGGTTCCAGCCCGAGCATGCTCTGGCCGATCATGGTGCCCACGGCATCCCAGTTCATGCTGATATGGCGGCCGACCGCATTCGCATCCCGCCACGCCCGTTGCACCGGGTTGGAAAGATCGAGCCCGACGCCGCCGGTGGAATCGTTGAGCGCCTGCACGGCGCGCAGGGCGAGAGACACCGCAAAGGACTGGCCGCGACGGCTGAGAAGGCGGTCATCCACCGTAAATTCCGCCCGGCCTTCGATCCTTGCTTGCGAGAGCGCCTGTGCCCGGGCAACATCGCGCAGCAATATTTCGCAAGCCGCATCGACGCTCGCCGCTGCTTCCGCGACGCGCAGCTGGATGGTCGGAAATTCGGCCATGCGATTATTGCCGCCAGCCACCGCACCGCGCGTCACCCGGCCGCCGACGTGATCGACATAGGCAGCAAGCGCGCCCTTGGCCGCACCGACGCCTGCCGCCGCGAGACAGGAGGGAATGCCGGTCAGCAGCGGCATGTTGAACAGGCCTTCCTCCGCATAATATTTTCCACCGGGCGTCTTTCCGCTGGTGGCGTCCGGAAAGGTCAGAACCCGGTGTTTGGGAACGACGACATCGTCGAGAACGAGCGTCTTGGAACCCGTGCCGGCCAGGCCCACCACGTGCCAGGTGTCTTCAATCACATATTGCCCGGCGGGAACGAGCAGGAAGGCCGGAACCGGCTTGCCCTCACCCTGCGGCGGCAGGATGGCGGCGCAAAGGGACCATTGCGCGTTTTCGCAGCCCGAGGCGAAAGCCCATTTGCCGCTCAGGCGATAACCGCCATCGGCGAGCTCCGCCATCTTTACGGGCGCATAGGAACCGCACAGCAGTGCGTCGGGGTTTTCACCCCAGACATCTGCCTGCGCCTCTTCCGGAAACATCGCCAGCAGCCATTGATGGGCCGACAGCAGGCCGGCGACCCAGCCGGTCGACGCACAGGCGGCCGAAAGCTCGATATTGGCCTCGACCAGCTCGGCGAAATCTCCGCCCTTACCGCCGAAGGCGCGGGGTTTGACGATATCGAAATAACCGATGCCGCGTAGCGCCTCGATGTGGCTGGCCGGAACGCGCCGGGCCTCCTCCGTCTGTCTGGCGCTTGCCCGGAAAAGATCGGCTATGCCGGTAACGCGGCTTGCGAGGCGGGCACGCGGGTTCGTTTGCGCCGGCAGCGGCGCATGGCTCATATCGTTCATGATTGTCTCCTTGCGGACTTTACTGGCCGGACTTTACTGGCCGGATGTTGCTGGCCGGGCGTTATCCCGCCGGGATTATCTGGGCGGCAATGATCAGGCGGGCAGGCTCGCGGGGCTTGCGGCGCAATATTGGGCGTTTTCGTAAAGCAGCGGCCGTGTCGTCTCGCTGACATCGGCCGAAACAACCTGCCCGATGAAGACGGTATGGGTTCCGTAGGGCATCGCCGCAACCCGACGGCAGGCGATGGCGGCATGGGCCGTGGGCAGATAGAGAACGCCATTGTCGTGGCGCTGCCATTGACCGTCGCGGAAACGCTCTTCCGGCGACACTTTGCCGCTGAAGGCATCCGACAGGGCAATCTGATCCTGCGTCAGCACATTGACGATGAAATCGGGCCGGCACAGCAGCAGTTCATGCAGCAGGGTGCGATTGTTCAGGCAAACCAGCAGGGACGGCGGCTCCATCGAGACCGAAGTGACGGCCGTGACCGTCATGCCGTGATTGCGCTGATCACCGGAAGCACAGGCCGTGATAACCGTCACAGTCGCCGGAAAACGGCGCATCGTTGAACGGAAATTCTGACCGACGCCTTCAGGCGCAAGGCTGCTCAGGCCAAACAATGCTGATGTCATGAGATCCTCCCAAATCCTGAATTCTTATTTATTTGCATTTGCAACGTTTGTCAATGCAAATGTTTTTCGTCATTTTTTGTGAAAGGGAGAACGCCGCATTCCCCTGTCTTATGGGGCGAAGCTATTGAAACGGATGGATTGTGCCGGTACAGCCGATAGGCGCACATCAGCATCTGCGCAGATGGTTCTCAAACGGGGATTTGCTCGTGTCCTATCAATTCACCGATTCGGTACCCTACCTGCTCAACTGGGTGGGCGTTCGGCTTGGCGAGCGCTTTTCCGTAAGACTGGCCTCCTATGACATCACCCTGCCGATGTATCGCGTGCTGGCGACGCTGCGGCAGCAGGAGAGCAAGACGCTGACCGAGCTTTCGGACATGGTATCGGTGGAGATTTCCACGCTGTCCCGGCTTGTGGGGCTGATGGTCCGGCGTAACCTCGTCAGCCGCGAACGGCCGCTCGACAATGCGCGCATCGTGCGCATCACCCTCACCCCGAAGGGCGAGGAACTGGCCGATGAACTCATGCCCATCGCCGCCATGTTCGAAAAAACCGCGATCGAAGGCCTCGACCCGGCCGAAGTAAAACTCTTCAAAAGCATCCTGCGCCATATCGGCCGCAACATTGCCGGCCTCTAAACGGCCCACATTCGAAAAATGCGGGCCGTTATGATCAGCAAAGTTTCCGCCTATTCGGGATTTGAGAGTTTCTTGCCTGCATCAGGGCCGGACCGCAGCGTATAAATCGCCTCCAGATGGATGAGCACGGCGCATTTCGGCTCTTTCATTCCCGCCTTGCCGGCGAAACCCAGGGCATTCTGAAACGGAGCCCCTTCGGTGAAAATCTCCGGCCGGCCGACGAAGCGATAGCCGTCGAGCGCTTCCCGGTCTATGACCGCGACGGCGATCTTCGAGCCGTCACGGATGTTTTGCAGCGTTTGACCGCCGGTATTCTCATTGTAGATTAGCGTCCTGTCGTCATAGACTCTGAGCGAGCGCTTCGGCCCGATATCCGGCAAGCCGTCCTTGCTGACCGTCGACTGGATCGGCAGCTGTTTGGCGAGAAAAAATTTCATCGTATCGTCTAGCGTATTCACGTTGCATTATCCTGATGTGTTTGAGAGTGGGCTTTCATCGTCATGACGGAATGATCGGGCAATGCGGGCAATCGTCGCCCGCCTGCTCCGCATGGCGGGCCGCACGGAAGACTGCAAAGGCAGTGCCATATGCCTCCTGAACCGAACGGTCGATCACCCCGTCGTCACGCCCCCGCGACCGGAGATGATGTGTAAGGGCTGCGAGAGCCTGTTTGAGATGCTGCACGCAGGCGACCCGCATCGCCATCGGCGAGGAAGATGATCGGGCGGCCTCAAGAAGCCGCTCGTAAGCTCTCCGGTAAAGCCCCTCCGCCTCCAGGTAATTGCCCTCACCATTCTCCAGTTCCGCAAGATTATGGCACGAGACGTTGTAGATGACCGGCGCTGGATAGTGGCAGGGCTTTTCGAGGGCGGCGGTAAACAGCCGCTCCCCTTCCGCCAGCGCATCGCCATAGATGCCGCGCGCAAGCGAAATTTCCCCTTGCGAATAGGCCATATTGGCCCGTTCGGTCAGCCTCTTCCAATATCGGTCGCCGCCATCGATGACGACGAAGTCTCGGGAACGCGATGCGGCAAAGGCCTGCGTTCCGCCTGGGATTGAAACCTGTTTCATGCTCGACCCTCGCTTATGCGGCCTTCAGGACGTCGTCGCCCTTCTGCCAGTTGCATGGGCACAATTGGTCGGTCTGAAGCGCATCGAGCACCCGCAGCACTTCCTGCGGATTGCGCCCGACGCCGAGATCGTTGACCGTGACGAAGCGAATGATGCCTTCAGGATCGATGATGAAGGTGGCGCGCAGCGCAACGCCTTCCACGGGATGCAGAACGCCGAAAGCCGCGCTCAACTCGCGCTTGATGTCCGATAGCATGGGTATTGGCAATTCTTTGAGATCCGCGTGGTTCTGCCGCCAGGCGAGGTGGACAAATTCACTGTCGGTCGAGACACCGTAGACGACCGCGTCGCGATCTGCGAATTCCGGGTTGAGCTTGCCGAAAGCCGCGATTTCGGTCGGGCAGACGAATGTGAAGTCCTTTGGCCAGAAGAAGATGACCTTCCACTTGCCGGCGCTGCTCGTGTCGCTGATGCGCATAAAAGCATTGGCCGGATCAATGGAGACAACCGCCTGGAGGTCGAATGCGGGCAGTCTTGCACCAATGGTAAGCATTTGAATTTCCTTTCATTGCCGTTTGCCGGACGAGACAAGGCGGCTCATTCCGCCTCCATCCGGAAAGGCGGGCCGCAATTTCCAAAATCTTTGACGGCTTTCACAAAGCGGACGCCGACTGCGCCGCTATAGGACGATGAACGGGTTTGAATGTACGCGCAGTGCACAGGCGCGGGCGGCTCTCCGGAAGGTCGTCATTTCAGGTTCCATCCCTCAATCCCCGGCGTTCAGGCTCATCGCGACATGCGGAACCGCACCCTCGATGAGCCTGTTTCTCCGGCTCCAGACGCACAAGACGAAGCAGAATATCCACCTTGTCGATGGCATATCCTTCCGGCGGTTCGGGCAGCATTCCGAGGCTGATCCGGCCGGCGGGAATATCGATGATCCGATCCTCCGCCTCGACATAGAAATGCTGGTGATTGGCGGTATCGGTGTCGAAATAGGTCCGCCCGCCCTCAATGCAGACCCTGCGAACGAAACCCGCCTCGGCAAACTGGTTGAGCGTATTATAGACCGTCGCCAGCGACAGCCGCGTTCCTGTCGCAATGGTCTCACGATGCAGATCATCGGCCGTGAAATGTCTGTGCTCTTCCCGGAAAATAAGCCCGCCAAGCACGATTCGCTGACGGGTTGGACGCAGGCCGACCCGTTTCAGCGCTGCCCGCGTTCGCAGCATCGCTTCCTCGGTGCGGAAGCGTTTGCGGGTTTCATCAGGAACAAAGAGCATCTGGACATCCGATCGAAAGGGATAAATTGCGGGAAGAAACTGCGATCCCGGCCGGATCATCCGCCTCCGCCGTGCAGATAAATCCATTGGCAGCGACACATTCGACATCGATCATCTGAACTCGCCCGGAAACCGAAATTGCAACTCATTCGCAACAGCAGAATATGGGAAATAAACCCAGCGTCAATCCTTATTGCAAATGATTCTTAACTGCAAAAGATGAAAGATGGCTTCCTGGACGACGAAACCTGCGCTGTCCCAGGATAGCGGAATGGCCTGTCGGCACATATCGGCCGCAACATCGCCGGCCTCAGATACCGGCAATTCGGGCATCGCCGCTTTCAGCGGATGCCACCCGCTTCGCCCCGCTTTTCCCGTGCAATGTACTTGCAATAACCGGTTCCTATCCCTGCGAAGGTCACCGCAGAAAGGAACTTCCATGTCCAACAGATCGTCCCTTGCAGTCCCGGCAGCAATCTTCCTTATCGCCGGCGCATCGATACTGCTCACGGCCTGCGCCTCGACTGTCATGAAAAGCTATATCGGCGCGCCCATCACCAGCGTGATGCTGGACTATGGGCCGCCGGACAATATCTACAGTCTGGGTCCCGGCCAGCAGGCCTATCAATGGCGGAAAAACAAGACGCAGGCTGTCGCCGGATCGTCGAGTGGCGAGATGCGGACAACACGGCGTGGCGAACGTTACGAAGTGTCCGAAACGCCGGCCTATATCGAGCGCATCGACTGCTTCTATACCTTCTACACCCGCAATTCCGGGAGCGAATGGTATGTTACGAGCTTCCGGCAACCTTCGCTCGAATGCGAATGACCGTTACGGGTTTCAAATTTCAGCCCGGTTCCCCATGTGCCGCGCCCGCCCTTTTTCACCGCCGCTTCCAGACCGAAAGCGGCGGCGTTCTTTTGAGAATTCTCCCTGGAATCTGTCATGGGAAGGCCGATCAGAAGCGATAATTCAGGCCGGCCTTGATGACATGATCGCTGACATCGGTTTTCGATTTGCCGCTGGCGGTCGTCGTGGCCACATTTCCGGTGCTCACATAATTATATTCGAACTTCGCCGACAGGCCGCCGCCGAAACTCTGTTCAACGCCTGCGCCGACCAGATAGCCCTGTTTCCAGCCATCGGGACCCGTCACGCCGTTTCCGTCCCTGAACTTTGTCGTGGTCAGGCCGGCGGTACCGTAAACCAGCGTCTGGTCGAGCGCCACGCCGGCTTTCATCTTGGCCGCGCCCCGGAAACGCTCCCGCAAACGACCGTTCGGCACACGCGCCTCGTTCCCGAGATAGGACCCTTCGAGTTCCGCACCGACCACGCCCGAACCGAACTGGAAGTTATACCCGGCCTGAACACCCCCCGTCAGGCCGCGACCGCTGGCCAATGGGTTGAATTTCGGGGAGGCGACGCCCCCATGCACACCCACATAGGCCCCGCCCCAGGAGAAGGCCGGCGGACTGCCGTAATCGAAGGATTGCTGCGTATTGTAGTTGGTGAGATCAGCAGAATGGGCATTGCCTGCAACCGCGACGACGATGGTCACGGCGACAAGCGATTTCTTGACGATCGACATGAATGACTCCAGACGAAACCGATGCGCCATCTTCTGGCGCAGCCAAGTTTCAGTTCGCGTTGAAGAACCGGAAACCGGCTCCCGTTAGTCTGCTGCGCCAGCCGACATGATGTGCGGATGCGTTCAGCAGATGAGGGGATTTTCCCCGCGAGAATTGCGCCTGCATTGCATGGAACGAATTTTATTAGAAATTATTTATTTATTTAAATAAGCTAGATCTATTTCCTTAACCGAATCGTAAGAAATTTCATTATCGCAGCGCGGTCGCAGCGCCTTTCGAAACTATCGGTCGAATTTCGAGCCGGACACAAAAGCCGGGATTGAGATCGACAAACAGAACACGGCCGCAATGAAGCTCCGCCGCCTTCTGGACCAGATTTAACCCAAGGCCGGCTCCGGGCGAGTTCGTGTTGATGCGGTGAAACGGCTCGAATACCTGCGCGCGCTCCGGGACAGGTATGCCCGGCCCTTCATCGCAGACCTCGATGGCTCCCGCCGGATCGACCCGGATCGTAATTGCGCCCTTGCCGCCAGCATGGTCTATCGCGTTGCGCACGAGATTGACGACCGCCATCTCGATAATCGACGTCTGCACCGTGAAGACGACTTCGCCCTCGCCGGGCTCGAAATCGAACTCGTAACCGGCATCCATCGCAATCGGGGCGAGATCGGTCGCGATGCGCTCGACAAGCTTATTGAGATCGCGCGGCTCCGCCGGCAGTTTCACCGCACCCACCGCCTGCATCTCCAGCAGCTGATGCGCAACGCGGGTCAAGCGGTCGATATCGGCCCTGATCTGCCGGCTCAGCGCGTCATCGGGCAAGAGATCAGCTCTGGTCCGTACGATTGCGATCGGCGTCCGCAGCTCATGCGCCGCATCGGCAAGAAAGCGGTTGCGGCGATTATACCCGTCATCGAGCCTCAACAGCGCGACGTTGAAGGCATCCACCAGCGGGATGATTTCAAGGGGAACTTTCGAACGGTCGATACGCTCGGAACGGTTCTCGAAATCGATGGACTGTGCCTGTTTGACGGTTTCCATCAGCCCGCTCAAAGAGCGGCCGACCGCCCGCGGGGTCACGAGCAGTGTCGCGATGCCCGTCAGGATCAACATGGGCACGACGGCGATGAGGATGATGAAGCCCAGCGCCGGCAGCACGGTCAGCCAGCGGATGGCGCCCTCGGCATCCTTTTCCAGATCCAGCTGAACATTGATCCAGATACTCAGACCGTCATTGGGAATTCCTTCCTCCGTCCCGGCAATGAACTGAAGCCGCCCGGCGGCTGTATCGCGGTTTTCAACGGTGGCGCGGAGCGTTCCGGCCGCCTCCAGACGCGCGCGGTCAAAACTTCGGGGAAATACGGCCGACAGGGCAGGCGGCGGGACAGCGCCATATTGCAATACAATGTCATTGGCGTCGCGCACCACAAACCAGAGATTAGGATAGCGCCGTTTCAGCTCCGCCAGCTCCGGCGTCGCCGACAGTTGCGGCCTGCCCTGTCCGTCCTTCGTCACGCTCTCCGCGACGATACGGGCAGCCTCTTCATTCGCACCTTCGAGCCGCGGATCGATAATCCATATCCAGCCGATGAGAAGGATGACAAAAAGGACGAGCAGGAACGCCTGCAATGCGAAAAGGCGCTTCATCAGCCCCCATCGCAGGGATCGATTGCGCTCCTGTCTCATGTCTTCAGCCGGATGAGATAACCGATATTCCGCACGGCCCTTATCTCCACGGTGGCGTCAGCCTGCGCCAGCTTCTTCCTGATCCGGGAAATATGCGCATCGAGAGCGTTGGACTCGATCTCGTCATCGAGCGTATAGACCGCCTCGATCAGGTTCGACCGCGTGACGATGCGGTTCGGACGCCGCATCAGCGCCTCCAGCACCAGATATTCCCGACGCCGCAACTCGATGATGGAGCCGGCAATGCTGACTTCATTGCTGCGCGGATCGATGCTCAGATTTCCGAAATGCGCATATTTGTCGGAAAGAGAAGGGCCGCGTCTATGGAGAGCCCTGAGGCGGGCGAGCAGCTCCTCGATTGCAAAGGGCTTGGCAAGATAATCATCCGCTCCGGCATCGAGCCCGTCGACACGGTGATCGACACTTCCAAGCGCTGTCAGAACAAGGATCGGCACGGAATGCCTGCTCCGGCGAAGCGAAGCCACCAGGTTCAGCCCCTCGCCATCGGGAAGACGGCGATCCAGAACCAGAACATCGTAAGACCCGTCCCGCGCAAGGGCGTCAGCATCGCTGATGGTGCTGACATGATCGGCAAGAACATCGCGCCGGCGCAGGGCTTCAAGAAGCGCGCGCGCCATTTCGGGTTCATCCTCAAGAAGCAAGATTCGCAATGACTTCCCCCGGAGATGGATTCTTGCCATCCCCACCACTGGTCGAGAAATGTTGCAGCTACATTGCAGGAGGGCGGGCAGACAATTCGACTTCTACCACCTTACAGCACATAATCCGACGGCATTGCGTGCTTTTTACGCTGACCTCACTCCGGAAATGTCACGGTTGCGCCGTTGCAGGCCTGTACTCATGCCTCGCATAAAATCGGTCAAGCTCACGCTGCTGCGGCATCTCACCGGTATAGATGGCGATATAGTCCGGAATCCTCTGCATCCGCACCGCCACATCTTCCTCGGACTGCATGGAAATGTAGCCGATCTGCACCAGATAGGTGGTCCGGGCACGCACATCCGCCGTGTTTTCATTGTGGCCGAACCGCACGAACATGCGTGCAAGCGCCGCCATTCTCATCTCGTCGGCCTTGCGAACCTCCGCAAGAATCTCATCGGACTGAAGGGCCCAGCTTCGAACGGCGAATTCAAATCTGCTGTCGAAAAGCGCGGGATCCAGCCAGCAGTCGAAAACATTGAGCATGGCTTCGGCCAACGTCTCGGCATAGGCCTCCGACTGCCGGACGATGCTTCCGGTATTTTTTTCCCGCCAGCGGGCGACGAGCGCGGCCAGCAATTCCTCCCGGTCCTTGAAGAACCAGTAGAAGCTCGTGCGCGACAGGTTTAGCTTTTTCGCCAGAGGCAGGATTTTGACGGAATCCACGCCCGATTCCAGCAATGCCTGATAGGCGGCCTCAAGCCACCCTTCCTGCGATCCACGCCAGCCGGTGTCGTTCAATGTCGCTTCCATGACGCGTTCGTAGCAAATCGGTCTCTTCGCGACAAGCGGGATGTACACTCATGTCAAAAGGAAAGACAATTGTGTTTTGTAAATTGACACAAGTGTACATTTCCGCTTAGCCTTGGGACAGAAACCCTTTTGGAGCAGGCTATGTTGAGCGATCCCCTTCTTCAGCCCTACCAGCTAAAACACCTCACCCTGCGCAACCGCATCATCGTCACCTCGCACGAACCCGCCTATCCCGAGGATGGCATGCCGAAGGGACGTTATCGCGCCTACACGGTGGAGCGGGCAAAGGGCGGCGTTGCGCTCACAATGACGGCCGGCTCCGCCGCTGTCTCCAGGGACAGCCCGCCCGTCTTCAACAACCTGCTCGCTTACAAGGATGAGATCGTCCCATGGATCCGGGAAATGACCGACGCCGTGCATGAACATGGAGCGGCGATCATGATCCAGCTCACGCATCTCGGCCGCCGCACCCGCTGGGACAAGGGCGACTGGCTGCCGATCCTTGCGCCATCCCATCACCGCGAAGCGGCGCATCGGGCTTTTCCGAAGAAGATCGAGGACTGGGATATCGAGCGTATCATCAAGGACTTCGCCGACGCCGCCGAACGCATGAAGGCAGGCGGAATGGACGGGGTGGAGCTGGAAGCCTATGGCCATCTGATCGACCAGTTCGTCTCGCCGCTGACCAACGAACTGGACGGCCCCTATGGCGGCCCGCTCGAAAACCGCATGCGCTTCTGTCTCGACGTCTTCAGGGCGATGCGCGAACGCGTGGGCGACGATTTCATTCTCGGTGTCCGCTATACCGCCGACGAATGTCTCGAGGGCGGCACCGGACAGGCAGAGGGCATCGAAATCGCCAGACGCCTGAAGGACAGCGGCCTGATCGATTATCTCAATGTCATCAGGGGTCATATCGATACCGACCCGGGCCTGACCGACGTCATCCCCATTCAGGGCATGGCCAATGCGCCGCATCTCGATTTCGCCGGTGAAATCCGTGCTGCGACCAGTTTCCCGACATTCCATGCAGCCAAGATCCCCGATGTCGCCACCGCGCGCCACGCCATCGCCGCCGGCAAGGTGGACATGGTGGGCATGACCCGCGCCCACATGACCGATCCGCATATCGTGCGCAAGATCATGGAAAAACGCGAGGACGATATTCGCCCCTGCGTGGGCGCCAATTATTGTCTAGACCGCATCTATCAGGGCGGTCTCGCCTTCTGCATTCACAATGCGGCAACGGGCCGTGAGGAAACCATGCCGCACGAGATACCCAAAGCGGCGGAACGCCGGAAGGTGGTGATCGTCGGCGCCGGACCGGCCGGGCTCGAGGCCGCGCGCGTCTGTGCCGAACGCGGCCATGAGGTCGTCGTGTTCGAGGCTGCCAACAATCCCGGCGGTCAGATCCGGCTAACCGCGCAAAGCGAACGCCGCCGGGAGATGATCAGCATCATCGACTGGCGCATGAGCCAGTGCGAGAGGCTGGGCGTCACCTTCCACTTCAACAACTGGGCCGAAGCGGACACGGTTCTTTCGGAGAACCCCGACGTCGTCATCATCGCCACCGGCGGATTGCCGCACACCGATGTGCTTTCGAAGGGCAACGATCTCGTCGTCTCGGTATGGGATATCATTTCAGGAGACGTCAAACCGGGAACGAATGTGCTGGTTTTCGACGATGCCGGCGATCATGCCGGCCTGCAGGCCGCCGAATGTCTCGCAAAAGCCGGGGCGAAAGTGGAGATCATGACGCCTGACCGCGCCTTCGCCCCGGAAGTCATGGCGATGAACCTCGTTCCCTATATGCGCTCGCTGCAAAAACGCGATGTCACCTTCACCGTTACCTACCGGCTGGAAGCGGCGGAAAGAAACGGCAACCAGCTTGTCGCCCATGTCGGCAGCGATTATGGCGGCGTGACGAAATCGAGAACTGTCGACCAGATCGTCGTCAACCACGGCACGATCCCGCTGGACGACCTTTATTTCGAACTCAAAGCCGGTTCGAAAAACCTCGGAGAAATCTCCTACGACGCCCTGCTTGCGGGAGCCGCCCAAGCAGTCGAGCGCAACCCGGAAGGCGCCTACCGGCTCTTCCGGATCGGCGATGCGGTCGCCGCACGCAATACCCATGCGGCGATCTACGATGCGCTTCGTCTGGCAAAGGATATTTGAGACCCGCGTTCCCGACAGACAGAGGCAGAACAAATCTGCCTCTGTCTCGATGTAATCCTGAGTGCAGGAGTGGCTTCAAGTCTGAATCAAGGCAATGCCCCGGTTCTTGAACCCCAGCGTCACATCGCTCGCCGCCGGCAGGCTGGTCTCCACGGCATGGTCGACAATGAAAAGCGTACCGATATCGGTTTCCACCTCATATTCGACGTGACCGCCGAGATAGGCGCTGTGCAGCACCCGGCCGGCAAGCCCCTGCCCGCCCGGTTGTCCGATGGAAATCGAGCCGGGGCGGACCGCAAGCTCTGCGGGACCCGGCCGGGCGTTGCGGGCCGCGACCCGATGATCGATCCCCCCGACGCGGATCAGCGCATCGGCACCCTCAACGCCGATGACCTCGCAACCGACGACATTCGCCTCGCCCATGAAATCGGCGATGAAGGCGGAGGCCGGGGCCTCGTAGAGATCGCGTGGCGCACCCGACTGGGCGATTTCGCCGTCCTTCATCACGATGATCCGGTCGGAAACGGCCAGCGCCTCATCCTGATCATGCGTCACGTAAACCGCCGTGAAACCCAGCCGCTGCTGCAATTCGCGGATTTCGGTGCGAACCCGGCGGCGAAGGCGGGCATCGAGGTTGGAAAGCGGCTCGTCCAGCAGCAGCACCTGCGGCTCAAGCACCAACGCGCGGGCGACCGCGACGCGCTGCTGCTGACCGCCGGAAAGTTCGGCAGGCAGGCGATGCCCCATGCCGGCAAGACCGACGAGCTTCAGGCCCTCTTCCGCCTTTTCCCGCGCTTCCGCCTTGCGCAGCCCGGAGGACTGCAGGCCATAGGCGACATTGTCGAGCGCCGTCATATGCGGGAAAAGCGCATAGGACTGGAAGACCATCGAGACGTCGCGCTCATTGGCCGGCAGCATGGTCACATCCTTGTCGCCGATGAGGATGCGGCCCGAGGTCGGATGCTCGAGGCCCGCCAGCATGCGCAGCGTCGTCGTCTTGCCGCAGCCGGAGGGACCGAGCAGGGTGACCAGCGTACCGGGCTCGATGGTGAGCGACAGGTCGGGAATGGCGGTGAAGGCACCGAAGGTCTTGCGGACATTCTGAAAGGTGACGGAGCCGGGTTTTACGGAAATCATGCGGTTTTCTCCTGAGCGAGAGGAACGGAGGAAGCGGAGGGCAGGCCGGCGACGCGGTTTTCGCGCCGCAGGCGACGCTCGCCGACAATGAGCTGGAAGCCTGTGATGACGGTGATCATCACCACGATCAGCATGGAGGAATAGGCAATCGCCACCCCATATTCACCGTTCTCGACAAGGCCGACGATATAGGAGGTCGCCATGTTGTATTCGGCGCTGACGAGGAAGATGACGGCGCTGATGGAGGTGATGGCGCGCACGAAGGAATAGACCAGTGCGGCCGTGATCGCGGGCCTGAGCAGCGGCAGGATGACCTTGCGGATGGTGCGGAAACTATTGGCCCGCAGCGTCAGCGAGGCCTCGTCGAGGCTCTTGTCCAGCTGGCTCATCGCCGCAATGCCGCCGCGCACGCCGACCGGCATGTTGCGGAACACGAAGCAGGCGATCAGGATCAGCGCCGAGCCCGTCATTTCCACCGGCGGCAGGTTGAAGGCCATGATATAGCTGACGCCGATGACCGTGCCGGGAATGGCAAAGCTCATCATCAGCGCGAATTCGAACAGGTTCCGCCCGGCAAATTTCTGCCGCACGATGATGTAGGCGGTCAAAAGACCGACGGCAGCGGTCAGCGGCGCGGAAACCAGCGCGATCTTCATGGTCGTCCAGAACGAGTTCCAGGCCACGCCGGTCCAGGCAATCGAGCCATTGGAGAAGCTGATGGAAAAGGCGCGGACGTAGTGGTCTAGGGTCAGGGAATTGTCGAGACCCCATGTCTTCACGAAACCGCCCACAAGGATCATGCCATAAACGACGATGGTGAAGACCATCCACGGCACCACGACGGCGTGAACGCCGATGGACAGGCCGCGCGGCAGCGCGATATGCGCGCCGCTGTCGCCCTTGCCCGTCACCGTCGCAAAATTCTTGCCTGCCAGCCAGAAACGCTGGGCAAGGAAGGCCGAAAGCGTGAAGCACAGCAGGATGATCGCCAGAACCGCAGCGCGGGACGGATCGTTCTGCGAACCGACGACGGCGAAGAAGATTTCCGTCGACAGCACGCCATGCGTGCCGCCAAGCACCAGCGGATTGCCGAAATCCGCCATGCTCTCGATAAAGCCGATGAGGAAGGCATTGGCGAGACCGGGTTTCATCAGTGGCAGCGATACCCGCCAGAAGGTGCGCCAGCGGTCGGCACGCAGCGTCTGCGAGGCTTCTTCCATCGACGGGCTGACACCTTCGACCACGCCGATCAGCACCAGGAACGAGATGGGCGTGAAGGAAAGGACCTGCGCGATCCAGATGCCGGTCATGCCATAAAGCCAGCGGCCCGGTTCGATGCCGAAGAGATAGGAAAGCCATTCGGTGACGACACCGGCACGGCCGAAAAGCAGCGTCAGGGCAAGGCCGATGACGAAAGGCGGTGTGATGATCGGCAGAACCGTCAGAAGCCGCAGGCCCTTCTTGAAGGGAAAGCGGGTGCGGGTGGCGATCAAAGCGAAGCCGAGACCGAGCACGGTCGAACCGAAGGCCGTCATCAAGGCCAGAAACAGCGTCCGCCAGGCAACGCCGCAACGCTCTTCGCCCGCCACGCAGCCAAGGCTCCAGATGCCGGGATCCTGAATATTGCGGATGAAGCCATCGGCATTGAAGGAGCCGTCGAAATCCTGAACGGAGGCGACCAGCATGCTGCCGATCGGATAAAAGACAAAAACCGTGACGAGGAAAACCAGAACGGAAATGGCGCCGACGACGAAGGCGTCGCCTTTCATGACGCCGCGTTCGGCAAGCCCAAAGGCGAAAAGCAGCACGAAGACGAACGACATGACGACGGCACCGGCACCCATGGAAGGTTGGCCATCGGCAAGCATGCCGAAGAGGTTTTCGCTCACCGTCCAGCTCCAGCCGGTAAAGCCGATGGCCAGCCCCTGCAAGGCGAGGAAAACGAGCCCGGCAGCGCCGATGACGGCAAGCAGCCCGCCGCGCCGCATCGGATCACGGATGGACCGGACAAGGCATGCGGCGAGGAAGAAGACAACGACGCCGACCAGCCATGGTTTTCCGTAGGACAGAATCTGCAGCACACCGGGCGCATTGCTGGCCGACGAGAAAAATCCGGAAAGCCAGCGGAAGCTGAAAAAGCCGCCTTCGATGCGATACCAGGGAAGAAGAATGAGGGCAAAAGCCCCGAGCGCCAGGACGATGTCCAGCCTGCGATTGCCACGTGTCATGGCCGACCTCGCTTGTTTCATGCCGATGAAAGAGTGGCGGACACCCCGGCTTAAAAAGCCGGGATGCCTGTCGCCGGAGTTAAGATCAGCGGTTCAGATCAGTTCGCGACCGCACCGACCTCGCGGTCCCAGCGTTCCAGCAGCGCCTTGCGCTTGGCCGGGTCGCCATAGGTCTTGAAGTCGTAGTCGATGAGCTTGATGTCCTCGAACTTCGGCGCTTCCTTCGGTACTTCCGCCGTCTTGTTGGAGGGCAGCTGGAAGGACTTGGCATCCTTCATGCGCGACTGCACTTCCGGCTTCAGCGCCCAGTCATACCAGGTCTTCGCATTGTCGAGATTGCGCGCACCCTTGATGATCGACATGGAGCCGATTTCATAACCTGTGCCTTCGCAGGGCGCGATGGACTTGACCGGGAAGCCTTCCGCCGTCTGCGCCACCGCATCATGCATGAAGACGATGCCGAGCGCCGTTTCGCCGCGCGCCGCCGCCTTGACCGGTGCCGAGCCGGACTTGGTATATTGCGAAATATTGGCGTTGAGCTTCTTCAGATAATCAATCGCCTGATCCTCGCCCATGATCTGCACCAGTGACGCGAGCGCCGTATAGGCGGTGCCGGACGAATTCGGATTGGCGATCTGGATTTCACCCTTCAGTTCCGGCGCCAACAGATCGGCCCAGCACTTCGGCTCTTTATAGCCCTTGGACTTGAAGATTTCCGTGTTGTAGCCCCAGCCCAGCGCGCCGGCATAAACGCCGACAGTCCTGTAACCGGTGCTTTCCGCCTGCTTCACGGCCCAGTCCTGCAATTGGTCCAGCATCGGCGACTTGTATTCGAGTGTCAGGTTCTCGGATGCCGCCTGCATGTGCGGATCGCCGGTGCCGGCCCACCAGATATCGGTCTTCGGGTTGCGGGCTTCCGCGCGCACCTTGGCATAGGTTTCGCCCGAAGACAGGCGCACCATGTTGACCTTGATGTCGTGTGACTTTTCAAAATCGCCCTTCATCTGTTCGCAGATGACGACATCGGCCGAGCAGATCAGGTTAAGTTCGCCTGCCGCCTGCGCCGATACGGCACTGAGCGCCGTGCCGGCAAAAAGCAGGGTGGAAAGTATTGTCAGTCGCATGGTTATCCTCCTGTAGCTTGCGTCTGAATTCTTGGCAGTACGCAGACATGGCGCTGCCGGTCGCGGCACCTTGCGGCGCGCGCGCTGTCTTTTGGGATGTTGGTTTTCTGCCCTACTGGGTCGGGTGGATTTCGCTGTCGAAGCGGCTCAATAACCGACTTCGCTCTTCAGGCTGGCCGAAGGTGGCGAAGTCGTAATCCACCATCTTGATCATCGATATGTCAGGTGCGGTCAGCGGCAATGTCGCCCGGGCATTGGAAGGCACCTGGTTCTGGCCGGCCGCGGCCCCGGTCGCCTGCCCTTGCGGGCTCAGCGCAAATTCCACGAAGCTTTGCGCAAGGGCAGGATTGCGATTGCCCTTGACGATGCTGACGGCCCCGATTTCATAACCGGTGCCCTCGCACGGCGCGACGATGACCAGCGGAAAACCTTCGATCTTCTGGGTCACGGCATCGTGCATGAAGGAAATCCCGATCATGATCTCGCCCCGCGCCGCCGCCTTGACCGGTGCAGCACCAACCTTGGTATAGCTCACGACGTTCTGGTTGAGCTTCGCCATGAACCCGAAAGCCTCCTCCTCGCCAAACAGCTGGACGAGAGTGGCCAGCATGGTGAAGGCTGTGCCTGAATAGTTCGGATTGCCGGTCAGTATGTGGCCGCGATAAACATCCTTCGCCAAGTCCTTCCAGCAGGTCGGCGCCGGCAGATTGTTCTTCGCAAGCAGTTCCGAATTATAGGCAAAACCCAGCGCGCCGGCATAGATTCCGGCAGACCGAGACCCAGACATCACGGAGAAATTCTGCGCCCAGGGCAACAAATCTTGCTGATGGACGGGTCGGTATTCATCCAGCAACCCTTCCGAACCCGCCTGCAAATGGGTGTCGCCGGTACCACCCCACCAGACATCAACCGTGGGATGGGATCGTTCGGCACGGATCTGATCGAGGATTTCGCCGGTGCTCTTCCGCACCATTGATATCTCGAGACCGATCTTGGCTTCGAAAGCCCGCTTCATGGTCAAACACCAGGCCTCGTCGACGCCGCACAGGACGTTCAACTTCGGCTCGGCCATGCCATGCCCTGCGCCGCACAGCCATAGGACCATGCTCGCCGCAAGTGCGGTCAATGCTTTCAATTAAGCCTCCCTGCCTGGAACCTCCCCGTTCCAGTCTCCACCAACAGCATGTCACATCCAGCCCGCACCGCAATCGAAGAATGGTTACCAATCTTTCACCGCACCGCCGAACAAGATTACAGTTATTACAATTATGACAGGGGAGATAACCAGCGAACCTTTGAAGATCGCCGCCGCCATGCCTATGATGATGGCGGGAGGAATATGCAGTGCTTAATCAGAAGGTTCGCATTCTGATCGTCGAGGACGATCCGGATATGGCCGAGCTCATCTCGGACCTCATCGAGGCGGAGGGCTGGCTGCCCACCTGCGCGCGCTCCGCCGAGGAGGCGGATGAGATATTGGCAAAGGACAGGATGGAGCTCGTCCTCGTCGACCACAATCTGCCCGGCACATCCGGGCGCACCTTTGCCCAGCGGCTGCGCAGCCAGATCGACATCGGTATCGTCATGGTCACCGCCGCCGGCAGTGCTGCCGACCGGGTACTCGGTCTGGAAACGGCCGCCGATGATTATGTGGTCAAACCCTTCGAACCGATTGAACTCACGGCGCGGATCAAGGCCGTCCTGCGGCGAACAATCCCGTCGCTGAAACAGGACAAGGACAGCGAGCGTGACCACGGCCGCACAGCGCTGCGCCTCGGCGACTGGGCGATCGATCTCGATGCGCGCCGCGCCGTCTGCCTCGCCGACCGCAGCCGCACGCTCACCAGTGCCGAATTCGCACTTCTGGAAATTCTCGCAGAAACACCCAACCAGCCCGTCAGCCGCTCCCAGATTCTCGACAGGCTGGGTTCGGAAAGCGACCGTTATATCGACAGAAATGTCGACGTGCTGGTGCTGCGGCTCAGGCGCAAGATCGAGCGTAACCCGGATCTTCCACGTCACATCAAGACGCGACGCGGCAAGGGTTATGTCCTGCATACCGATGAGGGCGAGCTTTCCCCGTGATCAGCCGCTCCTTCCTTTCCTCCATCGCCTTTCGCCTGCCCTTTGCGATCGTCTTTACCTGCATCCTCGTCTTCAGCCTTTCCGCCATCGCCATTTACGGCCTGCAGCGCGCCCGCGATGAAATGGCAGCCTACGGCTTGCAGGCCTTTTCCAGTCTCGCCAAGGCCTCACTGGTCTCGCGGCAGGTCTCCGATCTCGTCTCCAGCGCCCCGTTTCTGATGAATGCCGCCTCGCCCTATCGCGTTTCCAGCGAAAGCCGCTCCGTGGTCCAGCAGGTCGACCTGCTGTTGCAGATGACGGGTCCAGACAGCGGCGAACGGGCCGCACGCGGTTTTGCGAGCGAGCGTATCGTTGAACTGCTCCAGCTTATCAGGGCGCAGACACTGGACCTCGCAAAGGACGCCGACGCGGCGCAGGGGCACAAGGCGGAAGCGGCAGCAGCGCTCGGCGAAATCGCCACCGGTCAGGGCATCCTCGATCCGGAACTGCGTCGAAGAATGAACGGCATCGTGCAGGCCGCATCCGCATCCGACAGCCTTTTCCAGCTTGGCGAACTGCGCCGCCGCTACGTGGCGGAAACAACGGCGCGCCAGCAGGGTTATCCGGGCGAGCGCCTGCCTGTCGCCGAACTGCGGCCCTATGAGAGGGTATTCGAGGCCCAGAGCCGTTACCTTCTGGAAATGTTCGCGATCCGCGCCTCTGTCTCCCGGCTTCACACCGTCTCGCGCGATCTTTCCCATGTGACCGAAACCCAGGGCGACGCGGTTGCGCGAAGCCTGAACGAAGACCTGATCTCGACCTCCGATGCTCTCAACCGGCTGCTGATCATTGTCGCCGTCGCCTCCCTTCTGGTTCTCATCGTGGCAATCTTCTCGATCCGCTCAGTGATGCGTGTCTCGCGCGGGATCGTGACGCTCTCCAATGGCATGAATGCCCTCGCCAAGGGAGATAAGGATGTCGGCCCGCCCTCCTATACCGGTCCCGAAACGGAGTTGATCCGGCTGCTCGATGCGTTTCGCGCCTTCCACGACAGCGTCGACCGCGTCTCGCGCCTCAGGCGTACGGCGGAGGCGGCAGCCCGCACCATCCGCTCGACCTTCCGCACCATGAATGAGGGAATTGCGCTCTTCGATCCGGCCGGCCGGCCCATCACCATGAACCGCCGCATCATCGAACTCGTCGGACGCTCCGGTTCGTCGCGAAAACTGCCGCTTCGGAGGTTTGTCGAACCGATCCCGGAAATCGACCCGGCTCTGCTGCCCTTCGATGCAGAGCCGGGAGAACTGCTCGACCGCGCAGTCCTGCGCCATCGCACCGACGATCAGCGGGTGATCGAAGTATCGATGTCACGCCAGCCGGATGGCGGCATCGTACTGCTCGCCCGCGATGTGACCGCTCTCGACCGTCAGGAAGCGGAAGCCGTCAAAGCCCAGAGGCTTGATGGCATCATGCGCATGACCCATCAGGTCAGCCATGAGGTCGGCAACATGATCGGCATCATCACCGGCAGTCTAGGACTTCTGGAGCGGGAAGCCGGTTTCAACGATCGCCAGAAGCGACACATCGCCCGCATCCGCAAGGCGGCGGATCGCGGCCGGTCTCTGGCCAGCAGCATGCTCACCATCGGCAGCCAGCAGCCGATTCATCCAAGCGTCATCAATGTCGCCAGCCTGCTGCGCGGCATGGCCGATATTCTCGAAATCGCCGTCGGCCCCAAATGCCGGATCGCGCTCCATATCGATGACGATCTTCCCTCGATACCGCTGGACCCAGCCCTTTTCGAGCAATCCATCCTCAATCTATGCCTCAATGCCGCAGCCGCCATGCCCGATGGCGGCCTGATTTCAATCGAGGCCGCCTCCGGCAAAGATACGCTGGTGATCGCCGTCACCGACGAGGGCATCGGCATGACGCCGGAGGCCGTGGACAAGGCCTTCGAGCCCTATTTCACCACGCGGGGCGACCATGGCGGTGCGGGTCTCGGCCTCGCCATGGTCTACGGGTTCGTGCGCCAGAGCGGCGGCGAAGCGCATATCAGTTCCAGACCCGGCGAAGGCGCAAGGGTTGAACTGACGTTCCCGGCAAATGCCGGCTACACCTAGCGGGCAAGCTGTGCGGATTCGATCGAATCCGCCAGTATCTCCAGCCCAAGATCGATTTCCGAATCCGATACCGTCAGCGCCGGCGCAATGCGGAAGACGCCGCCCATGCCGGGCAGCTTGACGATGTTCATGCTGAGGCCACGCAACATCGCCTCCTGCATGATGCGCGCACCGAGTTCGAAACCCGGGGCTTTCGTATGCCGGTCGGCGACGACTTCAAGTCCGAGCAAAAGCCCGCGCCCGCGCACGTCTCCAACGCATTCGAACCGCTGCTGCAGCGAGAGCAGCCCCTCCTTCAAACGGTTCCCGCGGGCAATCGCCTGTTCCACCAGCCCATCACGCGCCACCACATCGAGAACCGTCACGCCGACAGCGGCCGGCAGGGGATCGGAAACATGGGTCGTATAGAACAGGAAACCCCTCTCGAACGCCTTCTGTTCGACCTCTGCGCTCGTCATCACCGCCGCAAGCGGCAGGCCGGCGCCGAGCGTCTTCGACAACGTCATGATATCGGGCGTCACCCCATCGCGCTGGAAGGCGAACATATGCCCGGTCCGGCCGACGCCGGTCTGGGCTTCATCGAGGATGAGCAGCATGCCGCGCTCCTCGCACTTTTTCTTTAGCGCAGCGAGATAACCGACCGGCAGCTCGAGGATACCGCCGCTCGACAGGATCGGTTCGGCAATGAAAGCGGCAAGATTGCCGGTCGACTGGCGATCGATCAGTTCGAAGGCATCGTCGAGCTCCGCCTGCCAGTCATTCGATCCATCGGGATTCTTGAAGCGCGGACGATAGCCATTCGGCGCGGGAACAACGAGTGAGCCGGCCGTGGCCGGGCCATAACCCCTGCGGCCGGCGCTATAGGTAGCGGAGGCAGCAGCGCCGGTCATGCCGTGCCAGCTCTGCGCAAAAGCGACGATCTCATGCCCGCCGGTGACGAGCTTCGCCATGCGGATCGCCGCCTCGTTGGATTCAGCCCCGGTGGTCAGCAATTGCACGCGATCGAGACCCGGCGCAAGCGCCGCCAGCCGCGCCGCCAAGTCGACGACCGGGCGGGACAACATGCCGGAAAAGAGATGCGCGACCGATGCCATCTGCCGGTTGACGGTGGTGACGATATCCGGATGGGTATGCCCGAGCAAAGCGCTCATCTGGCCGGACGTGAAATCGAGAATGGCGCGCCCATCCGCATCATAGACGAAACTTCCCTCAGCCCGTTCGACGATGATCTCCTCGAAGGCCGGTCCGTAGCGGGTCAGATGTTTATTGGCGGCCTCCCAGAAAGCCGGTTCGTCATTGAGCGAGGCGAAGTTCTTCGCAAGCTTGTCCATGGCACATTCCCCAAGAGTTTATCTTGCCCAAACATAACAACCCATTGCCACCTCAGTCCAATTGATAGTATTTTACTCCGATATTGATAATTTTGATATTGCCATGCTTGACCTTACGCTGCTGAAGAACTTTATCATTGTCGCGCGCGCCGGCTCCATCAGCGTCGCCGCCGCGCAGATCGGACGCACCCAATCCGCGCTCAGCACCCAGATGCAGCGGCTGGAAGAGCTGGTCGGCCATACTCTGCTGCAGCGAACGGGTTCTGGAGTGCGTATGACCGCGGCGGGGGAGAGACTGCTTGCCCATGCCAGCGCCCTGCTTGCCCGGCATGATGAAATCCTTGCCGATATGGGCGAGGCGACGCTGCAGGGAACCGTGAGCCTTGGCTGCCCTGAAGATTATTCCATCGCCTTCCTGCCGGAACTGCTGAGAGGCTTCTTCGGCACTTACCCGAAAGTCGATCTGCGCATGGTCTGTGCGCCCACGACGGAATTGCGTCCGCTCCTGCAGCGCCGCCAGATCGACATGGCGCTGGTTTCGCAATCCGATCCGGATCACCGCGATGTGCTCCGCAGGGAAAGCTTCGTCTGGGTGGCGGACAGGCCGGAGCCGGATCTTCTCGCTAAGGATGTGCTGCCGCTCGCACTCTCCGCGCCCGTGACGCTGGATCACCGCGCGGCATGCGACGCCATGGAAGCCGCCAATCGCCGCTACCGCGTCGCCTTCGCCAGCAACAGCCTTTCCGGCCTCATCGCAATCGCGCGCTCCGGCCACGCCATCAGCGTGCTGACAAGGACAGCCGTTCCAGCCGACCTTCATATCGTCAAAAGCGGGCTACCACCCCTGCCGACGATCGGCATTGCCATCGAGTTTGCCGATACGCAGACATCGTCGGCAGCCAGGGCGCTGGGCAATCACATCCGCACCGTTCTTCCCGGTCTCAGCCTCTAGCGTCAGGTTAATCCGGGCTTCGGAATCGTCTGGAACTTCGCTAGGCTATCAAGCGGCTCCACCCTATCCTTGTACAATGATCCGGGCACCGGGCTTTACCCGGTTGTAAAGGTCGATGATATCCTGATTCAAAAGGCGAATGCAGCCGGCCGATACAGCCTTGCCGATTGAGCCTGGATCATTCGTGCCGTGAACGCGATAATATGTGTCCCTGCCATCCTTATGCATATACAGCGCTCGGGCACCCATCGGGTTCGACGGGCCGCCATCGACTCCATCCTTGTTCGGGCCGTAATGCGCGGGGTTCCTTGCGACCATCTCAGGTGTTGGGATCCAGCGAGGCCAGGCAGCTTTTCTCGCAATAATCGCATCGCCACCATCGAAAGCGCGTGCGACAGGGCCGACACCAACGGCATATCGGATCGCCTTATTGCCGGGTTGAATCAGATAAAGGAAACGTGCTCGTTGATCGACGATGATCGTACCGGGCTTTTCGTCCGTGGCATAGCTTACGACCTGTCGCACGAATTCAGGATTCATTTTTCCGGTATTAACGCCGGCAATATGAAAACCGGCATCCGTCTTTTCGCCATACATAAACATCGGGTCGGTTCCGATTGGGGCTGCCTCCCGATCTTCGACACGCTCATTGGAAGGGCGCGGCGCAGCGCCGGGAATACGGTCGGCATTGCTTGCGCAAGCGGTGAGGAAGATTGTCAACGCGACGGCCATCGGCCTGCGAGGAGAAACAATTGGTCGAATCATGGGAGCCTGCTGGAATTGGTTGGAGCCTATAAAACGTGGCTGAAGCTCCAACCTTAAGGCTGCCTTAAACGGTAGTCCGGTCACTCCTGCGGCAGAATGAGCGTCACGACGAAACCGGAATCAGCCTGACGAAAATCAAGTTCCCCGCCGAGCTTTCGCATCGCCATGTCGACAATCGCCAGGCCAAGGCCGCTGCCCTCGCCATGGGCCGAATGTCCTCGCTTGAACCGCTCCCTGACAGTCGCCTGATCTTCCGGATTTATGCCCTGCCCTTGATCCGTCACTTCGATTTCGACCCTGGGACCGTTCTTCAGTGCACAAATCTCAACGCTTGAGCCTTCCGGCGAATACTGAATCGCATTCTCGATCACGTTGCGCAGGGCCAGACGCAGGAGATTCACGTTTCTCAAGGTCACCATTTCATCCGGTTGCATGCGAAGCTTCACGGAGATGCCACGCCTGCTGCTCTGGGCTTCAAGATCGGAACGAATGTCCTCCATTATCCCTGCGAGCCGCACCGTCTCGATCCCGTCGCCGCGATCCGCCGAATCGACGAGCGCCAGGTCGATAAGCTGGCGGACAAGACGCCCGGTCCGGTCAACACTCGTCGAAATATGCGCCAGCGCCTTGTCTCGAACATCATCCTCCTTACTCCGCAGCGCCACCTGAGCCTGGGTCTTCAATCCGGCAAGCGGGGTCTTCAACTCGTGGGCGGCATAGGCGATAAACGTCTTCTCACGCTCACGGGCTGCCTCCACCCGCAGGAAGAGGGAGTTCAGCGATCTGAGCAATGGCTTGATTTCGCTGGGCGTGTCCCTGTTTTCTATGGCGTGCAGTTCATCCGCAGACCTCAACCCCAGTGACATGGCGATCCTGTTGAGCGGTCCCAGCCCCTGTCCAACACTCAGCCAGATCAGCACCGCAAGGATCGGCAAAATGGCAACGGCCGGAACGAGTTGCCCCTTGACCACATCGGCAACCAGCCTGTCGCGTATCTCCAGACTGTCGCCCACAAGAACACGGGCATTGAGGTTCGGATTCACAACCGCAAAGACACGCCAGCGGACACCATCGACGATGGTTTCGCTAAACCCGTCGCGATTGTCTGTGAGCGATTCACGCGGCGCACTTTCCGACCGGCTGACAAGTTGCCCCTGAAGCGACCAGATCTGGCAGGAGAGCTGCCGTCGGTAGTCCCCCTGAAGATCGAACGGCGAAGCGGCGTCGGTGGCTTTCGTGTCATCCACGGCGGCAGCCACATTGATATGGTGATCGGTGAGTAGCGAGCTGACCATGCGGGCGGCTTCCATCAGTCGCGCGTCCAGCACCCGCTCGACCTGATGCTGCACGCTGAAATAGGTCCACATGACGGCAAGCAGCCAGAGGGCTCCCGTCGTCGCCAGCAGGATCGCAAAAAGCCGCAACCGGATCGAACGCATCAGGGCATCCCCAATCTGTAGCCAACTCCGCGCACCGTTTCGATGGCGGCGCTTCCAAGTTTGGCGCGCAGCTTATGCACATGCACCTCGATCGTGTTGCTCTCCACATCCTCCTGCCAGCCGTAGAGACGCTCTTCCAGTGCCTGTTTGGAGTGAATTGCCTGAGGACTTTCCATGAGCGCATGAAGGATCGAGAACTCGCGGCGCGACAGGATTACGGTCGACCCATCCCGAAGAACCTGCATCGAAGCGGGATCCAGCGTCAGCCCTCGCAGACTGATCTGCGCACTCGCCCGCCCGGCGGCGCGGCGCGTTTGGCACGTCCAGGTCGGCGTCCGAATAATACTAGCTTTCCGGGAAGGAACCGAATTGAAAGAAACTGCGCCACGGAAAGCTCTCTGGCAGACAGGACAAGAAGAGCCCCATGTTCCTGAATGGAACCGGGTATATGGATGGGCTCAGCGCCGCAACTATCCAGTTTCGGCGTAACTGAACTCGTGACTTTCTCCAGCCGCTCTCTCTGCAAGAACGTTCGACATGTTCAAAAGATGCGGCCAGCCTATTCATTATTGCGGGGATGTAAACGTTCGTTTTGGCAAACGTTTCGAGCGCGGTTTTAGAACGTGCCGACGCCGATTGTGTGGCGCTAACACTAAACCCTCCTAAAAAAGTAGTGCCCTACACCCCAAACGTCACCGCCCTCGTGCCCGAAAAGCCCCGCGGTCGCCAGGAAGAACAATCGCCATCGCCTTTCCCACAGCCGGGCGTCGGCACCATAGGTTTGCTGCAGAATGGGTCGGATACGGTCAATTTTTTTGTCGAAATTTTCGAGCCAATCGAGCGCTGTCCGACGATAGTGCGACCCTGACCAGCGCCACTCCCGCTCGACGGCGAAAAGCTGACTAAAGCGATGGGGAAGGTCGAAGGCCGGCATGATGCCGCCGGTGAAGAAGTGCCGGGCGATCCAGTCGGCAGGATTGTTGTGGTCGAAACGATAGGATCGGTCGCGGTGGTTAAACACATGCATGAAAAACCTGCCGTCCGGCTTCAGCCACGAGTGAACACGCTCGAACAACACGCGCCAATTCGACATATGCTCGAACATTTCCACCGATACGACACGGTCGAAACGATCGCCCGTCGTGAAATCATTCATATCGGCCGTCACTACAGAAAGGTTTGAAAACCCCCGTTCTCGGGCACGACCGATTATATATTCGCGCTGCGACACGGAGTTCGAGACTGACATAATGCGCGCATTTGGGAAACGGCCGGCCATATAGAGGGATAACGAACCCCATCCGCAGCCGAGTTCCAGAATATCCATGCCGTCCTCAAGGCCGGCATGGGCCGAGGTCTTGGCCAAAGCAACATTTTCAGCTTCATCCAGCGTCGTCGTGGCATCGTCATAATAACAGCAGGAATATTTGCGCTGCTCTCCCAGAACGAGCGCAAAAAATGCCGCTGGCACTTCATAATGCTGTTTGTTTGCATCGTCGATATGGCTGGCGACGGGAAACTTCACCATATCCGCCGCGAAAGCCTCTTCCGCATCCGCTGTAATGGCGGCAAGCCGCCGCTTCGTCCGTGCGCAGAGCATATCTATTCCGGCGAGCGTCACGCTGTCGCTGAGCGGCGCGCGCTCGGCGGCGTTGATGGCGAGTGCGAGCATGTTCATGGCCTGTCCTCGTTCTTGCGCGGCCCCGGAAAAAAGGCGTTGACGCGTTGTTGAAGGGCGCGGAATTTTTCCCCGCGCGATTGGAGCATATGGTCTTCAAGCGGCGGAATGCCGGAGACATGGACAAGCAGCCAGTACATCATCGCCGGTGCGGCGAGCGATACCCATGACAAGGCCTGCACCTGAATGGCCAGCAGCGGAAAACCGCACCAGAAAAGCCATTCGAAAAAATAGTTGGGATGGCGGGAATAACGCCACAGCCCGGTTTCGCAGACACTGTTTTTTGCCGCTGCGGTCTTTCTGAATTTCCAGAGCTGGGCGTCGGAGAGCGCTTCGCCTGCCAGCGCGCCAAGGGCAACCACCATGGCGATAACGTCAACCATACGCGGAAAAACATGGGTGTTGCTTGCCGCAAGATAGACCGCTAGAACGAGCACGAAAGCGGCGATTGCCTGTATCTGCAGGAAAATGAACAGCCGCAGGGCGCCAGCGCTCCCCCATTGCTCCATAAGCTTTGCATAGCGGGGATCTTCCCCGCCTCCTTGCGTGCGCATGCCGATATGGCCGGCAAGCCGCAGGGACCAGACAACGACCAGGAAAAGTGTAGCGCTGCGCCGCCAGCCGTCTCCGCCGGCGAAAACAACAGCGAAAATTCCGCCAAGCCCGACACTCGCAGCCCAGATCGTGTCGATCCAGCCGCTTGAACCGGTTGCTCTCTGCAACGCCCAAGCGCCCGCCATCAGAAGCGACATGAGAATGGCAAGCGTCAGGACTACAGAAAACATCACTAATTCGCTCGCCATTTTGAATGGTTTGAGGTCGGGTTTCGTGATGGCAAATACGAGCGGACCGGCAAAATAGTTTCAGGCGCCGGACAAAATTTCAAAAAATCGATGCGCCGGTGAAACTGATCGGGCGGCCTCCTCGTACATGTCGCAGTCCCCAAGACTGGATTGGCAGTGCTATAGCGAGGAAAAATGGTCGACACCGAAGCGAAAAAAGAACAAAGCCGCCGCATCGCCGTCATCGGAACGGGAATTTCCGGTTTGTCGGCGGCCTGGCTTTTGTCGCAACGACACGATGTAACTGTTTTCGAAGCGGCTGACCGCATAGGCGGCCACACCAATACGGTGACGTTCAGCACGGACCATGGACAAGTCCATGTCGATACCGGATTCATTGTCTATAACGAGCAGACCTATCCCAATCTCACCGCGCTTTTCCAGCAACTGGGCGTGGCGACTGCAGCTTCGAACATGTCTTTCGCCGTTTCTCTGAATGATGGCGGTTTCGAATATTCCGGCGGAACGGGCCCTGGCCTGCTGGCCCAGAAGTCCAACATCCTGAGGCCACGTTTCTGGGCGATGCTTGCGGACCTTTTGCGCTTTTACCGTAATGCCCCACGCGACCTGCATTTGATGGGCGATCTGTCTCTCGACGAATATCTCTCCCGCAACCGGTATGGTTCAGCGTTCCGCGACGATCATCTTTACCCCATGGCTGCGGCCATCTGGTCCACGCCGGCCATGGAGGTCGGCCGTTATCCGGCGGCGCATTTCATCAAATTCTGCCGCAATCACGGCCTGCTGTTGCTGCGCAATCGGCCGGTCTGGCGCACAGTCATCGGTGGCTCGCGCGAATATGTGAAACGCATTACGGCGCCGTTTGCGGATCGAATTCTCCTCTCGACGCCGGTTAAGCGCATCCACCGCCTGCCGGACGGCGTCGAAATCACCACTGCGGACGGCAAAGCCATGCGCTTCGATGACGTGGTAATAGCAACCCATGCGGATCAGGCGCTCGACATGCTCGCGGACGCAACACGCGCCGAACGGCGCATTCTTGGCGCGTTTGCCTACACCCAAAACCGCGCCGTGCTTCACACCGACAGCCGTTTCATGCCGCGCCGCCGCGCCGCCTGGTCAAGCTGGAACTATGTGGCCGACACGCGCATTAAAACGAGCCTGCCGAGCATTACCTACTGGATGAACAGGCTTCAGCCGCTGGGCGAAATCCCGGACATTTTCGTAACGCTGAATCCGGCGCGGGAACCGGATCAAGGAAAAATCATCGCCGAGGAAACCTATCACCATCCGGTTTTTGACGCTGGCACCGAACAGATGCGTCAGGAGCTATGGGCCTTGCAGGGTCTGCGAAACACCTGGTTTTGTGGCGCTTATTTCGGATCCGGTTTTCATGAAGATGGTCTTCAGGCCGGCCTTGCCGTCGCCGAAGATCTTGGCGGCTTATCCCGTCCATGGAAGGTTGCTGACGACAACAACCGGATCATTCGCCTGGATTTGGCGACGATTGCGACAAACACGGAAATCATGGAGGCGATGGCATGACGCCTCCCCTCACCTCGGCGCTTTTTCCCGGCCATGTAACGCATGCGCGTTTCAAGCCGAAAACCCATAAGCTCGCCTACCGGATTTATTCGCTGCTCCTCGACCTTGATGAGTTGAACGCGCTCGACCGGAAATTGCGATTTTTCTCCGTAGACCGGTTCAACCTGTTCTCGTTTCACAGCAGGGACCGCGGCAACCGCAGCGCCATCGGGCTGCGCCAGCAGATCGAGGCAGCCATGACGGCGGCAGGCATGGCAGTGGACGGAGGGCCGATACGTCTGCTCACCATGCCGCGCGTACTCGGCTGGGCCTTCAACCCACTCAGTGTCTTCTTCTGCTACGGGCGCGACTTGTCGCTCAAAGCTATCCTCTGGGAGGTGGACAACACGTTTGGCGAGAGACACTCATACCTGATCCCGGTGGAAGCCGGCAAATCGACCGAGATCGTCCAGCGATGCGACAAGGCCTTTTATGTCTCTCCATTCATGGACATGGATCTCCACTATGTTTTCCGCGTCGCCCCGCCCGGCGACAGGCTGAAAATCGTCATCGATACTTTCGACAATGACAGCCTGGTCCTGACGGCACGGCATCTGGCCCGGCGTGTCGAATTGACGGACGGTGCGCTTCTGAAAGCTTTCTTCGCAATTCCCCTCCTGACGCTCAAGGTCATTCTGGGCATTCATTGGGAGGCCCTGAAAATTTGGCTGAAAGGCGTGCAGCTCAGAAAACGGCCGCTGCCGCCTGCCGGTCCAGTCTCCTTCCGTCATCCTTCATCGTCGCAAATCGAGGCCAAAATTCATGACCCCGTTTGACAATCTCACGGAATTATCGGCGAAGAATACGCGCCTGAACGACCGCATCAGCCCAGGCATGTGGCTCATCAACCGGCTGTTGAGCAATATCGACAGGGGAAGATTAAATGTCATTCTTCCCGGCGGCGGCATCATTGAAAAAACCGGCGCAACGAATGGCAGCGAGGCAATCCTTGTCCTGCATAGCTGGCGCGCGATCCGGCGAATGCTGCTTAACGGCGACATCGGCTTTGCCGAGGGTTTCATCGAAGGCGACTGGACCACACCAGATCTGACGGCGCTGATCCGCTTTGCGGCCCAAAATCGCGAGGCGTTCGCAAGGTCAATGCGCGGCAGCCTGCCGATGCGCCTTCTCAACCGCACTGCGCACGGGTTGAATGCCAACACCAGACGCGGCAGCCGCCGCAATATCGAAGCGCATTATGATCTCGGCAACGAGTTTTACCGGCAGTGGCTTGATCCCTCTATGCTGTATTCTTCGGCGATTTTCGATGACACGGCGTCTACGCTCGAAGCCGCCCAACTGAAAAAACTGGAACGTATCGTCGATAAACTGCAATTGAGCGGCGGCGAGAACATATTGGAGATCGGCTGCGGCTGGGGCGCACTCGCCATTCACCTTGCTACGCAGGCCAAAGCCAACGTCACCGGCATCACTCTCTCCCCCTCCCAGTTAAAATGGGCAAAAAATGCGGCGGAAAAAGCCGACAGCACAGACCGCATCGATCTGAGGCTGCAGGATTACCGCGACCTGAACGGCCAATTCGACAGGATTGTCTCCGTCGAGATGTTCGAAGCAGTCGGCGAGGCCTATTGGCCGAGCTATTTCGAAACGCTGAAAAGATGCCTGAAACCGGGCGGCAGTGCGGTGCTGCAAATCATTTCGATTGAAGAAAGCCGCTTCGATACATATCGGCGTAAGGCGGATTTCATCCAGAAATACGTCTTTCCCGGCGGCTTTCTGCCCTCAAATGCCGCGCTCGAAAAGGCGGTCGGCAAAACCGGCCTGAAGCTCACCGATAGGGAACTTTTCGGCCAGTCCTACGCGCTCACGCTCGCCGAATGGCGCCAGCGTTTTCATGCGCGGTGGCAGACGATTTCCCTGCTCGGCTTCGATGACCGCTTTCGACGGCTTTGGGATTATTACCTTTGCTATTGCGAGGCAGGCTTTGCCGAGGGGAGCATAAACGTCGGCTTCTATACGATCGAACACAGATAAGGCGGGACCAAACTGCGGAGAGAGACAATGATGATCAACGGATTGACGGTTGCTTCCGTCCTATGGCCACTGCTGGTCGCGTCCAACGCGACGGCGGCCGATATCGACGGCAACTGGGCGCGCGGAGACGGCAAGGCGAAAGTACTGATCGCGCCCTGCGGTGAAAATATCTGTGCCACAAACACCTGGATCAAGCCGGGCACTCCGAAGGAAAAGGCCGGGGACCGGCTGATTATGGACATAAAGCAGACAGAGGCAGGCAGCTATTCCGGCACCGCTTTCGACCCCCAGCGGGATAAATCCTACAGGATAACAGTGACAATAAACGGCACCGGCATGACCACGAAAGGCTGTATCGTCGCCGGTCTGCTGTGCAAGGGCATAAACTGGACAAGGATCGACTAGCCACATCTCCACGTTGCTTCGACCCATATCGTCGCTTCCTTCCCTGTAAAGGAAACCACCAATGAAAACCTATTTCGCAGCCTACCTTTTTACCCTCGTCGCCTTTCTGGTGATTGATTTCATCTGGTTGAGCACGATGGCGTCGCGTCTTTACCGCCCGGCCATCGGCGATCTTCTGGTAGAAAACTTCCGGCTTGCTCCGGCGGTCATCTTTTACCTCATCTATGCCGCCGGCCTCACTTTTCTTGCAGTTCGCCCGGCCTTTCAGACGGGGGAATGGACGACCGCGCTGCTTTATGGCGCAGTGGTCGGCTTCATGGCCTATGCCACTTACGACCTGACCAATCAGGCGACGTTGAAAAGCTGGTCCACGACCCTGACCGTCGCCGATCTTCTATGGGGAACCTTCGTCTCCGCGGCAGCGGCTACAATCGGCTATCTCATCACGGTGCGGCTGATCGGCCCGCTGGAAAATCCGACGGGCCTATGATGACGACATCCCCTCTTACCGGCCGCTTAAGTGCGATAACCCTGCGGCCCAGTCGTTGCCAGGTTCGCAGCATGAGCATGCATCTCTTGTCTTCCTGCGAAAGACGACCCTATAAAGGAGGCGCAGCAAGGAAGGTTCGAATGCAGGGCACAGAGATCGCAGGCCTTATCAACCGCGTCGGCATGGGTGATCGTTCAGCATTCGTCTCGCTTTATCAGGCAACCAGTCCGAAGCTTTTCGCGATCTGCCTGAAAATCCTGCGTGACAGAACGGAAGCCGAGGAGGCGCTGCAGGAAATCTATATCAAGGTATGGCAGCGGGCGCGAACATTTGCCGCCAGCGCCGGCAAACCCGCCACATGGCTTGCCGCCATTGCCCGCAACCATGCAATAGACACGATCCGCGCGCGCAAGCCCATAACCGACGACATTGAGGAAGCCTACGATCTTGCCGACGAGAGCGTCCGCGATCCTGAGCAGCAGATCGTTCTCGCCGATGAAGGCCGCAGGATCGAAGACTGCATGCGCGAGCTTGAGACCGTACACGCACAGGCAGTGCGCCGGGCCTATGTCGAGGGCTTGAGCTATCTCGAACTCGCCGAAGAATTGCGCGTGCCGCTCAACACGGTCAGAACCTGGCTGCGACGCAGTCTTCTCAAACTCAGAGAGTGCATGCAGCGATGACGACGGGCGAACAGAGCGGCGGCAAGCATTCGCGCGACGACATCCTCGCCGGTGAATATGTCCTGGGCGTGCTGCCGCTCGAAAAGCGCCGTGAACTGGAACGACGCATGCAGGACGACGCGGCCTTCGCACAGCTGGTGCAGCGTTGGGAGGCGGAATTTTCCGACTTCAATGCCGATTACCAGGAGCAGGCACCGAGCGCCACTGTTCTTGCGCATATCGAAGAACGCCTGTTCGGCGGCAGGACCGTCAATACCAATGGCAGCCTCTGGAATTCCGCGTCCTTCTGGCGCTGGATCTCGGTTGCCACCAGCGCAGCGGCCGTGGCCGCCATCGTTTACGCCGCCTTCCCCGAAAAATGGCAGGGCGCCACCCCGCTGGTGGCCGAACTTGCAACGACCGACAGCCAGGTTAATCTCCTCGCCTCCTACGATGCGGAATCCGGACGGATGCGCATTGTGCCTGTTGCAACCGGCAAGACCGATGAAAAATCGCTGGAACTGTGGCTGGTGATGGAGGGTGGCAAGACCCGCTCGCTCGGCGTCTTCCAGCCCGGCACGAATGGCGATCTTATAATCCCCCCAGACATGCGCAACAGCATCACCGAAGGCACCACCTTCGCGATCAGCGTCGAACCTTTCGGCGGCTCGCCGACTGGTCAGGCAACCGGCCCTGTTATCGCCGTCGGCACGGCGCGATGGGGATGAAGGTCTAACGCTTCCCGATTTCGAGGCGAGTCCCGATGAACGCGTCACGATACGAGATGGGTCGTAACGGTCAGTCTCCGAAGCCGACGATGCCCTTGATTTCGGTGAACTCGTGCAGACCGAACTTGCCATATTCCCGACCGTTGCCCGACTGCTTGTAGCCGCCGAAGGGGGCGGCCCCATCCCAGGCGGAGCTGTTGAGGCGCACTATGCCGGTTCTGAGCCGTCGTGCGAAGGCACGCGCCTCCTCGGGTGCACCCTGAATATAGGATGCCAGCCCATAGGGCGTGTCGTTGGCGATATCCGCCGCCTCGTCCTCGCTGCCATAACCGAGAATGGCAAGCACAGGCCCGAAAATCTCTTCACGCGCGATCGTCATGTCGTTCGTAACGCGCGCAAAGACTGTCGGCCGTATATAATAGCCGCTGTTCAGATGCGCTGGCCGGTCGAGCCCGCCGGCAACGAGCTGCGCCCCTTCCTCCATTCCCTTGCGGATGAGGCTCTGAATCTTGTCGAATTGCGTTTTGCTGGCAACCGGCCCGATATCCGTTTCGGCATCGCCGGGTGTACCGACACGGACCGATTCCGCCGCCGCACGGGCGATGCCAATCACCCGGTCCATTTGCTCCGCAGGGACGAGAAGACGGGTCGGCGCATTGCAGGACTGGCCGGAATTGGCAAAGCACCTGATCACCCCGGCGCGCACGGCGGCGTTAAGATCAGCGCTTCGGAGCACTATATTGGGCGATTTGCCGCCCAGTTCCTGATGCACGCGCTTCACCGTCGGGGCCGCCGCCTGTGCGACCGAAATGCCGGCGCGTGTCGAGCCGGTGAAGGAAACCATGTCGATATCGGGATGGCTCGCCAGCACCGTGCCCACGGTTGGGCCATCGCCGTTGACGAGGTTGAACACGCCCTTGGGAACACCGGCTTCGTGCAGGATTTCTGCGAAAAGTATGGCGTTGAGCGGCGCGATTTCCGAGGGTTTCAGCACCATGGTGCAGCCGGTGGCGAGCGCCGGGGCGACCTTGCAGGCGATCTGGTTGATCGGCCAGTTCCACGGCGTGATCATGCCGACGACACCGATCGGCTCATGGACGATGCGGGTCGTGCCCTGCATGTATTCGAACGAAAAATCACGCATGGCGCGGATCGTCTGCTCGAAATGCGCCACGCCGATACCCGCCTGCTCATCCCGCGACATTTTTCGAGGAGCGCCCATCTCATGAGAGATCACGTCGCCGATCTCGTCCTGCCGACGTTTCAATATCTCAAGAATGCGCTCAAGCAGGCCGAGGCGCTCTTCCCGCGTCGTCTGCGAAAAGGCAGCAAAGGCGCGGCGCGCGGCGGCGATGGCGCGCTCGGCATCCGCCGCCGATCCAATGGCTATCTCCGCGAAAGGCTCTTCGGTGGCGGGGTCGACGACGGATAGACGCTGGCCGCCGAGAGGATCGACCCAGGCGCCGTCGATATAGAATTTGAGATAGTTGTCCATATCCGTCTCCAATGATCTCAGCGGCCGGCCAGGATGAAGTCGGCGACCCGCTCCGCGATCATGATTGTGGGAATGTTGGTATTGGCGCAAGGGATCGACGGCATCAGCGATGCGTCGCAGACCCTCAACCCTTCCACGCCGTGCACGCGGCCCGTGGACGACGTCACCGCCATGGGATCGTCAGCCGATCCCATGCGGCACGTTCCCGACGGATGCCATGTGCCGCCCACATGGCGGCGGACGAATTCCGTCAACGCATCGTCGTCCTCAAGCAGCCCCCGCATGGTCGTGCCGAGTGTTATCGCCGAATGCACCAATGCGGGGCGCAGCGGACCCGCCACATCCAGAAGACCCGAGAAAAGACCCCGCTGCAACGCGTTCCATGTCCCTGGTACAGCGACCTTCGCCACCCGGGGAGAATAGCTCGATGGAAAAACAGTGCCGCCATGCCCCGCCATAAATGGATCGGACAGAGCCTCCGCACCCAGCCGCAGCGCAAGCTTGAGCCGCCTCAGATCCGCTCGTCGCTCAGCATCCTGAAATCGACCTCCGGCTCCACATGGGGGTCAAGCGAAACAACCTTCACAAAGCCGCGCGAATAGGACTTGTTGACCCAGAAGAACAGGCTGCCCAACCGCAAACCGATGGAGTGCCAGCCGGATCGCGACAGGATGGCGGCATGCATGTCACCCTGCGGCGCGCCGTCAAGACCGGACGAGAAACGCCAGATCGCCTGTTCGTGGTGTTCTCCCCTGTCACGCACCCGCATCTGCGGCGGCAGATAGGCAGCGACGGCGATCGAAGGATGCTCCATCAGATTGCGCCCGACGCCGCTGCGGCCGGCCACGACATTGCCCCCCACGGCGGCGATGTCACCGACGGGGCCGATACCGGAGCGCATCAGCAATGCGGGCGTGTGAATGGCGCCGGCCGAGACGATCACTTCCGCCGCATGGATCGTCTCCGCCGTAGCACCCGCCAATCTCGCACCCGTGGCCAGACGACCATCGAACAGGATGCGGTCGGCGACGCTTTCGGTGATGATCCTGAGATTAGAACGTTTGCGCACGTCCGGCGTCAGATAGGCAAGCGAGGTCGGCAAGCGCTCCCCGCTATCGCTGACGGCGATGGCGCCGCGAAAGACGCCGTCTTCCCAGGGTCCGTTCTGGTCCGGCCTTGTCGGATAGCCGCGGCGGTCGAGCGTTTTCATGACTCGGTCGACGAAGGGTGAAATCCTGTCGTCGGATATGCGCCGGATCGTCAGCGGCCCGGTCGTGCCGTGAAGCGGGCCGAAGAAATCCCTGTCGGCTTCGATCTTCAGAAAATAGGGCAGGCAATCGTCCCAGCCCCAGCCGTCCGCCCCAAGCGCCTGCCACTCGGCATAGTCGGCCGGCGCACCTCGATTGGCCATCAGCGCATTGATCGCCGAGCCTCCGCCCAGAAGCCGCGCCTGCTCGTAGCGACGCGGTGGACGGGGCGCCGCGTTGGAACGGGCATGAGCCATCAACGCCGTGAGCTGCGACCAGATATTGCGCGTATCGAGATAGGCACGGCCGGGATAACGGCTGCGCACCTCATCCGGGATATCGTCCGCCGAAATATTACGCCCGGCCTCGACCAGAACGACTGTCCGCAGCGGATCTGCGGAAAGGCGTGCGGCCAGCACGCAGCCCGCCGATCCGCCGCCGAGGATCAGGTGATCGACGATCATGTCGCCCGTCCTTGCGAATATTCGGTGTTGCGGGCGTTGATCGCCGCCAGCATCAGCAGGATGAACGAGATCGCCGTCAGCAAGGAGCTGATCGAGGCGATGGTTGGATCGATCTCGTCGCGCAGCGCTGTGAACATGCGCTTGGTGAGCGTCTGATATTCGCCGCCGGAAATGAAAAGCGAAACCACTGTCTCATCGATGGCGGAGATGAAGGCGAAGAGGAGACCGGAAATGACGCTCGGGCGGATTTGCGGCAGGGTGACGATGAAGAAGGTCCGCCAGCGGTTCATGCCGAGGCTTCGCGACACCATTTCCTGCGTGTGGTCGAACTTGCGCAGCCCGACCAGGACGGAGGTGACGACATAGGGGAGGCCCAGCATGACATTGGCGAGGATCAGCCCGGTCAGCGAGGCAAGAAGCCCGATCTGTGCGTAAACCAGAAAGACGCCGACGGCGGTGATGACGATCGGCACGATCAGCGGCAGAAGCAGCAGCGCCTGCAGGCTGCGCACTAGCCGCGATTGCGTGAGGTTGAGCGCATAGGCCGCCGCAGTCCCGAGAATGGTGGCGATGACGGCGCTGGAGAGGGCGACGATCAGGCTTACACGCGTTGCCTGCATCCAGGCGGCGCTGCCAAGATAAGCCTCATACCAGCGCAGCGACCAGGATGGCGGCGGGAAAGCAAGGAAGCGCGCGCCGGAAAAGGACATTGGCACGATGATCAGGATGGGGATCATCAGCCAGGCGAGAACGAGGACCACAAAACCGTAGAGAAGGATTTTCGACAGGCTCATGCGTCACCTCGTTCCCATGATGCGTTCGAACGGAATGATGAGGCTCGCCAGCCGGAAAACCAGAAAAACGCAGACAAGCAGGACGACGCTGATCGACGAGGCCGCGCCCCATTCGTTATAAACCTCGATGTTGCGCGAAACGAGCATGGAGACCATGTAGGTGCGCCCGCCGCCCAGCAGTTCCGGCGTGATATAAAAACCAAGGGTGAGCACGAAGACCAGCACCATGCCGGCGATCATGCCCGGCAGCGACAGCGGCAGGAAAACCCGCCAGAATACATGCATGGGTGAGCCGCCGAGGCTGGCGCCGGCCATGGTCAGTTCCGTGGGTATTTTCTTCATCGTCGCATAGAGCGGCAGCACCATGAAGGGCAGCAGGATGTGGATCGTCGCCATGACCGTGCCGAATTCGTTGTTGACCAGCCGGAGCGGCGCATCGATCAGGCCCGATCCCGTCAGCGCCGAATTGATGATACCGTTGCGCTGCAGCAGGATGAGCCAGGCATAGGCGCGCACCAGAACGGATGTCCAGAAAGGCAGCAGCACCATGGCGAGAACAAGCACGCTCCAGCGCTGGGGCAGGCCCGCCGCCACATAGGCGACGGGATAGCCGAGGAGGACGGTCATCAGCGTGACGACCGCCGCAATGCGGAAGGTCTGAAGGAAGGTCATCCAGTAGACGGAATCCGTCAGGAACCGCTGATAGTGAGCGAGCGTAAAGCCGCCATCCTGCCGGATCGACTGCCAGCCCAGCCACAGAAGCGGCAAGACCAGCAGAACGACGATGACCGCAAGCGCTGGCGCCAGCAGCATCAGCATGAGCCGTTGCTCACGCTGCTCATGCAGCGCAGACGGATTTCGTTTCGACTGTGCCATCAGTGACCCTCCACAGGCCGAACATCATTTCTGGATGAACTGCGCCCAGCGTTTTTGCGCCTCCTCACCGGCCGGGGAACTCCACCACTCATCCGACACCAGAACCTGAAGCGCGGCATTGTTCGGCGAACTCGGCATTTCGGCAGCGCGTTCCGGCGAAATCTTGCCGGTCTTGTACGCTTCAGGATTGCCTGGACCGTAATCGATATAGGCCGGGAAATTCGCCTGGATTTCAGGGGTCAGCGCCGCATTGACGAACTTGACAGCCGTTTCGAGGTTCGGCGCGCCCTTGAGAATGCAGAGCGACGTATACTGAAGGAAACCTTCATTGAACGAATAACCGATCGGCGCGCCCTCCTTCACCACCGCAGCAACGCGGCCGTTCCAGGCCATCTCCATGTCGACTTCACCATCGGCCAGAAGCTGCGCCGACTGGGCGCCGGAGGTCCACCACACCGTGACATAGGGTTTGATCTCTTCGAGCTTCTTGAAGGCTCTGTCGACATCGAGCGGATAAAGTTTGTCCACTGACACGCCATCTGCAAGCAAAGCGGCCTCCAGTGTCGCCAGGGGATGGTTACGAAGCGCTCGCGTGCCCGGAAATTTCTTCACATCCCAGAAATCCGCCCAGCTCTTGGGCGGGTTGCCGCCGAACTTGTCCTTGTTGTAGGCAAGCACGCTCGAGTAGAATTCATAGGCGACCGAATAGGGGCTCTTGTATTCGGCCGGCATCTTTTCCGCATTGGGTATTTTGGAAAAATCGAGTTTCTCGATCATTCCCTGTTCCCCGCCGCGTATGCAATCCTTCGCCGGCGTGTCGATGACGTCCCAGACGATCTTGCCGGATGCGGACTGAGTCTTGATCACCGGCCAGGCATCGGGCGCGCTGTCCTGATTGACAGTGATGCCGAGCAGCTTGGCGACGGGATCGAGGATCGCCTTGGTCTGCGCCTCCTGATAGGCGCCGCCCTGTGAAACGAAGGTGACCTGTTCCGCCGACGCCAGGCCAGCCGAAAAGACGGCGGCGGATGCGGAAAGCACGAGCATGGAAAATCTGTATTTCATTCGTCGTTCTCCTCTTTTATGGCGAGGCGCTGTCGCCCCTGTTGGCATGCGACTGTCGGGTCTTAGCGCCCGATTGCATCGAGGAACTGATACCAGCCGGCGACGAGCCGGACGGCTGGCTCCCTGATGGGATAAAAAGGCACGGGTTTGAGCGGCTCCGCGGTCAAGAGCCCGAGATCGGGGCTTTGCCCGGCAACCATGGCCGCAACGTAGCAGCCCATGTTGGAGGCCATGGCCACCCCGGTTCCATTATAGCCGACTGCATAGACGACCCGGTCGTCCAGCCGGCCCAGATGTGGAATACTGTCCATCGTCATGGCCACGAGGCCGGACCAGCGATGGGTGACAGACACAGATGCCAGTTCCGGAAACTGCCGCACCATGGCCTTGTGCAGTGCCGCAAACGCGCTTTCGGAATCCGCCTTGCCGAAGGCGCCGCGCCCGCCATACATCACACGGTCTCCAGCCTTGCGGAACCAACGCATCATGCGCCGCGTCTCGGTATAGCTGCGTCCCTGCGACAGGAGGGAAGCACCCGGTCTACCGGTCAGCGGCTCGGTCGCAATCATCGCGGAGCGGAAGGGAATGATGGACTTGCGGACCGCCGACGTGGCCGGCGTCAGATCGGAATAGGAATTGGTGGCGATCACCACCTGGCGGGCCGAAACGACACCGTCAGGCGTTTCAAGAACGATGCCGGCGCCATCTCGCCTGAATGCCGCCACCGGCGTCTTCTCGTGGATCGCGATGCCTGCGGCACTCAATCCGGCCGCCATGCCCAAAACGAAATTCAAGGGGTGAATGACGCCACCATGGGCATTGAGCATGCCGCCGACGAAATCGCGTGAGCCCGTCTCCGCTTCCATTTCCTCCGGAGAGAGAATGGTGCAGGCGTGGTCGCCAAGCGATCCACGCAGCCACTCGACTTCTTTTTTCAGGCCATCGAGCGACAACTGATTGTGGGCACAGCGCAGCGAACCGGTTGGGCGATAATCGGCAGCGGCGATTGCATAATCGTCTACCAGTTCGCCGACATGATCGATGGCCTCGATACCGAGATCATGCATGCGCCGCGCCGTCTCCAGCCCGTAGCGGGCAGCGATGTCGGAGAAGGAAAGCCGGAACTTGCCCGACACCACGCCACCATTGCGGCCGCTCGCGCCCCAGCCGATCCGGCTTGCCTCCAGCACCACCGGAGACAGGCCGCGGCGGGCCAGATAGCGCGCCGCGGAAAGGCCCGTATAGCCGCCGCCGATGATCGCGACATCGAACCGACGATCGCCCGAGAGCCGGTCGAAGGCAGGACGGCTGGAAGCCGTCTCCTGCCAGAGGGAGTGGATATCAGGAAAAGGTGGGCGTGCGGCCATCGGTCCGGCTCTCTCGCTTTCAGGCTGCCGTTGCCGTCTTGACGCCGGCGGCAAGCTCCGCGTCCACCGCATCGGCCAGTTGCTTGAGCGAGGAGAAGTGGAAGTCGGGCCTGGTCACCACCTTCGGAGCCGGCGTGCCGCCGAACCCCTGCTGGCCCTGGCGACGCTCGATCCAGCAGGTCGTGTAGCCAAGTTCGCGGGCCACGCCGATATCGTGATGCTGGCTCTGGGCGACATGCAGGATTTCCGACTGCTTGAAACCGAAAGCCGACTGACGCCCCTTGTTGAAGGCGAAAAACTGCGGATTGGGCTTGGCACACCCGGCCTCATCGCAGGTGACGCTGTCGTGAAACGGATTGCCAAGCGTATCGGAATAGGCGGAAAATGCCGTACGGTCGGCATTCGTCATGGCGACAAGACGGAAGTTCTTGCGCAGGCGGGCGAGAGCTTCCACGGAATCTGCGAAGGCTGGCCAGCGCAGCACGGCAAGCTGGAAGGCTTCCGCCGTGGCGTCATCATTGTTGAAACCGAGTTCGTTGGCGAGAGAAAGATAGACGTCTTTCATGGCGAAGGAAGACCGTCCATAGAACTTGTCGCGGCCGCGCTTGTACGGCTCGAAAATCTCGTCGTCGGTGGCCCTGGCCGCCTTTTCACCGCCGAGCGCACGCACCGCATTGAGCACACCCGTTTCGAAATCGATCAAAGTGCCGACCACATCGAAGGTCATGACCTTGAATTGCGTAAGCTGCATAGTCTTTATCCTTGTTGACTGCATGGAATGGAATGTCTCAACCCGCTTCGGGAACGATCACCGTGTCTTCGGGGTGGAGTGAAAGCGCGATCGCCTCACCCGGCGACTTCATGAGCGCGCGGCCGGCATGGTTGCTGGGAAGCCGGAAACTCAGATCGTCGCCGCTGTCCAGCCGCACGAAAACCCGAATGCTTTCGCCCTGATAAAGCGTATCCGTGACGGTGCCTGTCAGCCTGTTGCCGCCATCGGCTTGAGCGCCATCCACCACCACGAGTTTTTCCGAATGAACCACGAGATGCAGGTTTTCGCCTTCCGGCACGCGATGCGCCGTGTGCAGCAGCCGGTCTCCCAGCCGCACCGCCATTTCGCTTTCGCGGCGAACCGCAAGCAGGGTCGCCTCGCCGATGAAACGGGCGACGAAGGCGTTGACGGGACGGTCATGCAGACGCTCCGGCGTATCGACCTGCACCAAACGCCCCCTGTGCATAATCGCCACGCGGTCGCTCATCGTCAGCGCCTCGCGCTGATCATGCGTCACATAGACGATCGTGGCGCCGAGCCGCTTATGCAGCCGTTTGAGTTCGATCTGCATGGTCTCGCGCAGCTGCTTGTCGAGCGCCGAAAGCGGCTCGTCCATGAGAATGAGGCCCGGCTCGAAGATCATGGCGCGCGCCAGCGCCACGCGCTGACGTTGGCCGCCCGACAATTCGTGGATACGCCTGTTCTCATAGCCGGTGAGTTCGACCATCTCGAGCGCGGCCTTGAGTTTCGCCGGCCAGCTCGCCTTCGGTAGCCGCCGCGCCCTTAGCGGAAAGGTAATGTTTTCGCCTACACTCATATGCGGAAACAACGCGTAGTTCTGAAAGACGATACCGATATCCCGCTTATGCGGCGGCTCAAATGTAATATCCCGATCGCCTAACCAAATTGACCCCGATGTCGGCTGGACAAAGCCGCCGAGAATTCCCAGCAACGTGGTCTTGCCTGACCCCGAAGGCCCGAGAATGGAAACGAATTCGCCGGGAGCGACATCGAGATTGACATCGTCCAGCGCACGAAACGTTCCGTAGCACTTGACCGCCTCTTTGATGGAAACGCCTACCCGCTCTGTATTTGGCTGCTCAATCATATGATTCCACTAAAAAATCCCAGTACGTTCGGTGGTGCTCCGACGTATGGCAGCGCGTTTTTGCGGAACGAAGAGCAGATTTTCAGCCTGTGACGCCCAGCGCCGGCCTGAAACCAATCTGTCGCGTTCCCCTCAATTCATGGAAGGTCTCTCGCCTTCGTTGACAGCAAAGAGACCAAACAAAAGGCGGATAAGCAATTGAAAAAAAATCTATACGATGTTACAAAATGTAATGACATTCCTTCGCCGTTCCCTGCCCTCCATGAATGGCCTCTTTACTTTCGAGGCGGCTGCACGCTGCGGCAGCTTTTCGAGGGCAGCAGACGAATTGAACGTGACGCCGGCGGCTGTGAGCCGCATGATGTCCCGGCTGGAGGAACATCTTGATACGACATTGTTTCTTCGGCAGCCCGGTGGCGTGATGCTGACGGAACCCGGCCAGCTGCTGTTCGATGCGATCGCAAGAGGCTTCGCCGGAATAGAAAGCGCCCTGCGGGAAATCGAGGATCGCCGAACCGGTATCGAAACCGTGTCCCTTTCCGTCTCGACCGGCTTCACCACGCACTGGATGATGCCGAGAATGGCAGAATTCAAAAGGGAATTTCCCAATGTCGATCTTCGGTTTCAGCTCATGATGGGCGCCCTGTCGGGGCCGGTCAACGACGTCGATCTTGGGATGCGCTTCGTCGATGGACCGGACAGGCATCACGAGGCAGCTTTCGTCATGCCCGAAATCCTGCTGCCGATCTGCAGTCCGGGTTACAGGGAAAGCCATGCCATTTCCGGCAACGATATTGATCGCGTGCCGGATACGACCATCAATTTAAGCGATGCGCAGCCCAACTGGTCGACGCTGTTCACACCGGCCAGCGGTAGCGACCCGCAGAATTCGATGATCTTCTCCGATTACGCCATCGTCGTGCAGGCTGCTCTCCTGGGCCAGGGCGTGGCGCTTGGCTGGCTCAACGTCGTCGCCCATTGGTTACGGACACGGACACTGGTTCCAGCAAGCGAACACTTGATGGTCACCGGCCGGCGCTGCCATCTTATCCGGCTGCGAACCAAACCCGCCCGACCAATCGTCACGCAGGTCAAGGAATGGATGATCCGTGAATTGAAGGCGGATGTCGATGCGGTGAGCGCGCTTTATCCATCCCTGAACATCGGCTGCGTGGGAAGCGATACCATCAACTAAAAACTAAAATTTTGAACACGCTCGAACCGAAATAGCCATAACGGCCCTTCGTTCCGCTATTGTCACCAGATAAAGAAACTGACATCATTGACTGGCAGGCTCAAAATGAGCCGCTGATATTCCATGAGCAGGGTAGCTCTCGACCGGAAACGGGCGGGGGCTTTTTTTATTTTTTGGTGGGCGATGATGCATTCAGAAAGCTGGCGGGTCGGTGTGCTGTTCTCCGAAACGGGCGTGACCGGAGCCGTGGAAACAACCCAGAGAGCTGCTACCTTGCTGGCGATCGATGAAATTAACGCAGCCGGTGGCGTGCTCGGCCGAGAGATAGAGCCGGTGGCCTACGATCCGCAATCAACTCCCAGTCTCTATAAGGAGCTCGCGGTCAAACTTTGCGACGAAGATCGGGTCCGTGTCGTTTTCGGCTGCCACATGTCGAGCACCCGCAAAGCCGCTCTTCCCGTCATTGAGGCCCGTGATGCTTTGCTGTTTTACCCGACTTTGTACGAGGGGTTCGAATACTCCCGGCATTGCATCTACACAGGTGCAGCTCCCAATCAGAACTCCGTCCAATTGGTCGATTTCCTCACCAAGCACTATGGAAAGCGGGTTTTTCTTGTGGGGTCGAATTACGTCTATCCTTATGAATCGAACCGGACGATCAGCGACCTTTTTCTTCAGGTGGGGGGACAGGTCCTGGACGAGATATATGTTCCGCTGAACCTCAAAGACGAGGACGTCGCCAAGATCATCCGACACATTCGTGCAGCGCAGCCGGACGTTATTTATTCAACGATCGTTGGCAACGGTATCATTCCTTTCTACACGGCGTTCAAGGAAGCGGGCTTCAACGCACAGAAGATGCCGATCGCCAGTCAATCGACAAGCGAGGCCGACGTGATACGCATGCGCCCGGAGGTGGCGGAAGGGCACATAACCGCGGCTCCCTTTTTCGCTTCTCTCGACACCCCCCGCGCCCGCGCCTTCGTTTCGGCCTATCAACAACGGTACGGCCAGCAGATGCTGCCAACTGCGCCAGCCGAAGCGGCTTATTTTCAGGTATATCTCTATGCGGCGGCTTTAAAGCTTGCCGGCGGCGACGGGCTTGAGCAGCTTCTGCCGGCACTCTATGAGGTCGAATACGATGCCCCACAGGGCGCGGTGAAGATAGACCGGCTGACAAACCACACGCATCTGTGGCCAAGAGTGGCAAAGGTGAATGCGCAGGGCGGCTACGATATTGTCTATGATCCGTCACTGCGGGTGGCGCCCGATCCGTTCATGCGCGAATATCGACCGGATCTGACGCAAACTTTCCCGCATCGCGTCCGGGTCTGAGAAGGAGCGACGATGTCATTCGCCCTTCTCAGAGATTTGCGGGATCTCAAGGTCCTGGTCATTCATCCCCGGACATCGGAGGGAGAGTTCCTCGTCGATCACCTGCGCCGTATCGGCTGCACGGTTAGTTGCCTCTGGCCGGTGCCTGCCGAATTGCCGCATGGCACAGACGTCGTCTTTCTTGCCATGGAAGACGAGGCGCGGCCGGAAATCGAACGTCTGCTGAAGTGTTTTCCAAACCCCGCTCCGACCATGCTTGCCATCGTCGGTTACGAAAATCCCTCGACGTTGCAGATCGTTCTGGAAAGCGGCGCGCTCGCCATTGTCGAGAGACCGATCAAGCCGTTCGGTCTGCTGACCAATCTCGCCATCGCCCGCAGCCTGTGGCTGGAGCGCCAAAAGCTCGTGAAGGAAGCGCGCAAATATAAACGCAAGGTATTGGGAGACCAGAAGCTTGCCCGCGCCAAGGCGATTTTGATGGCCAATCGCGGCACCAGCGAAAACGAGGCGTACCGCGAAATGCGGGAGCAGGCGATGGCCCGGCGCGTGCCGATCGATGAAATCGCCAATTCGATTATCAATGCCGAACAGCTCTTGCGCCGTCCCCAAAAACATGATTAGTTTTTCATGTGTTTCAAAGGAACACCTCCGGCACATCCCTTCCTTTTGCGAAGCCATGTGCCGCTGTTGCACGCGGCGAGGCCGTGATGCTGTGATGGCAAAGGTGCCCGCAGGCTGTGACAGGCCTAGCGGGTTTTTTGTTGTCTGCTGACAGTGTCGTCAGCCTTCCAACATTTTGTCGGCATGAAAGCCTGGCTGTTGAACCGGGCAGTGCCACTGCGTGCGCCAATCAAAAAAGGGGAACCAAGATGGTGTTCAACAGACGTGAATTTCTGAAAACCGCAGCCACCGCTTCCGCCGCACTCACCCTGCCAGCGCTGGGCGGCCGGGCCTTTGCAGCCGACGCGATCAAGGTCGGTGCGCTCTACTCCCAGACGGGCGGGCTTTCCGTCGCCGAAAAACTTCTCGCCAACGGCGTCATGATGGCCGTGGCAGAGATCAATGCGGCCGGCGGCGTTCTCGGCCGTCCGGTCGAGGTTGTCGTTGAAGACGGAGCCTCCGATCCGAAGATCTTCAGCGAGAAAGCTTCGAAGCTGATCCTCAAGGACAAGATTTCAACCGTATTCGGCTGCCACACATCCGCCAGCCGCAAGGCCGTGCTGCCGATCTTCGAACGGCGCGGCGCGATGCTGTTCTATCAGACGCATTATGAAGGCTTCGAGTGCTCGCGCAACGTCGTCTATTCCGGCGCCGTTCCGAACCAGCAGCTCTCCAACTACATTCCCTGGATCGTCGAGAAACTGGGCAAGAAGAAGTTCTTCATCGTCGGCTCGAACTACGTCTATCCGCGCGAGATGGCCAAGGTTTCCAAAAAACTGATCGAGGCAGCCGGCGCGGAATGGGTGGCGGACGAATATCTGGAACTCGGCCACTCGGAATGGGCCGTGATGGTCAGCAAGATCAAGGAATCGGGCGCGGACGTGGTTCTTTCCAACGTGGTCGGCGATTCGATCATCGCCTTTTACCGCGAATTCAAGAACCAGGGCCTTTCGCAGGACGTTATCCCAATCTGCGCGACAGTAACTTCCGAAATCGAGATCGCGGCCATGGGGGCTGAATACGCGGCAGGCAGCTACACCTCTTTCCCCTATTTCATGTCGATTGAAACGCCGGCGAACAAAAGCTTCATCGACCGTTTCAGAACCTTCGTCAACGATCCCAAGGCCGTGACATACCATTCGCTGGAGGCCGCCTATTTTCAGGTGTTTCTGTGGAAGCAGGCAGTTGAGAAGTCCGGCGATCTGTCAGCCGACGCGATCCGGGCCGGCATTCGCGGCCAGACCTATGACGCGCCCGGCGGCAAGGTGACGACCGACCCCGACAACCTGCATTGCTGGCTGACGCCACGCATCGGACAGTGGCAGCCGGACGGCCAGAGCAAGGTGGTCAACGCCTATCCAGCACCGATCAAGCCGCTTCCCTATTCGGCTTATGGCGAAACGGAGAGCAACCTGTTCTGCACCGTCAAGGGTCTCGACGCAGCAAAACTCAAGGGCTGACCCATCCTCCGTGTTGTCCCGCCAGCCATGCCTGGCGGGACCATGTCTCGGCAAGGCGGATCTGCGCTTTTCTTCTGCGCGGCGCCGATCCGCTTTCGGATTGGCAAGAAGCAGGAAAACCCGACCCGCCCTTCTCACGAACGGTGGCTTCATGCTCGACATTCTTTTTATCGGCCTCAGTCTCGGCTCTATCCTTCTTCTGGTGGCGCTCGGTCTCGCCATAACCTACGGCGCCATGGGCGTCATCAACATGGCCCATGGCGAAATGGTCATGATCGGTGCCTATGTCGCCGTCCTCTCCGGCATATGGCTCAAGACAAGCCTGCTGCTCGCGATACCGCTTGCGTTCATCGTGACCGCGCTGCTCGGCCTGACGATCGAGCGGCTGGTCGTGCGGCGACTTTATGGTCGTTTGCTGGATACGCTTCTCGCTACTTGGGGCATCGCCATCCTTCTGCAGCAGGCCGTGAGGCTCGAATTCGGCCTGTCCTTTTTCGGCATTCATATCGAAGGCCTTGGAGCCGGCCTGCAAAACGTCGCCGTGCCTTCGTATCTGCAGGGTACCTTCAGCCTGGCGGGCGTGGAGATCAATGCTTACCGCGCTTTCATCATCGCGGTTGCCGCCGCGCTGACGCTGGTGACGTGGTTCATTCTCTATCGGACGACGGCAGGCATGCAGGTTCGCGCGATCATCCGCAATCCGAAAATGGCCGCAGCCTGCGGTATCGACGTGAAACGCGTCAACGCCATGACTTTCGCCTTTGGGTCCGGTCTTGCGGGCGTCGCCGGCGTCATGATGTCCGGTTTTAAGACCGTTTTCCCGGACATGGGCACGACGATGGTGGTTGACGGCTTCATGGTCGTGGTCACGGGCGGCGTCGGCAGCCTGTTCGGCACCATCCTGTCTTCGGGGTTATTGGGGGAGGTCAATGCGCTGGTGGCCATCGGCACGAACGACATTCTGGCGCGCGCCGTTGTTTTCGGCGTCGTCATCCTCGTCATTCTCGTCAAGCCCAGCGGGCTGTTCTCGTTCAAGGGGCGTTGACATGAGTATCGAACGAAAATTCCAGATCGCCGCTTACGTCATTTTCATAGCATTACTTTTTGCGGCGCCCGTTTTCGGTGACGAATTCTGGCTGAACCGTATTTCAAAATATCTTGTCTACGGCATGCTGGGCGTCGCCATCGCGCTGACATGGGGATATGCCGGCATTCTCAACCTTGGCCAGGGACTGTTTTTCGGTCTCGGCGCCTACATGCTCGCCATGTCTCTTAAACTGTCGAGCCTGACCAGTCTGCAACAGGGCTCCGACAAGCCCGTTCCTGATTTCATGCTCTGGAACGCCGAACCCGGTGCACCCACGGAACTGTGCTGTATCAACAAAGGCTCTTTCCTCTGGCTTCCGTTTCAAAGCCAGTCTGTCGGTCTCATACTCGGCCTCGTGCTTCCCGTGGTGATCGCCGGCGCGCTCGGTATGCTGGTTTTCCGCAAGCGTATTTCGGGCGTATTCGTCTCGATCATCACTCTGGCGCTTGTTCTGCTCGTACGTCTCGTCGTGGTCGATGCTCAACCGGTAACAAACGGTTTTAACGGCCTGACAGATCTTGGCTGGCTGACGATCGGCGGCATAGAGTTCGATCCCTACAGCAGGGCGACCTATTATCTGTGCGCCATATGCCTGTCGCTGTCACTCATCGCCGCCCGTCTTGTCGTGGAAACCCGCGCGGGCATGATCCTGCAGGCGATCCGTGACGATCATGTTCGCGCCCGATATCTCGGTTTCGACGTCTCGCTCTACCAGGTGTTCTTCTTCGCTCTTTCGGCAGGCATTGCCGGCGTTGCCGGCATGCTCTACGTCGTCGTCGCCGAGTTCGCCTCTCCGACCTTCATGGATTTGTCTTTCTCGGTGACGATGGTCGTCTGGGCGGCCGTCGGCGGCCGTTCCTCCCTGCTCGGCGCCTGCATCGGCGCGATCCTGATCAACATGATCGAAGCTCAGGTCAGCGAGACCGAAGCGCTTGTCGAAGCATGGAAAGCGATCATCGGTCTCATCTTTGTGCTGGTCGTCCTGTTCATGCCGCGTGGTCTCGGCGGCGTCGCGCATGATGTGCTGCGACAGCTTATCCGCAGGCTCAAACCGGGTGCGGCATCTTCATCATTGCAACAACAGAGCGAGGCATCGTGATATGAGTGCAATCGCATTGACCCTCGACGGTCTCGGTGTCGATTTCGGCGGGTTCAGAGCTGTAAACAATGTCAGCATCACCGTCTGCGATGGTGAGTTGCGTGTGTTGCTTGGCGCGAACGGCGCCGGCAAGACGACTCTGATGGATCTGGTCAGCGGCAAGACGCGCAGTACGCAGGGCAAGGTCTTCGTCTACGACACCGACATCACAAACTGGCCCGAACATAAGATCGCACGCGCCGGAATCGGCAGAAAATTCCAGATTCCCAGCATTTTTCGCGATCTCACCGTGCGGCAGAATCTGGAGGTGGCCAATTGCCGCAATCCATCGGTGCTTGCAAATCTCCGTTTCGGATTTTCGCGGGCGGAAGCGAGGCGCGTCGATGACGTGCTTGCTCTCACGGCGCTTGAAACGGAACAGCAGACGACGGCCGCCTATCTCAGTCATGGCCAGACGCAATGGCTGGAACTGGGCATGCTCATCGTGCAGGACCCCAAGGTGGTTTTGCTGGATGAACCAACAGCGGGAATGACCCAGGCCGAAACCCACAAGACGGCGCAGATCATCAACAATCTCAAGGGCCGACATACGATCCTCGTCGTCGAACACGATATGGGGTTCGTGCGTGAAATCGCCGAACGCATCACCGTCCTTCATCTGGGAGAGGTTCTGGCCGAAGGAAGCGTCGGGGATATAGAGCGCAATCCGAAAGTCCGTGAAGCCTATCTCGGCTCGAAAGGAATATCCTGATGCTGACATTGAAAGACGTGCACAGCTATTACGGCCGCAGCCACATCTTGCACGGCATCACCCTCGATGTACCGGCCGGCAAGGTGACGAGCATCCTCGGCCGCAACGGCACCGGCAAGACGACCCTTTTGAAAACCCTGATGGCGCTGACCGACCGGGTGACGGGTGAAATGCATCTGCAGGGAAAAGATATCGCCGCTGCCCCGACGCATATGAGAGCACGGGCGGGGATCGCCTATGTCCCCCAGGGCAGGGAGATCATTCCCGATTTTACCATCCGCGAAAACATCCTGATGGGCGCTTTTGCGCGTGCCGATCGCAAACGCGAAATTCCAGCGCTGGTGCCCGAACTTTTTCCGTATCTGATGGCCAATCTCGATCGACCGGGTGGCGTGCTTTCAGGCGGCCAGCAACAGCAACTCGCCATCGCACGTGCGCTGGCCGCAGATCCGAAAGTGCTGCTTCTCGATGAGCCAAACGAAGGTATTCAGCCCTCCATCGTCGAGGAGATCGAAAAGATCATTATACGGCTCAATCGCGAGATCGGCATGACGATCATTCTCGTTGAGCAAAACGTCGCATTTGCGCGGCACGCATCTCACCAGTTCGCCATGCTGGAGAAGGGAACCGTGGTCGCGGCGGGCGCCATCGACACGCTCTCCGATGCACTTGTTCATCGGCATATGGCTGTCTGAAACGGACTGAAATCCTTGGTAAAGAAAATGGGGACCATCATGACATCGACACAGAGCTACACCGCTGCCGCCATCCAGTTCGAGCCCACCATGTTCGAAAAGGCGCGCAATATCGCGCGGCTGGCCGCCCTTTGCGAGGAAGCGGCAGAAGCAGGTGCGCGCCTGATCGTCACGCCGGAAATGGGCACGACAGGTTATTGCTGGTTTGACAGGGCCGAAGTAAAGCCTTTCGTGGAAGCCATTCCCGGACCGACAACCGATGTTTTTCAGGCCATTGCCAGCAGACACCGCTGCTATATCGTCATCGGCATGCCGGAAGTCGAACCGGCGAGCGATCTCTATTACAACACCGCCGTTCTAATCGGTCCCGATGGCGTTGTTGGTCGGCATCGCAAATCACATCCCTATATCGCCGAGCCCAAATGGGCCGCCAATGGCGATATCGTCCATGAGGTCTTCGAAACGGAGATCGGCCGGATTTCGATGCTGGTCTGCATGGATCTGCACTTCTTCGAGACGGCACGGCTGGAGGCGCTGGCGGGTGCGGACATCATCTGCCACATCTCCAACTGGCTGCAGGAACGCGCGCCGGCGCCCTACTGGATCAACCGTGCCTTTGAAAACGCCTGCTATCTCATCGAAAGCAACCGGTGGGGGCTGGAGAGAACCGTGCAGTTTTCCGGGGGAAGCTGCCTGATCGAGCCCGACGGAACGGTTGCCGCATCCATCGATACAGGCGACGGGATTGCCTATGGCGAGGTCGATCTTGCCCGCGCACGCCGCCGCGAAGTCTTGAGCGAACCGGTCTTCAAATCGCGCCGGCCCGAGCTTTACATGAACATGATGACCAATAGCTTCACCTGGAATCCGGGCGACTACTTCCGCCTCTATGGCTATCAGCCCATCCCGCGCGGGCGCAAATCGCGCGCGGCCGTTGCCCAGTTCGCCCCCTCCTCCGTGATCGCAGACAACATCGCCCGCATCACCACACTGGCCACAGAAGCAAAGGCGACGACAGCGCCGGACATTCTGGTTTTCCCGGAACTGTCGCTGACCGGGATTGAGGCTCCCCACACCCGGGCGGAACCGCTTTCAGGCCCGACGGTCTCCGCCTTCGTGCGCCTGGCAATGAAGCTCGGCTTCTATCTCGTCGCCGGATTTGCCGAGGCGGACGGAGACAAAGCCTATAACACAGCAGTGCTCGCCGGTCCCGAGGGGCTGGTGGGCAGCTATCGCAAGACGCATCTCGGCATGGCCGATAGCTGGGCGACGGCCGGCGACGAATGGAAAATATACGATCTTGCCATCGGCCGAGTGGGCCTGGCGATTGGCCACGACGCGCTATATCCGGAAGCCATTCGTTCGCTCTCGCTTATGGGGTGCGATCTGGTGGCCTGCCCTTCAGCAATTGCCGGTACCTTCACCGGCAGCCATGGGGGAACAAAAATCCCGCACAACTATCCCATCCCGAAGGGAGCAGACCCCTTTCATTGGCACGCTCTGCGGGTTCGCGGCGGCGAGAACAACGTCTATTTCGCCTTCGCCAATGTACTTAATGAGCCACGGGGATATCTGGGCAAGAGTGCCGTGTTCGGGCCGGATTCCTTCGCCTTTCCGCGTCAGGAATCGGTGATACTGGACGAGGAAGGGATTGCCGGTGCGACCGTCAACACCACCAATCTCGATACGCCCTATCCAACGAACATCGTCCGGCGAAAAGACCTTGTTGTCATGCGTCAGCCGCATCATTATCAGCCTCTCGTCAAATGGCATCAGTAAAAGGTCGGCAGGATGTCCGCATTCACATTCGCAACCGTCCCGCAGATCATTGCGGGACCGGGCTGTATCGCAAGGCTTTCGGAGCTGAGGAGCATGCTCGGTCCGCGCGTTCTGGTGATTTCGGACGATGGGGTCGTCAAGGCAGGGCTCGTTCAGCCGGCGCTTGCCAGTCTTACAGAAGCCGGCGCCGAAACATCAATCTTCACGGGCGTTGTCGCTGATCCACCGGAAGCCATCATCCATACGGCTGCGGCACAGGCGGTGACGTTTGGCGCAACCGGTGTGCTGGGCATCGGCGGCGGCTCGTCGCTCGATGTCGCAAAGCTTGTGGCGCTTATTGCCAAAAGCGGCGAAGCGCTCGACACTATCTACGGCGTTGGCAAGGTGACGGGGGAGCGTCTGCCGCTGGCGCTCGTGCCGACAACGGCCGGCACCGGATCGGAAGTCACGCCGATTTCGATCATCACCACGGGTGAACACCAGAAAAAGGGCGTAGTATCACCCGTACTTCTGCCAGACGTGGCGCTTCTCGACGCGAACCTGACCATCGGACTTCCTCCCGCCGTGACCGCGGCGACGGGAATTGACGCAATGGTCCACGCCATCGAGGCCTTCACGTCCACCAGTGCAAACAACAATCCTGTTTCCCGTGCCCTTGCCAAAGAAGCCCTGCGGCTTCTCGGAGCGAATATCGCGATCGCCGTCGAGGATGGAACCGACCTTGCCGCCAGACAGTCGATGCTGCTGGGTGCAATGTTGGCGGGGCAGGCCTTTGCTAATTCGCCTGTCGCTGCCGTTCATGCTCTCGCCTATCCGATCGGAGGCCGCTACGGCGTTCCCCACGGTCTTTCCAACAGTCTGGTACTGCCGCACGTCTTGCGCTTCAACGCGACGGTGTGTGGTGATGCCTATGCGGAACTGGCACCGTGTCTCTTTCCTCACCTTGAGCCTGCCGATCAGAACGGACGGCTCTCCGGTTTCATCGACGGACTAACGATGCTGCCAGTGCGCCTTAATCTTCCCGTGAGGCTGAGGCATGTCGGAATTCCAAAGGAGGGAATTCCTCTGCTCGCGGAAAGTGCGATGGAGCAAACCCGCCTGCTGGTCAACAACCCGCGTACCATGTCGCTATCGGATGCCGCCAGTATCTACGAGGTTGCCTGGTAAGCAGGCCAGTACACACGTCACATGAGTTATAGCCATCCTTTCTATAACTCACATCATCAAAATACTAAGCTACCCTACAGGCACCAAACGGAGATATCTGGCGCGATTGTTATCGCAGCAACTTCGCGAGGCCCTTAGCGAGGATCGGTCCAGTCGGACGCCCGGTTGGAGATCCGCCAGCGTCTTCCAGGGTGATCTCGTAGAGCTGGTCCGCCCTTGGTGTTGGCAATTCCGGAACAGCCAGATGCGCCGAGCGCGCACCGTCGATCAGGCCAAGCGATACGGGCCCTGTGTCTTTGGACGGCAGGGTCCAAACCTGGATCGTCTTGTCCCCGGGGATGCTGAAATCAGCCAGTATACGGATCGTCGCCTGCGCGTTGCCGAAATCCTCGACGACGGCCTGCACCTCCCCAGCATCATTGATTAGAACCGCAACGACTAGCGGCTCCACCGTCCGGGTCAGGCTGTAAGCGAGACCGATCGCGAGCAAAAAGGCGGCGGCGACGGCCGAGATCGCGGCCATTCGCCAACCGTTCCTGCGGTTGTCATTGGCATTTGAGATCAGAGGCATAACGCCGGTATGATCCTGGAGCGGCAAGGCCGCTTCGATGCGCTGCCAAAGCTGCTCGGTGACGGTAGCAGGTGCCACGCTCATGTCGAGTGGCAGGAAGCGCTCGCGGCTGGCAGCAATTGCGGCACGCAGTTCAGCATCGCTTTCCATGACAACCTCAAGCTCCGCAGCATCCGTGGCCTCTATCAGGCCCAGGACATATTCATCGGCAATAGCAGGGATATCCTTGCGATCATAGATCATGCCATGCACTCCCGGAGAGCTGCAAGGCCACGCCTGATCCAGGATTTGGTCGTACCGAGCGGAATGCGCAGCCTCCCGGCGATCTCGCCATGCGAGTAGCCGCCGATATAGGCCATAAGAATGCCGCTCCGCTTGCGCTCATCGAGACCGCCGAGGCAATCGTAGAGCCGGGAATTGCGGTCCAGCCTGTGCCACGCCGCCATGACCTCATCCGCCTGCTCGCTTTCGCGCAGGGCCTCCACCTCCTCGACTGTATGCTCGCGTTTTCCGTCCCGCAGGAGATTAAGTGCCCGGTTGCGGACGATGGCATAGATCCAGCCTCGGGCGGAGCCGCGATCGGCCCTGTACTGATGCGCATGGGTCCATATCCGGATGAAGGCGTCCTGCACCACCTCTTCGGCAAGCTCGCGACGCCGGACAATGCGCTCGGCGACCGCTATCAGGCGTCCCGCCTCGCGATCAAAGATCAAGCGAAGCGCATTGCGATCACCCCTGGCGCAGGCAGCGAGTGCCGTATCGAGATCGTCCGGCGTAGAGCCCATCAGCATCAATACCTTCTCCCAAAACCGACGAAGAAGACTGTCGGCTTTGAAAGCTATACCCGCTGGATCGACGAATGGATGCAAGTCGAAATTATTTTTTCGCAGGCTGCATCCAAACGGCATGGCTGGCGTGTCTTCAGTTCAGGAAGCGTCGAGAGCCGAGCGCTACACGACTTCCGAACGGTTCAACACGGGAGAAAGACATGAAGATCATTCGTTTCACACTGATTGCCTCCGCTGCTTCCATCACAGTGGCATCAACCGCATTCGCGGCCCCCGTCCTCGGCCTGAGCGGCGACAGGACGCTCATCATCTTCGATACGGAGAAACCGGCGGTGACGAAAAGGATGGACGTGACTGGCGTCGACAAACTTGTCGGCATCGACTTCCGCCCCGGCAACAAGACGGTGATCGGCGTCACCCCGGATCATCGCATCGTCTCGATCAATCTCGAAACAGGCGTCGCCACCGATGTTGCCAAGATGGACAAGATGCTGACCATGACGCAAGCCCCTGTCGTGGTCGATTTCAACCCTATGGCTGATCGCCTGCGCTTCATGACCGGAACGACCAACCATCGCATCCACCCGGATACTGGCGCTGTAACGGTTGACGGTGTGCTTGCCTTCGAGGAGGGCGACATGCACAAGGGCGAGACCCCGAACATCGTCGCTGCTGCCTATACCAACTCCGTCGGCAAGCCTGAAAAGACCGCCATGTATAATATCGATGCCACGATCGGCGCGCTGATCCAGCAGACCAAGCCGAATGACGGCACGCTGAAAGCAATCGGCAAGCTCGGCCTCAAAGATAAGCCTGCGGCCTATGCCTTTGATATTCAGGGCATGGCGGACGGCAAGAACGTAGCCTATCTCGCCGCATCCAAGACGCTCTACACGGTTAACCTCGCAACCGGCGCGGCAACCGAAGTCGGCCCGATCACAGGGCTCGACAACGAAGTGCGAGACATCGCCGTTCTGCCGAACGTGTAATTCGGCAGACGTTCAACGATGAAACTGAAAAGGCCGGCCCTCAAGTGTCGCCGGCCTTTCTGATGATGGAATGACCCCGGACCACATCTTGCGCAGAAGAACCTTGTCGATGACATAAATGACGCCGTTGGATTGTTTGACGTCGGCGATCGTCACGTGCGCAACACACCCATTTCGTCGGTGAGCGTGATCGTGCCCATGCTTTCCCTGGCCTTCAGAAGGCATCCGCCGACGATGAAACTTTGCGAATTTCGTCAGACGATATCAAAGCTATTTTTCGCCACGCCTGAATGGCCAGACGACGATGTTTCCCGCGAAGAGCGCCAACCACACCAGGTAAGGCTGCAAAGGCAATCGCATGAGATGGTAGGACCATTGCCATGGCGAAACAGTCGCCGCACCAAGGCTGTCGATGGCATGCTTGATATTGGCAGGGAATACGCAGATTGCATAGAGTGCCAGGCCAATGCCGGCGGCTTTCCGCAGCCGTGGCACCAGAAGTCCGACCGCACCGGCAATCTCACACAGACCGGTCAGGAAAATAACGGCCTCCGGCTCAGGAACCCAGGCGGGCGTGATACCGAGGAACGGTTTGGGCAAGACGAGATGCAGAATGCCCGCGAGACCATAGACGCTGGATAGTCCCCACTGGCAGCGCCGCTGCCAGACATCAATCCTTGCCGTCACGTGCTATCCTCTGCTCGACATCCCTTTTTACGGCGTTGAGGTTCGACTTGCGGCCCGCAACCGTCTCGATCGCCGCGATTGCCAGATCGCTGGCGACGAAATCCGACTTGTGCCCGAGATTGTGCACGACGATCAGACGAGCGCCACGAATATCGCGGGCGAGATGACGGGAGTGGACCTCAGGGGAGACGATACTATCAGTATCACCAGTGATGATGACCGTAGGCACTTTGATTTTGTGGTAATTCACCGAAGCCGCTCTGGCCCAGTCGCTCAAAGCCGCAACCTCTCTCGCATTGTGCCGAAATGCGAGCGGCCGCAACGCTTGCAGGGCACGTGTCTTGTCGATGTAATCGGCGGGAACCGGGTTCGGAGCAAAGACGCCTTTCGTGGCATTATCGATCGTCATAAGCCCGATAGGTGGCACGATAAGAGCGCTGAATAGAGTGCCTGTGATCGGGGCGCTGGCGGCCTCGTAGTACCAGGCGATCCCGCTATTCCATGGGTAGACCGCCGGAGACAGGAAGACGAGGCCTAAGATCATATCCGGATGGCGAACGGCGAAGGACGCGGCAATTGCTCCCCCGAAGGAGTGACCGACAATAATAGCGCGGTTGATGCCTCGCTCCTGCATGAGGGCGGCAATGGAGTCGGCTTGACCGTCGGGCAAAATGTTCTGCTCACCACCGACGTCGGAATTGCCGTGACCCGGGCGATCGACGAACAACAGCTTGGCCCGTTCCTGCAGCTTTGTCCGAAACGAGAACATCGGATCGTAAAGGCTGGCGCTGGCGCCATGAATAAAGACGATTGGTGGCAAGTCTGGCTTCCGACCAGTCTCAACCAGGACGCTATTAAGCTTGAATCCACCGACATCGGTACGGACTTGATCGTCCCGCTTTGGCGCAGCAACCGCTTTAGAAGCAATCAACGCGAAGCAGCCGATCATCAGAAACACGGCGGTCAGGCAAAGAGTTCGATCCGGCATATCCTAGAGCTGCCCCGCGGTGCCACTGGCAAAGATCGGACCTATCGGAAGGCCCGTCGGCATCAAAACGAAGGCGTTGTTTCCCGCCATTACATGTCGAATGATGTCAGCCTGCCGCCCGCGGAATGCATCGTAGCCATAGACGGTCTTGAGGATATGCAAGGGATCAGCGGTCACGGCGGTTTTTATCCGAAGTGGAATGATTGTGCATCATCACGGTTTTGTGGTGCATGGCAATGCCGAAGATGGAGTTGACCGTGGAAGTAGGTAGGGTGATTGATGTTGCGAGCAACCACATCGAATGCAAAAAGGGCTCCGAGTTTCCTCGGAGCCCTTTGATAGTCTTTTTGACATTGGTTGCGGGGGCCTGACTGCATGGAGACTTGTAGATTCTCAGCCTCAAGTCGGCGCTGCATTGACAGTTTCGGTTTAAGTTAGAAGCGATCATTGTGCACAGTAATCTCGCCGGCGGAAAGAGGCCGAGAGCGGGCTGTCCGGTTCCGGATGGCGCCCAGCGGATAGATGGCATTCAGAGGCCGACTTCGTCAGTGCCGCGCGTGAGCACCCTCCTTGGCAGCAACATGCCACTAAACAATGGCTCCTATGTCGCGCCGATCCCAGACCAGCGCAGATGCCAGATTTCGCTGCTAAGGCCGTCCGATGAGGACGAGGCTTTTCACCAGACACGCACCGCCTTCACGAATCGGCGAACTTTGCTCGTCCATGTAGTTGGAATATCGGTCTAACCAAGCTCGTCGCGATAGCAGATCACCCAAACGGCAATATCGATATCGCCAATTCCTATGTTGGCTCTTGCTCATCACCCAGTTCAAGCAGCAGGTCGTGGACGCTCTGTATCTCAGGTGCCAGATCATCCATTGAGATCAGACCCTCCTTGGGAAGCCGTACTATCCTCGGACACCGAACCCTTGGCAGTTTCTCCCGCCGACTCTCGGACGTTTCAAAATCGCAACTGAGATCAGCCAATTCGACCCGTGCCTCTTCGAAGTCGTCCGTCGAATATGCGTGATGAATTAGGGAAAGCAGGATCGTAATCGTGTGATCATCCAGTCTTTCCCTTCTCGGAAAGGGAAACTGGAAAATCGGTGTCTCATCCTTCACCAGATAGAGTTCCAGACCGATTGCCGCAGTTCGCTTCAGGCCAAGCGGCAAGTTTCGTGGTGGATGATCGTAGGCTAAATACTGCAGAGGACGAACCAGATCAAAAAGCGTGAGGGCGGCATCAACGTTGATGTCTTCGTCCATGCCGTTACAAGCAATCCGTATATGTTTTTCCAACGATTTGCGATCTACTGGGGGAGACAGATCGAGACCGCGCGTCACTCCATAGATTGAGGGCATGGCATTGCGGAAATGGCGATAGCTGGGAAACTTTCCGCCGCCTATAGCGCGATGAAGATACTTCCGAAGCCATTCTTTTCGTCGTGGCTGCGAAACGGTTACAGCTTGCGCGAGATCGATGAACTGAATGCGATTGAGAAGGCCAACAGCCTTACGCTTCATTATCCCCAATGAACACCTCTAAGCGGCCTGTAGACCCTCAAAATAAGAGTAAATCAGATCATTTTTGATTCGCATCCCAACGTTAACATGGGATTTCGCTGCCTCTATAGTCCGCGACCAGGGAGTACCAGGTTGATGGGTGATATCCACAAGGGCAAAGCTGGGAATTTCCAAATACTTATAAAGATGCCGCTCTATGGTCGCTACAGCCGCATTGTCTACTAACTTTGGAAATGGTGAGGTTACGCGTTTCACCGGATCCAACTTTTGCGCCAGTTCCGTAATCGGCTGGTCTCCGAACCACTTGAAAGCATCATATACAGACCGCTGTACCGGCCCAAAATCCCAAGCCTCGAATTCGGATTTGATGAGGGGCTGGTGATGTTCCAGGAGATGATGACCGTGCAAAAAATATATGATTTTTTGTATGTCTATCTGCGTGACCTCCAACTGCTCCGCCCATGCTCGGTGAAGTATTTCGTTGGCAATAAGCCGCGCGTCAAACATGTGTTCTACCCATTTAAAACCCCAACAGTGTACAAGCAGGGGTTTAAGGTGTTCTTAAAATTGGCAACACCTAGGAAGCTTTGAAGTTCATTGCCATTTCTGCCGGCGCGCGGACTCTAGATAACTGCGAGCGGTTAATTCGGTGGACTGGAGCAGATAAGTGGGACTGCTTGGAACTCGATCATAGCGCCGCTCAGAAAGTCTGGACATAAGGCTAAAGCCGCCTCCTTTTGCGGGTCAGGCCCCAGGCTGCATAATACTCGAACCGCTCCGCCGCCACCCTTCTCGTCTTGAGGTGCCTGCAGGAGATCCTGCCTTTTGCCCAAGTTTTTTCGTCCGAATCAAGATGATTGCTGCATCTTGTATATGTTTCTCTGAAACGAGGCAGCCGCCGAATCCTCCAACAGTTTCAATCGCAGGAGGAGGCCGTATGCAGCTACCGGTGCAACGTATCAGGATCCGCAATCGCTTGCACCGCATCGACTTTCAGTGACCCCGCCAACACCCGAACACGTGCGACGTACGCCTATCTGCCATCTCGCTTCGCCATCTCCAGTGCCTGGCCTATCGTCAGCGCCTGGCCGCGATAGGGTGCCGCCCGCCTCGAAATATCTTCGAATTCCTGCCGGTCACGAGATCGCTGCGGAGGGTGGTCGTCCCACCGAGCGATAATCTCATCCAGATCATCAAAGGAAAGTTCGGTACGCCGCTTCCTGTCCCAGCGCAGCTTGCCTTTATCATCCTTGTAAGGCACCGCAACGCGCTTCCCGACGTGATAGTGGCCGAACATATCCGGCCCATTGTTCATCGAGCTTACCTTTGCCCGGCAATTGTTTCTGACAAGTGCGCGCAAGCCCAGGGCAATGACCTGGGTCTGGATTTTCTCGAGCCGCTGGGGATGGCTGGATAGGATCGTGCCGACGATCCTATCGATTGAGAAGCGCTGCTCTTGGGAAGATTCCTCGATCAATCCTTCAAGGAAAGAATGAAACTCGCGTAACTCCAAATTGCTCATTGCGTTGCTCCGTACACCTCAACATCAGTTGGAAACCACGCCCAGAACAAGTCAAGAACAGCCGGATACCTTTGCACAAGAGACAAAGCTTGTACTTCACGTCTTGATTCATAACTATTGGATCGGGCAGCGCAGATAGGGTTCGGCAGGCGATTCAAGGAACATCTGCCTAATGAGCAGCCCGTTAGCCTCCGCCTGGCTCCTTGCCATGTTCGGCAATTCCTTCTTGGCGCGCCGCACGTCGTCGAGGCCCATGTGCTCCTCACGCTCGTCCAGATCGACCCGGAGAACGTTGGGCTTGCCGACGAGCAGGTAGGCTTGTCCGAGCGCGTTCCTGCTCTGGGCGCGGGAGGCTAGCCGAAAGAGAAGCGGAACCGTAGAGGACACCCCCCATGCGATTTTGCCACCCTCAAGATGACGTTTGGCCAGCGTTACAGTCTCCTCTCCCGTACCCACCGACAGGATACGGATGTTCTCCCGCGGAACATCGTAGCAGGCGAGAACGTCCACCAGGGCGTTCATGATAGGGTTGTTCGCCCAGATACCACCGTCGAGCATTTGGTATCCGTGGTTGTCGACCGCCGAAAGGTACGACGGCGCCGCAGCGGTGTGAAGCGCGATGTCAACGAGCGCCTTGTGGCGGTCCTTCCTGTAGTCCGGATGGTGCGGAGTTTTGTAGATGAAGGGCTCGCCATACTTTCCCTCGAAACAGGGAATAACGGCGCGGCAAGTCGCCGAGTCCAGCACCTCGTGCCCGAAGACACGGAGCAGCTCGTCCCGCAGACTCGCGCTGCGATGCTTGGGACGAAATAACGACTTCAGCCAGTGCCAGAGGCCTATCCCGAACTTCGGCTCCGGAAAGATGAACTCCCCCCTCTCGGTGTAGATCTTCGAGATTTCGGCCGCCGACTTCCCAGTGGCGAGGCCCAGTGCGATAATACCACCCGTCGATGTCCCTGCCACCATGTCGAAATGCTTCGCGATGGATTCGCCGCCGAGGTACTTCCGCTCGATCTCGGCGAGATAGGCGGCGCCAAAAAGACCGCGGATGCCGCCGCCGTCCAGCGAAAGGATTCGGAACGGCCGATCCTTGGGCCAGGGCTGCTTGACGCGGGTCTGCTCGAGCGTGCCGTCGGAGCGCCGCGGAGGAATGTAGTTCATGGGTGGTTCTCCACATTGATGCGCTGTCCCGTAGAGGGGGGATGGCGACCGCCGCCCTCCCAAACCCCGGTCATGAGCCAGAATTCGTAGCAGGCGAGCCAATCAATCGTCCAAGGCACGATGGTCTCAGATATGAAAAGCCAGCCGCTCCACTGCTCTCGCGCCGGATCGAAAAGACAGAGCACGGGATCGCGGTCACGGTTATAGACATGGGGAAGCGATCCTTCAGGATTGCCTGGAAGGCGTGTCAGCCGCGGGGTCCTCACCCTCACTTCCGGCCCGGAAACGACCATGTCAGTGCTATACGCGATCTCGATATCATAGGACCGGGTTAGCGGCTTTAGCGTGCCCTGCCAGAGCACTGTGTCCTTGCCGACAGTGCGATGGGCAAACGAGGGCCAGGCCGCGCGCATGGCGGCGATCTGCTCCTCGATGGTCAGCGGAAGGAACGCCATCAAACAGCATCCCCGAAGAAATCGTGGCGGCTCGCCGCGACGGGCGCGGCAACAGCCTTCGGGACGACAAGCGCGGGCGCAGCGACTGCCGCAGAGGGAACAAGGATTCCGCCCTTCCTCGTGTAGCTCTGGCTTGACTGCTTCACGGCACCACCCGTCTCCTGGGCGATCTTCCTGATGGCTTCGTTCACCACGTAGTCGCCGAAGAGCTGGCGAAGTTCCGCAGGAATGTCGACAGGGTCCATGTTACCGGAGCTAAGACGGTTGACCGCAGCGACCAGATTGGCGAGATCGTCGGCGAACTCATTCTGCTGATCGATGGATTCCGGCCAGCGGTCGGTGAACTCGTCCTGATCCCAGGTAGGATTCACGACAGTCAGGGTGCGCCCGAGCGATGAAGCCCGGCGAATGTCGATGATCAGCAGATTGCAGAGTGAGACGAGTGCGTCACTCAACGTTCTGCCTGGCCTGGCGGAGCGCGCCGCATAGTGCGCGAGAAGGACCGAAGGTGCCATCCGGCCAGCGTGGTGCTTGCGGTCATAGGTGATGTTCCGGTAGCGCTTCACAAGTTGAAGGGCGAGCGTCGCCATGTTCTTCACGACAAAGGGGGCCTGATCTGGCACATCGTCGACTTCGGCGTCTGCGCGAAGACGGTCGTAGTCGTTCCACCTACGGCGGAAAGCTTCCGAGACGGCAGTCTCGACGGGAGTGCAGGCCTTGTAGTGCTCCGCGAAACCGTACGCATTGCTCGGAACTTCGCAGTCGTCGGAGCTGCGGTTCGGCCCTTTCGCGTGCATGATCTGGCTGTGCCTTTCAGGCGTACCCTGCTCCCGGAAGGCCGCGCTGACGTCGAGGTGCATCCTGTCGCCGTAGACAAGAGTGACACAGCGGGTCTGGCGGATCACCTTCTCGACCGGATAGTTGCTCAAGGCGGCTTCGAGGGCCTTCAGAACGCCGAGCGGACCGAAATGACGGTATCTCACCGCGATCTGGGCGATGATGTCAATGTCGTATTCGTCGTCGGAGCCGCGGGTCGAGATGGTGGCGTCGATCGCCATCGAGCCCTGCGGATAGAAATGCTCGATCCCGTCGGCAAAGAAGGTGGTCGCCTCCAGGTGGCGACGGACGGCTTCGTAGCGGCTGACCGCCTTCGCGTGGAGAGAAGGCGGAAGCTGGATATTGAACGCGATCTGCGCGAGGATCCGGTCGACCGGATCAAGGAACGGATCAATCCCAGTAAATGCAATCATGTTCATGCTCGATTTCCTCTGAAAGTTTCTTCGACTTCACGATGTTCTCACGCATGCTGGCTCCCCTCTTGTTCGCTATAATTTAAGTCAAATTATCGCTACTCCGAACTCAAGATGGGGAGGTTGCCTTCCAGAGTCAAGAGCCATATTGTACTTCTACACCGAACAAAGATAACTAGCGAACGGCTCCGTCATGTCACAACCTACTTTCGGCAAGAGAATCAAAGAGCTACGCACAGCCAAAGGCTTGACGCTCGATCAGCTAGCGTCAGCAACAGGCTCTTCGAAGAGCTATATCTGGGAGCTGGAGAACAAGGATCCACCGCGTCCTAGCGCGGAAAAGCTCGCCGACATTGCTGCCGTGCTGGGGGTCACGACCGACTATCTGATCGGACGCGAGGAGGTCACCCTGGCCGACGCCGAGGATAAGGCCTTCTTTCGAGAATACAGCCAGATGCCGGATGACACCCGCCAGAAGATCCGCGCGATGGCGAAGCTCCTTGGAGGAAAGAACGGCGAATGATCAAGTCACCCCGGAGAGCTGCCAACGATATCTCCCTGATGCTGAACACCGTTTTCGGAAATGACAGGTTCGACAAGGGGCCTGTAAACATGAGCGAGCTTGCGCTTGAGTACACGAAGCAGGTGGAGCCGGACAGCTATATCGAGCGGGTCGTTGCCGAGGACCTGCCCGGCTGCGAAGGAGCCCTGGTGCCAGGCGAGACGAAGCCCCGGCGCTGGGCCATCATGTACGATCGGAAGCAGAGCGCAGGTCGCAGGGCCTACACCATCGCTCATGAACTCGGCCACTTCGTCCTTCATCGCAACCTGGTCGATGACGATCCGGATTTTGACGGCGGGTTCTACTGCACGAAGGAAGCAGTCGAACACGGTGCGGGCAGAGATATCGAGAAGGAAGCGAACGAGTTTGCTGCCAACCTCCTGATGCCGCTTGATGACTACAGACGCCAGATTCCATCAGACCGGCTTGCTGGACTAGATAGTCTGGGTGCCACCGCTGACCGCTACGGGGTGTCCCTGACTGCGGCAACACTGCGATGGCTGGAATACACGACGGCAAGGGCAATGGTTATCGCATCCGTCGACGGGTTCGCTCTGTGGGCGAAGTCTAGCGAAGCGGCGCTCAGATCGGGGCGATTCCTTCGGACAAAGAGTGATCTGTTCGAAATGCCTGCGGCATCTCTTGCTGTTCGCAAAGCCCCCAGCAAGGAATCGTTGGAAGGCGTACAGCAGAAGGCTGGCGTCTGGTTTCCAGAGCCGACCGTCGAGATGTGCATGCGCTCCGACAAGTATGACTTCGAGCTGACCCTTCTTCACTTTGAAGGCAAGCCCCCCGCCTACCAGGCAGAGGATGACTTCGAGGATTCTTATACTCAGTTCTTCAAGCTGGATGCATTGGGGAAGTAAACCTAATGCTTGCGGTTCATGGATACTATCGTGCGATCGATAGTTTTGGAGGCCATGTGGTCTTCCCCTCACAATCGTCTCAGCACCAAACTCATTGGGCGCAGCGCTCTCTGAACGACAGCGTACGGGGCTTGTGACGGATAGAGCCAATGGCCGAAATGACGGCGCAAAGCGGAAATTATTTCCGCCTCCAACATATCCAGCAGCAAGTGGACAGCCGCACCGGCGATGCGTGATGTTGCGGCTGCGTTGAATATGCACTCTGCATCAAGCCGCTCAAAGGCCGAGCCAGTCCTTGAAGCGATCGATGAAGCCCTTCCTCTTTTCCAGCACTTTGGGCGGCGCGGAAAAGGTGGCAAGTGGCGCGGCATTGACCTAGCCACAGTATCTCTGCTTCGCGCCACGGTCACGACGACGTTCTGCCTCGATCTGTTCATCGCTCCACGTCCCGGCTTCGATGACCTTACCGCGCCTTATGATGTAGTGCGAGCGGCACCGCAACGTCCAGCTACCCACGGAAGGGCTGAGCGAAATGGTTTATCCGTCGAAGTCCATGCGCCAGTCAGTCGGAGTGAACGGTGTGACGACCTCTTCGCCACACCCGCAGCAACAGCTATGGGCTTGAGCAGCATGTTGCCATCCGTGGTATACGTGCTGCGATGTTCATTCTCCAGGTCGCGGTAGAAGCCGCGCAGTTTCTTCCACTTCATGACAGCTAAGGCTGCATTGAGCATATTGAGGTCGGCGACCTGAATATTGGTGGCATAGACGGCATCGGCCGGCGCGCTATGGAAAGAGATACGGCCGTTGTGAACGTGATCGCGCTTGGCACTGCAATCATCTCGGCTGTTTCGTGATCGTGCCACTGGACCGTACGCGCCTCGATGTTACCGTGGAGCAGACGCGGCCATGGCATGCAAGCCTGTCGGCGGACAATTCTCGGCGGCCTTGCCCGCTTCGGCAGCCAGTGGGTCGACAGGCCACGCTCGCCACCGATCATGGGCACGAGAGATCGCTAAGTCGAACACCCCATGCGCTCGCTCGGCTTCCACGGGCACTGGCAGATTATGCCCGGCGCTCCGACGCTGGCCGCCTATCTCGATAGCATGAAGGGCCTGCTGCGTACCAATCCGACGATCGTTTGCGTGACCCGCCTCTATGTCGCGGTCAGCCGTCGCAACATCTGACCGAAGTTGGGCTCGAGCGGCCAAGTACTGGTGATGAAGGATGGGAGAAGTGAACCAAGCATAAGCGGAGTCCTCCAATCGACCGAGTACGGCTTCACTTCACAGGTGTTCGCTCGCTCTTTTTCCGTCCGCGCGTTGCAGTTTTCGCCGGCAGACTCCTGCCGTACTCATTCCACCATGCCGTCAATGCCTCCATGGTTGGACCGAGGCCCCGAGCCTTCCCGGTGATTGCGTATTCGACCCGGGGCGGAACCTCCGCAAAGATGGTCCGGCTGACCAGGCCGTCCTTTTCAAGCTCACGTAACTGGACAGTCAACATATGCTGGGTGATGCCTGGTATGGCCTTTCGCAGTTCACCGAAGCGGTAGACCCGCTCATTGAGCAGCCACATGATTTCCAGCTTCCATTTACCCGAAAGCATCGCGAAGGCGCGACGCATTTCATCCTGCATGCTGGGTGATTCCGCGTCATTAGTCTGCTTTTCCATACTAACCTATAATAATTCATCCTACTTGCGAGTATCGATCTTAGACGACATTTTGTTTCTATGCATCAGGGCGCTGGGATAAAAAGCGGCCGGGCAAAAAAGACTTCAACCTGAACACGTTGCTCGCTACGCAGCGACAAGGAACTCAGCATGGCTATGACCTACATCTACTGGATCAGCACGGCATTGTTGTCGCTGCTCTATTTTTCCTCGGCGATCATGTACCTCATAAAAAGGGATTTCGTACGACAAGCTCAGGCCGAACTCGGTTACACCGCGCCGCATCTCATCCCCTTCATGATCGCTGTAAAGGCTCTCGGCCCGCTGGCGATCCTCGCGCGCGTCAGCGTGAGCCTGAGCGATCTCGCCTACGCGGGGATATTTTACCACTTATTGCTGTCAGGTATGGCGCATCTTGGCGTACGCAAGCCCGGCGGCGCGATACCGGCAGGCGTCGGACTCGTGCTTGTGATCGCCTCCTTTCTTACCCAGAATGCCGCTCGCGGTACACCTTCGCTTTCAGTCCAGGCCCTGGGTTTCTGAAACCCTAACCAGCAACTCAGAATTGGAGATGAACATGGGTCGTCTTGATGGAAAAGTCGCCATCGTCACCGGCGCCGGTCGAGGTATCGGCCGCGCCACCGCCAAGCTGTTTGCCGCCGAGGGCGCAAAAGTCGCAGTCGTGTCTCTCACAGAGCGGAACATCGATTCCGTTGTCTCGGAAATCGAGGCCTCTGATGGCGCCGCGCTGGGCGTGCGCTGCGACGTTAGCGACGCCGATCAGGTCAGGGCAGCCATCGCGAGAGTCGCCGCGCGTTATGGCCGAATTGATATTCTCGTGAACAATGCCTTTGATCCATCGGCCGTTTCATCGCCGATCGCCGAACTGCCCGTCGACCAGTTGCAGCGCAACTTCGAGATGGGACCGATCGCCTATCTGCGCACGATGCAGGCCGCTTATCCCTACCTGAAGTCGAGCGGAGCCGGACGCGTCATCAACTTCGGTTCAATGGCGGGCGTCGTCGGTCTGGCGGGTTATGGCCCCTATAGCATGGCCAAGGAAGCGGTTCGCGCCCTCACCCGCACGGCGGCCCGGGAATGGGGTCCTGACCGAATTACCGTGAACAATGTGCTGCCGGTTGCCGATACGTGGGGAGCAGAGGCCGCGAATGCTCCTCCGCCTGCCAATGCGCTCGCGCGCTACGGCTCGCCGGATGAGGACATTGCACCGGTCGTTCTGTTTCTGGCCAGCAAGGATTCGCAGTTCATCACCGGATACAGCCTGACGCCCGATGGCGGCATGATCATCGATAGCGCGCCTGATGCGGCAAGGTTCTGCGCATTTCGCGTGCGATCGCCCCATTACCTCTCCAAAGGAAGAAAATCATGAAGACACATGCTCTCACCATCGACACGACCAATCCGCAAGCCCTCGCAGCGTGGTGGTCCGAAGCCCTCGGCGTCGCAATTGACGCCGACCATGGTGTGCTCGTCACGTTGGCAACGCCGCCTGCTCTCCTCCCAATGCAATTCTTCAAAACCGAACGGGCGACGATGCAGCGGAACCGAGTACATCCGGATTTCAAGACACCGGACCTCGACAAGGAGACAGAGCGCCTTGTCGCGCTCGGCGCAACAATCGTGCAGAAATACGAGCTGCCGCAAATCCGCTTCACGACCATGGCTGATCCGGACGGCAACAACTTCGATCTTATCCAGGAGTAGCCTGACGGAAGAAGATTGCCGGCTGCTGGCGCGAGGAGGATGGGAACACCACTCTCGCCAGTCTGTCGGCGCCGCTACCGCATCTGAAAGGTAGTCACTGTTTGCAAGGACCATGTATCGGTTTCCCGGCTGACGATCGGTTAGGGCCACAGATGCCACAGCCGACTGCAACCGAAGGGAAGCACGGTATCGAAGAAGAGCGATCCCTGCTGGATCGGCAGGTATGATCGTTCTGCCTGACTGGCGCTCCTTCCTCTCCGCGTAAGCTTTCCGCGATACTCGGGATCATCAACTTTCAATACGGGTCACCCATCGCGCAGAGCAGATCAAGACCGTGGAGATGGCCGACGAATGTCGAATTGCCTACCATAACCGGCCCCAACTACCGTTGCATCTACGATCCGGGAATTTGCAGTTGGTGAACATTCCCAAGAACGCTATCGAACGCGTATTCATGATTTGCGCTCATAGGCGCATGCAATCAAGCCCTGGTAATGCGATGCACCGCACCGTGATAACTCTTATCCATGAAGATGGAGCATGTGGCGCGGCGCAGTTAACGGTTCCGTGGCATGACCGATGAAAGCGGGAGAAGAAAGCATGGCGGATACCGGCAAGAAATGCATCCATGGGACTGAAGTTGTATCCCTCGGTCGCCGGCGTGTGATCCTAGGTGCTACCGTACTGGCGACGGCACCGCTGGTCTCGCTCTTTCCGGCCTCTCCGGCGCTTGCACACCACGGCTGGCCCGGTTTCCTGACCGATCGCCTGATCTACATCGCGGGAACCGTCTCTTCGGCTGGCGTATGGGGTAACCCGCATTCGCTTTTCGATGTAACCCTGGACAGAAATCTGCCCGCCCGCACTCCCAGGTTGGCAATTCCAGAGCAGTTGCAGGATCCTGAGGACAGCACCCGGGTCAATGCAGCTCTTTCCTACAAGGGTCCCCACAAGGAGTTGGAGATCGTCATCGCGCCACCGGCCTGGTCAGGTAGATGGGGTTTGGGTCGTGCACTAAAGATCGGGGAGCGTTTCCAGGCGGTCGGTTACATCAATCGGACAGATGATGGTCTGTTTCGTCCAGTTGTGTTCTGGTACGGGCACGACGCAGTGCCGGTGAACCAGGTGCTTGGCAATACGCTCCCGGTGCGTGCGCCGCTGCAGGACTAGGCTTCGCGACGGATGCGAACACCGTTGCTCACCCGGCAGAAGCCGCAATTTGCTCTTCCACTTGCGCCACCACGCTGGGCGGAAATGAACGGAGTGGTTTGATTGCTGAATTCGTTATTAATGTTGTTGCAAAACTCTCTGCTCGGCGAGGCGGTGCGGAATGCCGAATATTTATATCCCGTGCTCGAAGCCACTCACATCCTTGGGATTGGCCTGCTAGTCGGTCCCGCTTTCACTTTTGACCTACGATTGCTGGGAGCCGGACACCGCGTCGTGTCGGTAACCACAGCCGCGCGCTATCTGCTGCCAGTCTCTCACATCGGATTTACTATCGCCGTGATTACCGGCATCGCACTGCTCAGTGCACAGGCGACCGTGGTCGCCAGCACCGGGGCCGCACCGTGGAAGTTCGGTCTGCTGATCCTCGCAGGCCTCAATATCCCGGTGTTCCACTACGGCATCTACCGCCGCGTCGATGAGTGGACCAATGCTGTCGTGACCCCGATCGCCGCCCGCATCGGAGCAGGAGTGTCACTGATCGCGTGGACGGGCATGATCTTCGCCGGACGGCTACTCGCCTACACCTGATTGAGCCATTCAATGCGCCGGCGCTCGAAGCTCGCCCCTGCTCGCTCGTCGCCATCGTGATAGATTAATGTATTGCGGTTTCGTTTGGCGACACTGCAACTTGACGATTGGCTATGTCACCTCAACTTCAAAATATCGAGCAGCGACATTGGCAGCCGACAGCGCGATGGGCCAGCCAATGTAAAAGGCTAGATGCGTGATACGATCAACGCGCAAGCCTTCAGGCCGACAGCGTCGCCATGTCGATGACGAAACGGTAGCGGACGTCCGACCTCTCCATCCGTTTGAACGCCTCGTTAATCGCATCCATGCGAATGATCTCAACGTCCGGCAGAATTCCCTTTTTGCCGCAGAAGTCCAACATTTCCTGGGTCTGGGCGATACCGCCAACCGGCGAGCCGGCGAGCCGCCTGCGGCCCATGACCATCGGCACGGTGAACAGCTCCGGGACCGGGCCGAGTTGGCCGACAATGTCGAGTGTGCCGTCAATATCGAGCAGGGCGATATAGGGGTTGATGTCGTGCTTGGCCGGAACCGTGTCGATGATGAGGTCGAAGGTGGCCGCCGCGTTCGCCATCGCCCGATCATCAGCCGACACCAGCAGCCTGCTCGCACCAAGCGCGAGCGCATCGGCCTTCTTCGCCTCGGACCGGCTGATGACTGTCACGTCCGCGCCGAGAGCGCCCCCCAGCTTTACTGCCATATGCCCCAACCCGCCGAGGCCGACAACGCCGACGCGGCTACCGGGTCCGACGTTCCATGTCCGAAGCGGCGCATAGGTGGTGATCCCAGCGCAAAGAAGCGGGGCCGCCCGCGAAACATCCATGCCGTCGGGAATACGCAGAACGAACTCTTCGCGAACGACAAGGTGCTTGGAATATCCTCCGAGCGTGTTTGCACCGGTAATGCGATCCGGCGTGTTGTAGGTCTGCGTGGCGACCTCTCGGCAAAATACCTCATTGCCCTTCCGGCATTGATCGCAGTGCAGGCAACTGTCGACGAAGCAGCCGACGGCGACATGATCGCCCACTTTGTATTTGACAACCGCCTCTCCAATGGCGGTGACCCTGCCGACGATCTCGTGCCCTGGAACCATCGGATAGCTCGCACCGCCCCAGTCGTTCCGCGTCTGGTGGAGATCACTGTGGCAAACGCCGCAGTAGAGGATCTCCATCGCAACGTCTTCAGGCCTCAGCGTTCGTCGCTCGAAGGAGTACGGAGCGAGGTCCGCGCCGACGCTCTGTGCGGCATAACCAAAAGTTTTCATCAGTGCCCTTTCCATCGCCGTTGCAGGCTTCATTTTTTCAGCGTCGCCAGACCAATGACGAAGCGGTACTTCACATCGCTCCTGAAAAGGCGTTACCAGGTGGCGTCCCCTAGCCGCCCGATATCTCGCGGCCCGGAACGACAGGGTAGCTGGTTATGGCCTCCGGGTGCTGAAGAAGCACCGTAACCGACCGCTTCCACCCTATTGGGCTCCGGCGAGGAATCGCTTCGTGACTTTTGCCACACGCTCACCGAGATAGGCCGCTGTCTGCAGGTCACTGGTGTTTGGCGTTTCGTCAGCGCTCTGATCGTTGTTGGACTGGGTCATGACGCCAAGCCAACTGCCGTGGCGATTGAGGTCTTCGACACTGCCTTTGCTGTCGCTATTGCCGGGCATGAGATCAAGGCCAACCCAGATCATGCCGTGCTGCGCAGCGAACAGCGACAATGCGACCAGCGAGTTGAGTTTGTCGCCGTGCTGGGCACCGGAATTTGTAAAGCCGGCAGCAACCTTGTTGTTCCACTTCTGCTCAAACCATGCGGTCTTGGTCGAGGCCTCCATGAACTGCTTAAACTTCGCGCTGATAAGACCATTATAAGTCGGCGACCCGAAAATGATCGCGTCGCTTGCTTCCAGCGCATCCCAGGGAATGTCGCCTTCGACGACCGGGATCAGCTTCGCTTCGGCGCCTGCGACGCGGCCGGCGCCTTCGGCGACGAGTTGAGCGACTTTGGCGGTATGGCCGTAGCCACTGTGGTATACGATCGAAATCAGCATGTCATATCGTCCCGCTGCGCCCTGACAGGGCGGCTTGGTAAAAGATTCACCGCGGCGCGGCGGCGATGACTTGCGCACGGACCATGAAACGGTTTCACCACGGTCGCTTGCGCGATTTGTCTTTTACTGTAGAATTATATGGTCGTCGCGCGACTTTTGTTCTCAAATACTGCGCGTAAAATTCTACAATGAGAACCTTACAACGAAGGCGTGATGAGAGACAGGTTCGAAGGACTGACGGTGTTCGTAGAGACAGCCGAGGCTGGCGGGTTCGCTCGTGCGGCCGAGCGATTGGGTCTTTCACGTTCGGCTGTCGGCAAGACAGTGGCCAGGCTGGAAGCGAGACTGGGCGTCCGGTTGTTTCATCGCACAACGCGCGTGCTGACTTTGACCGAAGACGGACATGCTTATTATAAGCGCTGTCAGCGCGCGCTGGATGAACTGCATGCCGGCAAGGCGTTTCTGGAGTCCGGTCGCACCGAAGTGGCGGGACTCCTGCGCGTTTCAATGCCATCGCTGTTTGGGCGCTATTGCGTCGCCCCTGTTCTCATGGAGATGGCGAGGGAGCACCCGAAGCTCGATCTTGATCTTCGCTTCAGCGATCTCGTCGTCGACGTGATTGGTGAAGGTTACGACCTCGCCATACGCAACGGCCCAGTCGCGCAAGGCAGCGGGCTTCGGATGCGTAAACTTCTCAGTCAAAAAAAGATCATCTGCGCTTCTCCGGGCTACTTCGCGGATCGCGAGGTACCTCATGATATCGCCGCGCTGGCTTCGCATGAGGCGTTGGTCTATTGGCGCAACAACCAGCTTTTCGCCTGGCAAGTGCGCGATTGCGACGGGAGGCTCAAGGACTGTCCGGTGCATGGGCGCCTCAGATTCGACAATGTGCAGGCTATCGCCGATGCAGCCGTTGCCGGAATGGGTATCGCCTGGCTGCCGGACTGGCTTGTCCGCGATTACCTCGCCGACGGACGCCTTATCGCTCTGCTCAGCAGCTATCCTTCTACCGGAATAGACACCTTCGCGGTTTGGCCCGATATGGAACACCTGCCGAAGCGCCTGCGGCTGGCTATCGACACGTTGGCGACCAAGCTTCCTGCCGTCTCCCAGGGTGGGCACGCTGCTAAAGGATAGATTATTGATGTGGGGGTTACTGCGAGCGCTCTCCAAACCGAACGGGCCGGAGACGAACCACAACGTCGATATTTGCTATTTCTAAACCGTCGGGAGGATCGGGCAGATTCTTGATCTCAACCTGATTGCCTGTGAAATCGAGTATCTCGCCGCGCCCCTCGACAAAGAAGTGGCAATGATCAGCGGTATTCGTATCAAACCATTTCGCCATCCCCTCCACAGCCAGAACACGAATGAGACCAGCGTCTGTAAACTGGTGCAGAGTGTTGTATACGGTGGCAACGGAGAGCATGAAGCCCTCTGAAACAGCTTCCGCATGCAGCTGTTCGGCGGTTACATGCCTGTCTCCATTCGCGAAGAGAAGCCCCGCCAGCTTGATGCGCTGTTCGGTTGGCCTTAGCCCAGCAGATCGGAGATTCTGGATTATACGTTGCCTACTTTGCATCAAAGTGGTCCCTCGAACATGAAAACAAAATAACAAATGTCGAGCTTAGGACGAAGGCTTACCGGCTTCATGGAAAGCACCCCTATTACATAAGGTTATGCCAACAAGGTCACCCCATTCTGCACAGACGCGCCCTAAACGGCCCTGCCTCATGCTATTGTGGCGGCGGTGTTCGCCGACCGAGGTGGTTATCGGTGCGTCTCATGCGCTATGAAGGCGGCAGACTGGGGCCAATACGGCTGGCCAAGCCATCATCGCACATCTATCCCTTGGCTTTCGGCAATCGTCAAAGCCAATTTCTTGAACGATCTCGACTGGCCGTTCAGGTCGCCAGCGCGCCCATCCCGCCAATCACGTCACGCATCCTGAGCTGCTTGCCGCACAATCTCGGCTCGAAACCGCGGAACTTAAGCCGTCGACAACCCTGTTTTTGGCCGAAGATGCTGCTCATGTTCTCCAGGTTCCCGATGCTCCACATGAACGAGCGCCTGCCAGTCCGTACAGGACATTGAGTGCTGACAAGACCTGCAGTCGCCGCCACAGAGAGAGCGCTCGGGTGCTTGATGCATCGCTATTTCGTCTGGCCAACCTGTGTCGAAAAGGTGCGTCATGGTTCAGTTCCTATAGGAAGGATCGGCGCAATCGAGTCTGGATTTGAGGTAGTCGAAATGAGCCTGCGCCATTCCCCGGTAGGCATGCCAGCCTTCGGCAGTCTTTTGTGCAATCTCGTCTGAAAGCACGTTGAGAGGCTGGCCGGTCGAATAGGCGAGGATGAGCGTCTGCGCGGCTCGCTCGAAGAAATAAAGATCTTCGAAGGCTTCCGCGACACTTTCCCCCGTACAGGTTACGCCGTGATTGCCCATCATGAGCGTCTTGTGATTGCCGAGACACCGGGCAAGCCGGCTACCCTCCTCCTCGTCATCGGCTATACCGCCGAATCCAAGATCAACGCTGACCTCCCCAAAGAAGCGCGCCGTGTTATTATCCAGCGGCTTCATTGACGGGTCCTGGAGTGTCGACAATGCCGTTGAATAAGGCGGATGGCAGTGCAGCAGCACGCGTACCGATGGGCGCTGGCGGTGAATTGTGCCGTGCACCGTCCAGGCCGACAAGTCCGGCGCATTGGGGCCGGTCATGACCTCCGGATCGTCGGCGTCAAGCAGCAGAAGATCGCTCGCTTTGATTGATCCGAAGTGTCTCCACTTCGGGTTCATCAGAAACCTCTTGCCATTTGCGGAAACCGCGGCGCTGAAATGATTCCCGACAGACTCATGCCAACCGAAATCGGCGGCAAGACGAAAGGCGGCCGCGAGATCAATCCTGAGCTTCGCCAACTCATCGTCGGAAAGATCGCCTGTCGATTCAGCACTCATTTGAACCGTCCTTCTGTCGTCAACGCACGGTAGGTGGAACGCATTTCGCCACGGTCCGCGTAGCAACCCCTCAGATGACGGTCCCCGCTTGTGGCGGAATAGGCCGCGCGGCCATGCACTATGCGGTGGTTGTCAAAGACAATGCACTCGGTCGCCGCGAGCCGGAACCGCATCAGGTATTTGTCTGACTGCAGCATCTGGCCGAAGCGGCAAAAGGCTGGATAATATCTGTCCAGAAACCTTTGCGGCAGGTCAAAGATGTCGGCCATGTGCTGACTAATCGTCACGCCCGATACTTCACCGTGCTCGTCGAGCTCGATCACCCGCTGGCGCGAGCGAACATCATAGTGGTCATGTTCGCAATAGTAGGGAATCTCCGTTTCCGACAAGAGCTTGAAGTCGTCCGGAAACTCCTCCCGTAGATCATTGGCGACGGCGACTCCATCAAGGAAGAGGTTTTGGCCGCCTTCGACGCTGTTTGCCCGGCAATGGAGAAATTGCACGCCAGGCGCCACCTCTTCAGCCGGAGTATCGGTGTGAAGCTCGAGCGCTTTAGCCGTATAAGCGAGATTGGTTGGCTTGATGTGAGTCTTCACGTCGAAGAATTCGCCGAAGAAGGTCGGCCGAACGTGCCCCATGAGGCGCACAAGATCGGTCAACGCCTGATCGCTGTCCGGCATATCGGTAATAACGGCAACGCCCTCGACGATCATGGCCTCCAGCCATGCCGCCACCTTCTGTTTGTCCGCCATGAGATCGGGCTGCGAAAAACGTGCTATCGCAGGGTAATGATCAGAATACCAGGCCCGGCGAGGACGATCGGCTGGATCAGGGCGACGGGCGCCCTCGCTATACTGGGCGAGGAAATCAAAAGTGTAGCGACTTTTGTGACCATCCCCTTTCCAGACGATCTCCAATGCGTCATGTTTCCGCTCGATCGCCGCGGGTGCGGGCGCCCCCTCGACATGGAAAATGTCAAAAACCCGCTCCCTTGTCTGGCTGTCAAACGAGGTTGGGCAATTATCCCGCAGCCAATAGTAGTTGAAGTAGCTCGGAGCATTGTCGTCCAGGGCAACCTCAACGCCATTTTCCTTGATATTGACGCCGGTGAAATGTGACTGTGTCATTACCATAATTGTCCCCTTTTGCAGCTTATGCTACGCTCTCAGAGTTCCTATCGGGAGCATTTGATTTTCTTACGATAAGTGGGGATACGGCCGTTTAGAATATGGAAAACGCTACTATTATTATAATTACAAAGTTATGTTATGGCTGAGCGTCCGCTGCCACCGCTCCGGCTATTGACGGTGTTTGAGGCCGTATTGCGCTCGGGGAGTATTCAAAGGGCCGCCGCTGATCTGAATGTGACTCAACCGGCTGTCAGCCAGGCCCTGAAGGCTCTGGAGGACCATGTTGGAATCCGACTCTTTGACCGAAGCACACGCCCGGCACGATTAACTGCCGCCGGGCGCGTTCTGGAGGCAGGCGTTTCTGAAGGGCTCGGACGCATTATGGAGGCGATCGAACAGGTTCGATCGCTACGCAATACCGAGGACAAGTCGGTGACCATCGCCTGTAGCGTGGGTACGGCCACATATTGGCTCATGCCCAGGCTCGCGGCCTTCTACCAGAACCACTCCGACATCGCAGTTAACGTGATGACGACTGCTGGGGCCCCGCAATTTTTGTCCGGCGTGGATCTTGTCATTCGCTACGGCGCAGGCGCGTGGCGGGACGGTCGAGCCGTCAAGCTGTTCGATGAAAAGGTCACGCCCGTTTGCAGCCCAGGCCTTGCAGATCGGATAGGCGCTGAAGGTGGCCTCTCCAAAGCTGTGCTCCTTCATGTCGTGAGCGATGAAAAGACTTGGCTGACATGGGATGACTATTTTGAATTGAACGCCCTGCCAAAAAACCGCACGACGGGCCGTTATTTCAGCAACTACGTGCAGGCGACCCAGGCGGCGCTTTCGGGACAGGGGGTTATGCTTGGATGGGAATCGAACACGGGCGACTTCGTTCGCGACGGTCGCCTCGTCACCCTCGGCGGAGAAGCATTTTTTCCAAAGGAAGCGTTCTTTCTCGTGATCCCGGATAACAGGGAAAAGAAGCAGGCAATTCATTCGTTCGTGAATTGGGTTGTACAGCTCACGCATTCAGCCGACGGCCCTGCCGAATGACGAAGGTTTTTGGCGTCGATATTGGCGCCAGAGGCAGTGAGCGCATCGGATGAGAACATTGCGTCAACCTACAGGCACCGCTTATCGACCCTGGGAAAAAGAAAGCTGCATTGACGCAGGAACGGATGGCATCCTCCAGGAAAGCCTGCTACAGGCCGGCTGCACGGCCGAAGAATAACGGACATCTGAGGCAAAGCCTATATCGTCTTACACTCTCGGCCGCATTCGGTCGCTTCGTCCAGATGGCAACAAGCCATAATTGGCGATATGGAGGCGCGTTGCGCCAGCGCCTCCACGGTATCAAAGCGCCGCTTTCACTTTTTCGGCGACCTCCGGGGATACCCATGTCGTCCAGACTTCCGGATAGGTCTGAAGGAAGTGTTTCGCCCCGTCTTGCCCACTTGCCTGATTTTCTGTCATCCATGCCGACAACTGGCTGACCACGGCATTCGACCAAGTGCGTTTCTTTAGATAATCGAGAGCATAGCCCGCACGGGCTACAAACCCTTGTGTTACAATTGTCTCAACCCTGTCCTTCGGCCAATCATTGGGTTCTGGATCGGAACAGTCCACGACTGTTGTACAACGTTTCCACTCGGCTTCGTCATAACCGACGCCATGCGCCAGTTTCACCATCTCGTATTTTCCGAGCAGTGAAGTTGGAGACCAGTAGTATCCAACCCACGGCTCCTTTCGTTCGTAAGCCTTTGCCAGCGATCCATCCAAACCGGCAGCAGAACCGGGATCGACCATCACAAACCCTGCCTTGTCGGCACCATAAGCCTTGAAAAGCTGGGCCACAATAATGGCCGCACCCCAACCTTGGGGCGCCGTGACGATCCCTCCCTTTGTGCTGTCCTCAGGTGCGGGAAACAATTCCGGATGCGCCAATACGTCCTCGATTGTCCTGATGTTGGGATGACTGTCGGCAAAATACTTTGGAATCCATAACCCTTGAACGCCACCTTCAGAGAGTGGTTCCGAGACGACAACAAGTGTCTTTTCTTCTAAACCACGTTTCATGGTCTCCGGTACGTTGTTAACCCATCCTTCGGGGGCAATATCCGGTTGCCCCTTTTCTGCCATTGACGTGATCGATGGCACCGTATCGCCCGAAATGAGTTCGACTTTACAGCCGAATCCTGCGGTCAAAATGGCGCTATCGACGCTTGCCAACAATTCTGCGGATTGCCAGTTCATATTGGCAATGGTCACTGTGCCGCAATCGGCCTGGGCCTGAGATGCATAAGCAAATATGGCCGCCGACAACGCTATCGCGATTGATATGTTTTTCATCATTTCCCCTTTGGAGTTTTATGGGCACGGGGCTGAGCGAGTTTATGTCCCCACTCAAACGGTAATGCCAGCCACCCAAGGAACTGAAGCCGAATTTGTCTAATTGTAATATAATCTGGACGTTATTTTGATTCGAATGCGCCAGCTATACTGCTGGGAAATCGCTTCAATGGACGTTTTTCATCTAGTTTCTCGCAAATATGCTGACTATTCAGCCGGCCAACAGGGGAAAGGCCACAATGGAGACCGGAATGTCTCGATCTTTTCAGCCAACAACCTCCAAAATGCTCGCGGGAATGACGTGAGCGCTTCAGCAACTGCAGATGACCGCGCTTCAATGCATTGCCCCGACAGCACACCTCCGTGCTCGAGCCGGGAAGAGGACAGGAATTCGCCCCTCCTGGCCTGTCACCAAATCAACTTTTGAAGAATAGGCCCTTGTCAGCCGGATCCTCTGCCAAGCTCTCCGACTAACGGCCATTCGACAGACATCTTCGGTCCAATGTGCTTTATGTATCGACTACCGCATCTGCAGCACGATGGGACTACTGCTTGCGGGATCGGTATGCTCTCGCAGAGCGTTGACCTCCTCGGCAGTAACTGCCCCACCGTGATTGCCCCACGCCGAGCGCACATAGGAAAGTACATCGGCGATCTCCTTGTCGGAAAGCTGAGCCCGGTAGGGCGGCATCCGATAGGCGTCGGGAATGCCGTTTGCAACGACACGGCCAGACCCGTTCAGTGTCACATTGATCTGCGAAGCGTTTTCGGTCGTCAGCGAAGAGGCTGCGCCGGCGAGCGGAGGAATCCACTGGTTTTGCCCACGGCCGTCTGGGCCATGGCAAAAACTACATTTTGCAGCGAAGGTCTGCGCGCCGGGCCGGCTGCGATCAAGAGGCATTTGAACATACTGCCAGGGCCGACCATCACGGGACGGATCGCCCGGAAGGGACTTGAGATAAAAAGCGATTGCCCGCAGGTCATCGTCAGTCATGAACTGGAGGGAATTATTAAACGCTTCAGTCATTGAACCGAACACGACGGCATGCTGATTGCGTCCGTTTTTGAGGAACTGATAAATATCCTCCTCGCTCCATCGACCAAGACCTGTATTGTGATCTTGTCGAAGGCTCGGGGCGTACCAGCCATCGAGCAAAGAGCCCGAAAGGAAGCTCGGACTGGTTTCATCCATTCCTTTCTCGTTCATGGAAACGCCGCGCGGCGTATGGCAAGCGCCACAATGACCTGCTGCCTGAACAAGATATGCGCCCCGGTTCCATTGCTCGTTCTGTTCTGGCTTATTTGCATAAACGCCACCGTTGACGAAAACTGCATTCCAAAGCGCCAACGGCCATCGCATGTTCAGGGGCCATTCAATCTCGCTTGGCTGGTTGGGCTCGCGAACAGGCTCTACGCCATCCATGAAGAAGGCATAGAGCGCCTCGATGTCATCATCGGTCATCTTGACGTAGGACGGATACGGCATGGCTGGATAGAGACGCCGTCCATCCGGGGTCACGCCATGACGGACCGCCCGGTCGAAATCGGCAAGCGAATAGTTGCCGATGCCAGTTTCACGATCGGGCGTAATGTTGGTCGCGAAAATCGAACCGAGTGGCGTGCCCATTTCCAGCCCTCCGACGAAGGGGCGACTTTCGGGGGTGCTGTGGCAGGCGACACAATCGGCCTGGCGGGCGACCATTTCACCTCGGGCCAGCAGTTCCGGGGGCCTCTCGGCAAGTGAGGGGGCGCCATCGAACGGTGACGACGGCGTGCGATTGACGAACCAGGTCAGACAGCCTGCGGCAACAATAACGATAAGCAGAAAAACGAGGAGAAATCTTTTCAAGGGCGGGACAACCTTCATAGCGTGCTTATGGGCAGGCGGCGGCGCCAGCGATCTGCTGACGCCGCCGCCGCTACGCTTTCGGCCTGCCTGGGATCAGACCGAAGCAACATTGCGTCAACTCTCGAACGTGTAACGGGAGAGCGGCATGCTGCGAATGCGCTGGCCGGTGAGCGCAGACACGGCGTTCGCCACGGCCGGCGGTATTGCGGGCAAACCCGGTTCACCGATCCCACCCATCTTCTCACCACTCTCGATGATGCGCGTATGTACACGCGGCATCCGGTCGGGAGGCAGAATTGGATAGAGATCGTAATTGCGGGCAACGGGCTGGCCCTTTTCGTAGACCACCTCTTCCAGCAAGACCTGTGACAGCCCCAGGGCGACCGCCGAGTTGATTTGCGCGTCGATGATAGCGGGATTGACGATGCTGCCAGGATCGATCGCTTCCCACACGTCGTGAACGACCACTTGGCCAGATTGAATGGAGACTTCCGCAATTGCTGCTGTATGGCTGCCGAACGGCGAAGCCATGCCCACACCCCTCGCTCGCCGCGAGCCATCTTCCGCCGTAAATGGGCCGCGTTTCCAGCCGCCCGACATTTCCTCCGCAGCTTTCAGCAATGTCGTCAGGCGAGGATTGTCTTTCAGCAACTGTAGTCGCAATTCATAGGGATCCTGGCCTCCCTTGTCCGCCAACTCATCGAGAAAGCACTCGTAGAAGAAATCGTTCATCGAATTGCCGACCGAGCGCCAGTAGGACAGCATGGTCGGATTTTCGACATAGAGCTGCGCGATGCGCCTGTTGGCGATCGCATAAGGTTTTCCCGCCAACCCTTCTACGGCTGTTTCATCGACCTTGTCCGGGTTATGGCCGCTAATGCCTTCCGTAGGACCTTCGCAGATACTAATCGCTTCGAGCGCGACCGGCGTACCGTTCCCATCAAGGGCGCCGCGAAAGCGGACTGCCGCCATCGGGCGGAGCGTGTCGCGGAGAAATTCCTCTTCCCGGCTCCAAATCAGCTTGATCGGCCGACCGGTCTCCTTTGCAAGCTGGATCGCCTGCCGGTAAGGACTGCCTGCCACATAAAGGAAATGCCTTCCAAAAAAGCCTCCAAGCAGCGGGCTGTGGATGTTGATCTTGGCCGGGTCGAGGCCTGTAGACTTCGCTATATCCGCCTGAAACATTTCAGGCGCCTGGTTCGGCATCCAGACATCGAGACTGCCGTCGTCATTGAACTTTGCAAGCGCCGATGGCGGCTCAAGCTGGGCATGGTTGAGATACTGGCTGTGATAGGTCGCAGAAACGATGTCCTTAGCCGATGCGAGCACACCGGTGGCGTCGCCTTCGCTCTCCGCATTCTTGCCGTCTCCCGGCTCACTGGCAAGACGGTCCGCAAAAGCTCTGGTGGAGAAATCGATCGGCATGATACGACCACCCTCAACCGCCGACACCCCATTGGCTTCCTGCCAGTCGACCTGGAGCGCTTCGACGGCGCGCTTGGCCGTCCACCACCGTTCCGCAACGACCGCAACCGCGCCTGGCAGGCGATGAACCGACTGGACCCCTTTTATCGCCCTTACTGCGTCCTCGTTGCGGATCACCCCAACGTGCATTCCAAGCCGGGGCGCGTGCTGCACCGCCGCGTGCAGCATACCGTCCACCTTGCAGTCGATGGCGTATGTCGCACGTCCGGTCGACTTGTCATAGACGTCGAGGCGCGCCACCGACTTACCGATCCAGCGGAATTGACTTCTATCCTTAAGCGTCACGCTCTCCGCCGCAGGGATCGGCAGGTCAAGCGCATCGGCCGCGATTTCGCCGTACGACAACGACCGACCCGACGCCGCATGCAAAACCCGGCCAGGTTCGGTGGTAAGTTCCGTGATGGGGACGCCAAGACGCGAGGCTGCTGCCTGCAGGATCATCAGCCTAGCCGAGGCGCCGAGACGACGCATCGTGTCATAGCTCAACCGGACCGACATGCTTCCACCGGTAATCCGCATTCCGTTGAGGATGACCTGGTAGTCCGGACCGGCCGGCGCGTTTTCAACCGTGAACGCCGACGGATCGAGGTCGAGTTCTTCCCCGACGATCTGCGCCATCGCCGTAAAGATGCCTTGCCCGCCCTCCACGAAGGGGCTCATCAGCCGGGCGGTATTATCAGGCCGGATCTCGAGGAACGCCGGCACGCGGGTTCCAGGCACAATCTTGCCGGCTACGTCCTGCGCACGGGCCGGACGAACGGGCACCCCAAGCCCGATGACCAGCGCTCCGGCCGTAAGGCCAAGTGAAGACAAAAGAAAACCGCGGCGCGAGACATTGACCGATGAACCGTTCGGCATCTCTTGGCCCGAAAGGATACTGCGGCTCAGCTCGTTCATAGCTTTGCCTCCCGACGACCCGCGACATCATTCACAGCCGCCTTGATCGCGTTATAGGTGCCGCAGCGACAGAGATTGATCATCGCAGCCGCAATCTCCTCTTCAGTCGGTTCTGCAGTTTCCTTCAACAGGGCCGTCGCGGCCATGACTTGGCCAGACTGACAGTACCCGCATTGCGGAACCTGATGCGCAAGCCAGGCCGCCACAACACGTTTGCCAACCGCGTCGTTCTCTATAGCTTCGATCGTGGTGATGCTGCTGTCTGCCACGCTTTCGAGCGGGGTTACGCAAGATCGAGTGATCTGGCCGTCGACCAGCACCGAACAGGCGCCGCACTGCGCCAGCCCGCATCCGTATTTCGTACCTGTAAGACCGAGTTCGTCACGAATGACCCATAGAAGCGGCGTATCGGGCTCGGAAGCGACATCGAACGTTTGGTCGTTGATCTGGAGCTTCATGGCTGTCTGACTTGCCTCCATATACTAATAAGCGAATTGTCAGGCACAACAACAACCTTTGCGTCATACCATTCGCTCGTTTTCGAATGGAGACTATAATCGCGCGAATATCGATCAATGATAATAGCCGCTTCTCTCTTACAATCATGAGCCCAATTTCTGAATAGGACAGCGAAGCCGCTGCCGCCCGCAACTCCCAATACGCTCCACGGCCACTACCGGAGGCGGGAGGCCTTACATTCCGGGACCTGTCATTAACGGGCAGTCGGCTATTTTTCAGGTGTCGCGACAGCACTGCTTATCCTCGGACGCCTGTCGAACCGTCTCGGCCGTCGCCCGGTCATTCAGCTGTTATTCGCACGCGCAGCGATCCGGGCGCTCGTGTCGTCTGTCTCTGCTACCGATCGCGCTGGGTTATGGGCTGCTGACTGCAGTTGCGTGCTCAATCACATCGATCACCGCCGAACCTACCCGACCTCCATGATTTTCCTCATGCTGGGCGATGTCCGCGTTGGGGCTGCTGCGTAAGCTTAAGCCAGTTCCCTGACCGTGCTCTTCTGACGAGCGCCGGAATCGTCGAATTTTGAAAACCGATAGGTGAGTCTGGGTCCACCGGGCTGTCTATAGGCCAGTTCGGCGGTGACCATGGCAAAAGGTTCGACAAAGCGGGCCGTGCGCAAGGGACCGGCATCCAACGGCTCGTAACCAATGTCAGCGATCAGGCGCGCGGCCACCTGCTTCGCCCCGCCATCGTCGCCATAATAGATCAATTGCGCCCGTGGTTCTTCCTGCCGGTTGGCGAAGACATCGGCGAAGGCCTCGCTCGGGCTGGTGTTGAAGGCCGAAACCCAACGCGCAAGCGGCCGCTTGCGCGCTAGCTCCTCGGCACCGGACGTCGTGGTACCCACAACGAGATTCTTGTCCTGCCGGTCTAAGGGAACGCAACAGTTGAGAACGATCTTATCCGCCAGGTCACCGGTCTGGAAGAGAATCTCGTCGATGCGCGACCAATGGACTGCCAGCAACAAAGCATCGGCATTGGCGACAGTCTCCGCGATCGTGCCGTGGTATCCCTGAGCCTGCTTCGCCAATCGCTTCAGCTTTTCCGTGCTGCGCGAATAGCTGAACGTCAACTCATGGCCCGATCGAGCCCAGAGCAGCCCAAGTTTGCCGCCCATCAGGCCGGAACCTATAACGCCGATCCTCATTGTTCACCTCCGCTTTCGGGCTCTCTTGATGCGCGAGATTGTACATGGTGCCCGTTACCTTGATTCCCCTGCTGTGATTTTGAACGGTCAAGGGAGCATTTCATCAATCCGATCACGTGGGCACAGAGGCATCATCCTGACAGTCGCATCCTGCCCGGGCGCTGATCATCGGGACGACCCCAAGTCCCGGCCTGTAACAAAGGAAGCATTCTCGCCGTAATGTCCATTCCCCCTCGGCTGCGTTGTCGGGCTTGGCCCAGCGCTCCATCCGGCGCCAGGTGCACAACCGGCGACTGGGCCGGAGTGCTGCTCACCCACGCACGCGGTCATCATCGACGACTGACCGCCGCCGTGCGCATTGCCAAAACAGCGGCGAGGAGCAGGATGACGGCGCTGGCGGCAAAGGTCAGCTGGTAGCCGCTGAAGTCGAAGAGGACTCCACCAAGGACCGCGCCGAGGGTGATGGCGAGTTGGATAACCGCGACCATGAGACCTCCTCCTGCTTCGGCGTCCTGCGGCAGCGAGCGCACCAGCCAGGTGCCCCAGCCGACAGGGGCCGCCGTGCCGATCAATCCCCAGACGCCGAGCGCCGCTGCGGTAATCGCAAGGTTCGCGCCGAAAGCGATCAGGATGGCGGCGATCACGGCCATTCCCACCGGAATAAGGATAACTGTTCGATAAAGTGTTTTCTTGAGGAAGAAACCGATCAGACTTGTACCGATGAGGCCTGCAATACCAATACCGAGCAACACGAGCGACAGTGTCGAGACATCGACGCGTGTGACCGTCTCGAGGAAGGGCCGGACATAGGTAAAGAGCGCAAACTGCCCCATGAAGAGCAAACCAATGGACGCCATGCCGAGAGCCACGATTGGCCTGTTGAACAGCCTGAACACGTTGCCTGATCCGGGCCGGCGCTCGGCCTTCATCGACGGCATGCTGATCATCTGCCAGACGAAGACGATAACCGCGATCGGGACGACGCAGAAAAATGCGCCGCGCCAGCCGATAGTCGCGCCGAGCAGCGCTCCCGCCGGAGGCGCGACCACCGTTGCAAGCGCGTTGCCGCCGTTGAAGATCGCGAGCGCCTTTGGAACATGCTGCTCAGGCACCAGGCGCATCGCCGTCGCCGTCGACATCGACCAGAAGCCGCCGATAACGACGCCGATCAGCGCGCGGCCGATCATGAATATTTCGTAGTTCGGGGCGAGCGCAACAATGCTGCCGGACAGCGCCATCACGGCTGTCAGCCCCAGAAGAAGGAACTTGCGATCGAGACGGCCAGCGATTGCGGAAATCGACAGGCTGGTCAGCACCGCAAAAACACCGGAAATGGCGATCGCCTGTCCGGCCTGTCCCTCGCTGACGCGCAGATCGGCCGCGATCGGCGTCAGAAGGCTGACGGGCATGAATTCCGAAGCGATGAGCGCAAAAACACAGAACGACATCGCCAATACGGCGCCCCAATGGGCGGCGCTCTGTTCCTCGATGTCGGGGACTGCTGCAGAAACATGGGCTGACATTTTTCTTCTTTCTGATCTGACGCGCCAGGCGGCCGGCCTTCCGGGTGTTGCAAGCCGCGCCTGGGCATCGTTATGAAACTGTGGGGCGAGGTCCGGCCTCACAGGCGGACACTACGCTGCCGCCCACGCGCAGCCTTGAGGGCGCGGATCGTTCCTTTCCGGCAAAAGTAGCGGATCGCAACACCATCAACTAGCCGACAAAATTTGCATGTCGTCATGAGGTGGGCTCATAAGTGCGCTGGAAGGTGGCGCGCATGCATTCATGAAAACCGCTCATGACAACAAGCGAACTCAGCCCGATAGTCTCTGTTCCCGGTCTGGATTAACCTTGGCATGGGTGATGGCCGGGCTCTTTGTGAGCCTGTGAACGGACCCTCCGTCATCCGGGAGCGCCGCATCGCTGAACACACCGCCGCGCCCGAAGGAAAGAAATACACATCGGAGGCATGATGACACGACGCAAAACAATCATGGCATCGGCTGCATTGGCCGCGATACTGGTTTTCCATAGTACTGCAGAGGCCCAGAGCATCAACGCAGGTAATCGGATCGCCAGCGCCGAGGCTCCCTTCGCCACGCAGACCGTGGCTGATTTCGATACGCCGTGGGCGCTGACGTTCCTGCCCGACGGACGGATGCTGGTCACCGAAAAGCCGGGCCGCATCTTGCTCGTCACCCAATCAGGCGAGAAGACCGAACTCGACAATGTGCCCGATGTCGCAGCCTCCGGTCAGAACGGCCTCCTCGATATCGCGATCGCGCCGGATTTTGCGAGCAGCTCGACGATCTATTTCACCTATGTCGAGCCGAATGCTCGTGGCAGCCGGCTCGTTCTGTCGCGTGCCCGTCTTGCCCTGGCCGGCAACGAAGCTTCGCTTGCAGACGCAACGGTAATCTGGCGCCAGACGCCCGATGGTGGTGGTGGGCAGCCGGGCGGCATAATCGCCTTCCCGCCGGACGGTTCGCATCTGTTCCTGTCCGTCGGCGACCGAATGCAGCCAGCGACCGCACAGGACCCCGACCAGGCGCGCGGCAAGGTGCTGCGCCTCAACCTCGACGGATCGACACCCTCTGACAATCCGCTCTTTTCTCGCGGCGGTGTTCAGGCACAGACCTGGACCACCGGACACCGCAATCCCTATGGGCTTGCCTTCGCCCCTGACGGTCGCCTCTGGCTGCATGAGATGGGACCGCGCGGCGGCGACGAGCTGAACCTCATCGAACAAGGCCGGAACTATGGCTGGCCGCTTGTCTCCAATGGCAGTGAATATAGCGGCGCCGACATTCCTGACCACGATACGCGGTCGGAGTTCGCACCACCCGCCGTTTACTGGACGCCGGTGATCGCACCCGCGGGATTGGTCTTTTACGAGGGGGTGCTGTTCCCGCAGTGGCGAGCCTCAGCGCTGATCGGTGGCCTGTCCGTGCGATCCCTCGTTCGTGTCGCCTTCGACGCGCAAGGGCGCGCCGACGAGGTCGAGCGCTGGAATATGGGTGCACGTATTCGCGACGTCGCAGTTGCGCCTGACGGAGCGGTCTGGGTAATCGAAGACGATAGTCCCGGCCGGCTAATGCGGCTGGCGCCTAAAGAATAGTGCGCCCGCCATCGAACAGAGACATCCTCTGGAAAAATGCCGCAAGATGGCTAACGGCCGCCCCTTGCCCGCCCAGCAGTCTCGACGACGATCAGTTTCATGAATCATTCTCATGAGCACATGCGAAGTTACCCCTCTAATCGATGAACGTGGGCGCGCGTATATCTTGCGTATCAACAACCGAAACTCTTGGAGACCTGTCATGAATGAACAGAACGAGATTGGAAACGTCGTCGAGCGTCTGGATGTCGGGCGTCGAAACATGCTCAAGCTGACTGGCGTCGGGGTTGCGGCAATCGGCGCGGTTTCGCTTCTGACCACAGCCAATGCGGAGGCGCAAACACTCAATATGACGCAGGATTGGGATAAGGTTTTCCCGAAGAGCGACAAAGTCGACCACCAGAAGGTCACCTTTAAGAACCGCTATGGCATCGAACTGGCGGCGGACTTCTACCTGCCGAAGAACCGTAACGGAGCGCTGCCGGCCATCGTCGTCAGCGGTCCGTTCGGCGCGGTCAAGGAACAGTCCTCCGGTCTCTATGCGCAGACCATGGCCGAACGCGGCTTCGTTACGCTCGCCTTCGATCCCTCCTATACGGGTGAAAGCGGCGGTGCGCCGCGCAATATCGCGTCGCCGGACATCAATACGGAAGATTTCAGCGCGGCGGTGGACTTCATCGGACTGCGGCCCGAAGTCGACCGCGAGCGCATCGGCGTGATCGGCGTTTGCGGCTGGGGCGGCATGGCCTTGAATGCCGTCGCTTCCGACAAGCGCGTCAAGGCCGTCGTTGCGAGCACCATGTACGACATGACCCGCGTCATGTCGAAAGGTTACAACGATAGCGTGACGCTCGAACAGCGCACCCAGACGCTGGAGACGTTGAGCAGGCAGCGTTGGGAAGATGCAAAAAATGGCACCCCGGCCTATCAGCCGGCGTACAACGCCACCGTGACGGCAGACTCGCCGCAGTTCATGGTCGACTACCACAACTACTACGCGACGCCGCGCGGTTATCACCCACGCGCCGTTAACTCGCGCAATGCGTGGTCGCAGACGACACCGCTGTCGTTCATGAACATGCCGATCCTGACCTATATCGCGGAAATTTCGCCGCGCCCGGTCCTGTTCATCCACGGTGAAAAGGCCCACTCGCTCTATTTCGCTGAAACCGCCTATGCCAACGCCGCAGAACCGAAGGAACTTCTGGTGATCCCAGGCGCCAGCCATGTCGATCTTTATGACAAGGTCGATATCATTCCCTTCGACAAGTTGCAGTCGTTCTTCTCGGAACACCTGGCGTAACAACAGCTCTGGCGCTCACGTGCTTTCGTGGGCGCCAGCATCCCAACGCTTCCTTGCACCCACGTCCTTTGATATAATGGCCCATCAGAAATAAGAAGGACTCATGAGTGACACGACAGAATGTCAACGATCTTATCGCCTTTCTGGCTGTCGCCCGGGAGCGTAGTTTCACCAAGGCCGCTGCAAGGCTCGGCGTCTCGCAATCGGCCCTCAGCCACACGGTTCGCCAGTTGGAAGCCAGGCTTGATGTGCGCTTGCTGACCCGTACGACGCGCGCGGTCGCGCCGACGGAGGCGGGCGAGCGGTTGTTGGAGAGGATTGGCCCGCATTTCGATCAGATCGAGGTCGAGATGGATGCGCTGAACGAGTTGAAGGAAAAGCCGGCCGGGACCATTCGGATCGTGGCGCCCGACTATGCGATCAGCCATGTCCTCTGGCCCAAGGTCAAAGCCTTTGCGCCGACATATCCGGACATCAAGGTCGAGCTGCTACTCGACAACGGATTGTCGGACATCGTCACCGAGCGCTACGACGCCGGTGTGCGGATGGGCGAGCAACTTGCAAAGGACATGATCTCGGCGCGCATCGGGCCTGATTTCCGTTTCGCCGTCGTTGGCACGAAATCCTACTTTGAAGGCCGCACGATCCCGCAAAGGCCGCAGGATCTGACGCAACACGACTGCATCAATTATCGCTTTCCATCATCCGGCACACTTTATGTCTGGGAGTTCGAAGAGAACGGGCGCGAAATCAAGGTGCGCGTCGATGGCCAGCTCGTATTCAACAACATCTTCCATGTTCTTGACGCCGCACTCGCCGGTCACGGTCTCGGTTATGTTCCGGAAGAAATCGCGCTTCCCCATCTCGCGGAGGGGCGGCTCGAGCGCGTTCTGGAAGACTGGTCGCCCTATTGGGACGGCTATCATCTCTACTATCCCAGCCGGCGGCAATCGTCGCCCGCCTTCGTCGCTCTCGTCGAGGCGCTGCGCCATCGCGAGTGAACGGCCAAGGTACACGAGGTTCCTCAATGTCCAGACGTCCGCATATCATCTGCCATATGGTCACTTCCATCGATGGCAGGCTGCACCCCGGCCGCTTCACACGCCCTGCCGCGGGGGTTTCCGCCGAAGTTCTGTCCAGCCATTATGAGGATGTGGCGTCTCGCTTCGAGGCCGATGGCTGGATCGTTGGCCGCAAGACGATGAGCGAAATGGCCAAGGGCTCGGAACGCGCGTTCCCAGATGCGCCGATCGTGCCGCGTGAGCCACATATCGCCGAGCGCGGCGGCAGGGCGCTCGCCATCGCCGTCGACCCGCACGGCCGTGTGCATTACGGCAAGGACAATATCGGCGGCGATCATGCCGTCGCGGTGCTTGGAGAACAGGTGTCCGACGCCTATCTTGCGGAACTGCGGGCGGATGGCGTTTCCTATCTCTTTGCCGGCCCCACCGGCGATGATCTTTCCGGCGCGCTGGAGCAACTCGCCAACCTGTTCGACGCAAAGACGCTGCTCCTGGAGGGTGGCGGCACGATCAACGGCGCCTTCTTCCGCCATCGCCTGATCGACGAGTTCAGCACGCTGATCCGCCCGGCGGTGGACGGCATGGCCGGGGCCGACGGCATCATCGACTACCGCGGCGCAGAGGGCGAGCGGCCAGGCGTCGGGCAAGCGCTTCGCTTGACCGGATGCGAGACGTTTGAAGGCGGGATGGTCTGGCTGCGCCACGCCGTGGAGGATGCGCCTGACGCTAAGGCTTGAGATGAACAGGCAATCGAGAGGACGGTACAATGGCGCGGATTTTTATAACAGGCAGCGCTGATGGGCTTGGCCTTGGCGCTGCCCGTGCCTTGATCGCGGAAGGTCATGAGGTTGTTCTTCACGCCCGCTCGTCCGAACGGGCCAGATCGCTTGCCGGCCGCGTTTCCGGATCACCGCCTGTCGTCGTTGGCGATCTAGCGAATGCCGATGAGACACGTTCGGTGGCCGATCAAGTGAACGCCATCGGTCGCATGGATGCGGTGATCCACAATGCCGGCATCTATTCAACCCCCGACCGGGCCACAACGCCGGAGGGCCATGCCGCGATCCTCGCGGTCAACACGCTGGCGCCCTACATCCTCACCGCCTTGATCGAGCGCCCCGATCGCCTGATCTATCTCAGCAGCGGCATGCACCGCAACGGCGGTGGATCGCTGGGCGACATGGACTGGATCGAACGGCGTTGGGACGCCACTCAGGCCTATTGCGAGAGCAAGCTGCATGTCGCAGCGCTCGCCGCCGGTCTTTCCAGATGGTGGCCGGATGTGCTGAGCAATGCGGTCGATCCCGGCTGGGTGCCGACGAGAATGGGCGGCGCTTCGGCCACCGACGATCTCGAAGAGGGACATCTGACCCAGATATGGCTCGCGACGAGCGACGACAGGGCAGCCAAGGTCCGCGGCGGCTACTGGCATCATCGCCAGCAGCGGCCAGCAGCAAACGAGGTATCTAACCCAGGATTCCAGGATCAGCTCATCGAAAGACTTGCGGATTTGACCGGTACAGATTTGCCATGAGCAACTTCCGGGATTCACCTTGGACAGACGACAAAGGACAGGCCGTTCAGAAATACCGCTCATGAGTGCATGCAATTGATCACGGCTAATCAGAGACACCGCGATCGATTACTCTAAGTACAGGATCAGATGGTGCGTCTCCGACGCGATTACCGGCACCTACAGCAGGTCACTTCTGATGGCCATCGAACATGCTTCGTCCCATGGAAGAGGAAAAATGACCAGACTCCATCGCCGCATGACCGCGCTTCTTCTCGCAGTCTTCGTGTTCGCATCCGGTGTCGCCGTCTCCTATTCGCAGAACTCCAGTGCCGGGGCAGGACAGACCGGAGAGGTCGTGGGCGCCGTGGTGCGCTTTACGTCGGGCTCGGCCAGTGTCGACGTGACGATCGGGGAAGACAATCCGACGGTGCGGGATTTCCTGTCGAGGCTGCCGCTCACGCTCGAGATTGAAGAATATGCCGGCCGGGAGAAGATCGGTTATTTTGACCGCAAGTTGACAACGGATGGTTCACCGGGCTCTGACCCGGAGGATGGCGATCTCATCTACTTCGCCCCGTGGGGCAACCTCGGCTTCTATTACGACGCCTCAGGCGTCGGCTTCTCGAACCAGACCATCCACATCGGAAAGTACAACGCCTCCGACGCGCAGCTTGACCAGTTGACCCGGCAGCCGGTTCGGGTCGAGCGCATCCGGTAACAACACAATTCGGGAGACCATCATGATCAAGGGCAAGGTCGTCATCATCACCGGCGCGTCGTCGGGTATAGGCGAAGCCACGGCAAAGCTGCTCGCCGGCAAAGGCGCCAAGATGGTGCTCGGCGCGCGGCGCGCGGACAAGCTGAAGACAATCGCCGACGAGATTGAGCAGAACGGTGGGCAGGCAGTCTTTCAGGAACTGGACGTCACCAGTCAGGCCGACAACGACGCGATCGTCGCATTGGCGAAGGAAACCTTCGGCGGCCTCGACGTCATCTTTCTCAACGCCGGCCTGATGCCGAACTCACCGCTCTCGGCGCTGAAGACCGACGACTGGCACCAGATGGTCGACGTCAATATCAAGGGCGTGCTGAACGGTGTTGCGGCCGTGCTGCCGACCTTCACCGGTCAGAAGTCCGGTCATGTCATTACGACCTCATCCGTGGCTGGTCTGAAGGCCTATCCGAACGGCGCGGTTTACGGCGGCACGAAATGGTTCGTGCGGGACTTCATGGAGGTCCTGCGCATGGAATCGGCGCTGGAAGGCACGAATATCCGCACGGCGACAATCTATCCGGCCGCGATCAACACCGAATTGCTCGGCACGATCGGCGACAAGGGCACAGCCGCGGCCATGCAGAGCACCTACGACAAATACGGGATCGCGCCGGAACGCATAGCGAATGTAGTCGCCTTCGCGATCGACCAGCCGGAGGACACGACTGTCAATGAATTTACGGTCGGTCCGGCAAACCAGCCATGGTGAAGACAGGCGCCAGAAGGCGCCTTCATGAGATGGAGAATTGAGCCATGACGGGAGACCAAGGCTGGCATCGGCGAGAACTGCTCGGAGCGGGCCTGGCAGCAGCATCTCTGCCGACATTGGCCTTCGGACAGGCAGGAAGAGACACGAGCAGGGAGGCGCAGAGTGCGATGCGTATCAGGATGATATTCGGCGAGCGGACGCTGACCGCGACACTTCATGACAACCCATCCGCGCGCGATTTCTATTCGATGCTGCCGCTTGATCTGAAAATCGGCGATTTTGCCAGCAGCGAGAAGATCGCGTATCTGCCGCGAAAGCTCATCGAAGACGGGCGGGGGCGGTTCGATGACGAGCAACCCTACGACATCTGTTATTACGTGCCGTGGGGAAATCTGGCGCTATTTTATGTCGACTATTCGTATTCGAGAGACCTGATCAGGCTAGGCCGCTTCGAGACCGGGCAGGACGCGCTGCATGTTCCGGGCCAGTTTCCGCTCCGGGTCGAAGCCATTTAGCGGCCGCCCAGCAGTGAGAGCGCTCCATCAGGCCATGGTGCGCAGGCATCTCAGCTAAGGCGGCGACCGCTGATTGCGCCGAAGATGCCCGCCCCCCGGTCAGAGCGATGGCGAGCCAATCAAGGCTATCGCTTAGGCGCCGCGCAATGAGCGGCGCCAGCATTTCTTGATCGATGGACCCCTGATCGTCAGCCTCAACTCAAATGCTCACTGAAAAATGACTGTAGCTTGTCCCAGGGGATCAGGTCTACCTTGTCGTAGAGGTCGACGTGACCGGCGTTCGGCGCCACGAACAACTCTTTTGGTTCTGTGGCGAACCCATAAGCCTGTTCGCTGAAGTGCCGGGAGTGAGCCTTGTCTCCCGTAATGAACAACACCGGCCGCGGTGAGATCCATGGTAACTTGTCGAAGGACCAGAAAGCCGCCATCGGCGCCCGGCTGACCATGTCGAAGCCCGGTGTCGCGCGGGGGTGATGGCCCCGCGGCGTCCCATAGTAGTCCCAGAACTCAGCCGTGATTGGATCGACGTCGGCGGGCAACGTTTTGGCGGTTGCGCCTACGAGCCGCCGCTCGGCACCATCGACTTCGGCCCAGCGCTGGTCGGCGATGCCCTTCAATGTCTGCTGAAAGGCCGGCAGGTCGAGTTCCCGCGCCAGTCCCTGGCGATTGCCTTGACCGATATCGTACATGGCGGAAGTCGCGACCGCCTTGATGCGCGGGTCGATCTCGGCAGCACCAAGAAGGAAGCCGCCGCCGCCGCATACGCCGATGCCGCCGATGCGCTCCCGATCCACGAAGGCCTGCTTGCCGAGATAATCGACCGCCGCGCTGAAATCTTCCACCCACACTTCCGGCGGCGTGATCAGTTGAGGCTCACCGCCGCTCTCGCCGGTGAAAGACGCATCATGGGCGATCGTGACGAAGCCGCGCTCGGCCATCGTCTGCGCATAGAGGCCAGAGGTCTGCTCCTTTACGCCGCCATAGGGATGGCCGACGACAAGCGCGGCATGCTTTTGAGAACCGTCGAGATTTTTGGGGACGTAAAGGTCCGCTGCAACAGTGATATCGAACCGGTTCTTGAAGGTGACCTTCTGGTGATCGATCTGATCACTCTTCGGGAAGACCTTGTCCCATTCGCCGCCGCCCTGCGCATAGGTGGCGGGCGCTCCTGCGAGCGACATGGTGCCAATAGCAGTCATACCGATTCCAGTCAGCTTGAGAAGGTTACGCCGGTCAATCGATGCTCTCGACGGACCTTTGGCGATTTGGCTCTTTTCGTTCATGCGGATCTCCATGGTTTTGTCGCCGGTCATCGCGCGCATCATTGCAAAACGATCTGGGGCAGATCTGCGCTGAGTCCGGCACGCAATGCGACGGTTACGGTTTCTGGCGAGAATTGTAGTGGGAAATCGTTGCCACGATTAGTCATTGCAATCGGCATGAACTTATTGCTTTTTGATATGAGTGAAACTGGAGATGCTTTCGATGGACCGTAAAGACTTGACTGAAATGCTATGGTTTCTCGCGGTTGATGAAGAGCGCAGCTTCACAAGGGCGGCAGCAAGGCTCGGAACGTCGCAATCCACGCTGAGCCACACCATCAAGCGCCTGGAGACGCGGATGGGGATGCGGCTACTCAACCGGACCACGCGCAGCGTATCGCCGACCGAAGCCGGGGAAAAACTTCTCGCCGCACTGGCCCCGCGGGTGCGCGAACTCGAGGGCGACATCAACGAATTGATGGCAACCAAGGATAGACCATCAGGGCCGGTTCGGATCACGCTCTCCGACCACGCCCTTGAAACCGTCGTCTGGCCGAAATTGGAACCGGTTCTGAAGGCCTATCCGGAAATCAGGCTGGAGCTCAACTGCGACAACGGCTTTCGCGATATTGTCGAGGAGCGCTTCGATGCCGGCGTTCGCCTAGGCGAAAGCCTGAACAAGGATATGATCGCTGTCCGGATCGGACCAGACTGGCGGCTGGTCACCGTGGGCTCACGAGACTACTTCGAAGAACACGGGAGGCCGAAAGATCCCCAGGATCTTGTCGCACATCGGTGCATCAACCAGCGCCAGATTCGGTCTGGGGGCCTCTATGCCTGGGAGTTCGAAAAGGGGGGGCGCGAACTCAAAGTCCGTGTGAATGGCCAGCTCATTTTCAATTCCGGCTATGCACAGCGGCAGGCCGCCTTAAGCGGCTATGGCATAGCTTATCTCCCCGAAAGCGTCGTGGAACAGGATCTCAAATCTGGCCACCTCGTCCAGGTGCTTGAAGACTGGTGCCCGCTCTTCTCGGGCTATTACCTCTACTATCCAACGAAACGGCAGAACTCACCGGCCTTTAATATCATCGTCAGCGCGCTGCGTGATGGAGGCACATGACCGCAGGACGGGGTGACTTCACGCATTTGCGAAACGTGTTGTGGGAGATTCTGTTATGAACGGCACCGTTGGGCAAGGGACGTTCTCGGTACGAACGACGGACCGCCGTCCGATAGGCCTCTCCGTGATCATTAACGTCACTTCGACAGCACATGCCGAACCGCAGGTGCGACCACTTCACCGAAAAGCCGGATCGAGTTGACGACCATATCCTTCGGCATACCACCGAGATCGATCTGACCCATGAAGCGGTCGATATTGAGCGCGTTACGCATGTCAAGGATTTTGGTTGCGATTTCCTGCGGGTTCCCGACCATCAGCGCCCCACGCCGTCCCGCGGTCCGATCCATGTCGGTGCGTTCGACATGCCAGCCACGTCCGCCGTTGGTTCTCGGCGAAAGATAGCGCTGATAGTAGGGAAAGAATCGTTCACGCGCGTCGCCTTCGGTCTCTCCGACGTAAAGGTGACTGGTGATCCCGACTGAAAGCACGTCGTCACCATATCCCGCGATGCGCCCGGCCTCACGGTAGAGATCGACAGTCCGCTTCGCTTGGTCGATGGTTCCACTGATTAGACCTAGCATCATCGGCAAACCGAGGCAGCCAGCTCGCTGTGCGCTCTCCGGAGTGCCGCCAACCGCCACCCATACGGGCAGATCGTGGATGGTTCGAGGCGCGATTCGGGCTGCATTGAGCGCTGGCCGAACGGAGCCCTGCCATGTGACGAGGTCTTGCGAACGAATGCGCAGCAGCAGATCGAGCTTTTCCGCAAAGGTACTACCATAGCTGGCCATGTCCTCGCCGAACAACACGAAGGGTTCGGCAAAAGCGCTACGCCCGGCGATAATCTCCGCTCGGCCGCGGCTGATGAGGTCGAGCGTCGCAAAATCTTGATAGAGCCGGACCGGATCGAGAACCGTCAGGACGGTTGCCGTGGTCGTAAGTTTGATCCGTGACGTTGCCTGGGCAATCGCCGACAGGACAATTGCGGGCGACGAGACAGCGAATGCAGGACTGTGGTGCTCGCCTACACCGTAGATATCGAGGCCATGACGCTCAGCAAGCTTGCCGTAGTCGATGATATCGACAATACGGCTCGCCGCTGTATCTCCGCTATCGGGGTTGATGTCTGAAAGCGAGAATACGCCGAGTTCCATGGCCGCTCCTTCGATACATTTGGTTGCCAGGAGCGCGGCGGTAGCGCCACGCCCGCGGATTCAAGCCGGCAAGGGCTGGACGGAGGGAGCGTAAGGTAACTTGCGCTTTCTGGCGTCGTTCTGGGTCAGGAACGAGGTCACTAGCATGACGAGGCCGACAGTCGCAGGGATCATTCCACCGTAGTCTCCAGCCGCCATGTGCGCCGAGTTGGCGAGCAGCAGGTGGAAGAACATGCCGGCATAGGCCAGGTCGCTGAGAAAGAGACTGCGCCGTGACAGGATCGCGACGACGCCGAGCGGTTTCAACACGATCAGCAACGGCACCAGGTAGGCAGGGTAGCCGAGCGCGACGATCATGCCACGTACTGTGTCACCGTCAGTGATGTAAAACGTCGTCGACGCCAGATAAAGCAGGCTGATCAGGCTCGTGGCAACCCAATAGACAATCTTCTTGATCTTCATGAATGAGGCCTCTCAGGCAAGGCTTTTGGCGAGCAGGTCACGCAGCCTTTGCGGCTTACGGCCCGACAGTCGTTCGAGGTCGGTGGTCAGGATATCGTATTTTCCGGCGACGAAATCGCGCTTGATGTCAGTGAGAGCCCCGATCACGACGTCAGGCAAACCGGCTTGGTTTAGTCCTCCTTGCAGCACCTCTTCCGTGATGACCACGAAGGGGATCGACTTGCCCGTCACTTCGGAAAGTGCGGCAGCCCGATCTTCACCGCTAAGCGTCTCGGGCCCGGTGACATTGTATATGGCGCCGGAGTGGCCGTCGGACACCAACACGCCGGCAAGTGCGGCCGCGAGGTCGTCACGCGAGACATAGGCCACCCGCTCGGACCCAAGACCGGCAACAAGGCCCTGATCGATTGCGCTCTTCAACTCGTCTATCATGGCTTCGATGTAGTAGTTCATGCGCATGATCGTCCAGCGTGGCGCATGGCGGATCAGGTGCTGCTCGGCGGTCCAGTAGGCCTCGCCAATGGCGGGAGTAGTCTCTTCCCGCGTTCCGGCAGCCGAAACCAGATAGACGTGTGCAACACCCGCCTTCACTGCAGCATCGACGGCAGCAGAGATCTGACGACCGCGCACGCCGGGCTCGAGCTGTGCAGAAGGAATGAGGATCAGCCGGTCGAGGCCGGCAATTGCAGTGTTTGGCGTTCGCGAGATGGCTACAATGTTATGCCCACGTCCGCGGGCGTGAAGTTCACGAATGATCGCTTGGCCCAGGTGACCACTTGCGCCGCTTACTCCGATATTCATGGTTGATCCTTCCGTTACAAACCATTAGTGCGTAACGATATGAAGGTAACTGACACGTCACGCAAGAACGCACGATTTTGAACGTGACGAACCAGAAGGTGCGTATTGGCGGAACAAGGGAGTTGTCTTGTGACGAAAATTGATCCGAAATCGATCGATGCAGATTATGCATCCGAGGGCGAGGCCAACTGTAAAGCACTCGGTCAGATATTTGAGCGGATCGGCGATAAGTGGACGATCATGATCGTCGGCGTGCTATCAAATGGACCCATGCGATTCAACGCGATGCAGCGGGCCATCCCGGGCCTGTCACACAAGATGCTGACGGTGACATTGCGCGGTCTCGAGCGCGATGGACTGGTGAAGCGCACGGCGTTCGCCACCATTCCGCCGCGTGTTGACTACGAACTGACACCCCAGGGCTATTCGCTGAATGGACCTTTGCTCACGCTCGCAAACTGGGCGCGAAACCAGCAAGCCTATATCGAAAAATCACGGCGTGAATTCGATGAGCGCACACAGGGCTAACCACCAATACCGCTGACACGCCTTCTGGAGGAGGTATCACCAGGATCGGCCGCCCTGATCGTTACACGCATCGCGCAGACCGTGAAGATTTATCTGTAGAGTTCGCCGTGGTGACTTGCTGATCGAACCGATACTGCTTTCGCCTGAAACTGTGATGCCCGAATTGAAGACACCGTAAGCACGTCGCCCGCTCCGGTTCATCGAACCGCGTAGAATGGCTTGGCGTTTTCATCGATGCGAACCCGGTCGATCGAAGCCATGTCGGCATAGTGCATCACCAGGGCTTCGGGTGCTTCCACATGAAACGGAGCGTCCGTCGCATGCGTGGTGACGATGCCGATGACCTTTTCCGAAAATCCCATTTCACTCAAAAGCATACCGGCAAGAACGCCATGGGGGATTTGTCGGCTGAGAGGACTGCGTTCGATACCATCAACAGCGGGGCGAAACATCAAAAGCTTGTCGATGTCATGCAGAAAAAGAGCTTCATCCAGAGCTGCGGCATCAAAGACGAATTTGTCCCGCGCGCAAAACGCCGCCGCGATCGCGCGGCCCATCGTCACGACATCGTTGGTATGATCGATGAGGCCGCATTTCAGCCCGGGCGACACGGGAACGTCTTCCAGTCGCTCGAAGGCGCTGCTCGCCCACATAATCGACCAGGCTTCGACAATACGTTCAGCGGACTGCCCCGTCACTGTTTCGAGACCCGGCAGCAAAGCGCGAACTTTTTCGCGATGATGAGGTTCGACACGGTTAGTATGATAAAATGGCATTCGTATTCTCTCCCCGTCTTTTGAAATGCATGGCCGCCTCAGGAAACAGTTGCCCCGGCAAACGGCATCTCCACCGCCAAGATCCTTGAGCCGGCGCTGTCGGCAATAAACAAAACCCGGCTGTCATTCTCCCCAAAGGTGATATTCGAGGTAGATGTTCCCTCGGGAACGTCCACGATATGGGTAAGGCGTCCCGCTTCGTCGAAACGCAGCACCCCAAGCCCGGGCTGAGCGACGATGAGGCCTCCTTCGCAATCCATCGCCAGCCCGTCAGGCCCGCCGCCACCGGAAAGATTGAGAAAAATACCCACCTTGCTGACACCGCCATCCCTGACGAAAGGGAGGCGCCAGATCGCATTGGCGCGTGTCACCGCGACGAAAAGCCAGTTTGCATCACGGCTGAGCACGAGACCGTTGGGGCTTGGAATGCCCGTCAGTATCCGTTCGAGCCGCAGGGATGAGATGTTCCAGCGATAGACAGCGCCGTTAGGTTCCTGAAGACCGGATTGCCCCTGATCGGTAAAATAAATCCAGCCGTTCGGGCCGATCGTCAGATCATTGAGGCCGCGGAAGCGCTCTCCGCGATAGTTGTCGACAAGCACCACTGCCTCACCGCGCGCGTTGATCTCGACAAGACCAAGCCGATGGTCGGCGACGAGAATGCGTCCGTCCCGCAAAATTTTAAGACCGTTCGGCCAACCCTCGTAGGTGGTGACGAGTTCCGGCCGACCGTCTTCGCTCACCCGAATGATCCGCCCGAAAGGTATGTCCACCAGATAGAGGTTGCCATGTCCGTCGAAGCAGGGCCCTTCGAGAAAAGAACCCAGAAGCCGGCCTCCAAGCTGACAGTCCGCCCAGTCGCTGCGGCGAGGCGCCACCCATTCAGGCGGCAATGTCACACGGGTGGCGGCCTTCAGACGGATCGGTGGATCGAGATAAAACATCATGCCCCCTGATCGTTTTCGTGCGGTGGCCGTTCATCGATACTTGCGGACAAGCTTGCGGTTGTCCTAACGTTCGCTTCAATCGCATACAGATGAAGGGTGCCCCGTGAGTCCGTCCTCGAAGTCGACCACAACCAAGCAACGACCGCGCTCGCTTGAGGCCAGAATCTATGCGATCTATTCCACCCTCTCGCCCGCCGAGAAGCGGCTGGCCGATATCTCTTGCAATATCAGATGGATCTTCCAAGCTATACGGCGGGTGAGCTGGCGGCCAAGGCGCAGGTCTCGAAGGCGACCGCCGCCCGATTGATCCGTACGCTTGGATACGAAACTTACCCCGATGCGAAACGGCAGATACGGGCCGACCAGCATTGGGGATCGCCCCGCGCGGGGCTCGAGGATCCCAATCTGGCGCCATCAGGCAGTGTCTCCCTTAGCGGCACGGTCGAAACGGACATTGAAAACATCCGCACAACCGCCGAAAGCCTCTCGGAAACCACACTCAACGACATAAGCCAGGCCATCGTGCGCTCGCGCCGCCTGTGGATCATGGGCCTGCGCAGCGGTTACGGCCTTGCGATCCTTGCTTCTCACTACTTCAGACTGATGAAAGACGACGTGCAGGTGCTGCCCGTTGGCGGTGGAACATATTCCCACGAAATCGCCTCCATCACCAAAGGTGACGTCGTGCTGTTCATCGCCTTTCGTCGTCGCCCTCGACTGCTGGCGACGATCATCAAGGAGGCCCGGGCCGCCGGTGCGACCACCGTGCTCATTACCGATCTCAGCGCTGCCGCAAGCGCCAAGGCCGCCAACCACGTCCTGCGGTGCCGGTGCCAATCGCCTTCTCCCTTCAATTCCTTCGCTGCCGCCATAACGATCATCAACTACCTCGCCTGGAGCGTTTCAACCTCCATGGGCGAGGCGAGCCTGAAGCGTTTCGAAAAAATCGACCGGCTGGTGAAATTGCTCGACGACGTCTCCACCCCACAAACGAATATCGGGCGTTAAGGGGTTGGGAAGCGTCCAGTCAGCTTAGCTTTTCAAGAACGTGAAAACGCGTCGGTGTCGCCCAGACACCGGATTTGGATGTCGACAGCCCACATCTCACCAGCGTCTCGGCAAGGCCGACAGCCGCCGAGACACCATCCACGACCGGAACACCATGCGTTCGCTGCAGATCCTGCGCAAAAGCCGCCATACCGGCGCAGCCCAGGGCAACGCCCTCCGCACCCAGCGCCAGCCCCTGGCGTATGAAAGAGGAAATTTTCTCGAACGCGCCGCTTTCAGGGTTTTCCAGCTCCAGAACGGGAATATCCGTAGCAAACACGCGGCGGCAACGGGTGAAAAAGCCGTAGCGGTGAATATTGTCTTCGATAACAGGCGCGGAACGGGAAAGCGTGGTCACGACGCAGAAGCTGTGCGCAACAAGGCTCGCGGCATGAAACGAAGCTTCTCCGATCCCGATAACAGGCTTGGATGCGACCGCGCGCGCCGCGTCGAGACCCGTATCGTCAAAACACGCGATGATATGAGCATCTGCCCCCTCACGCTCGGCAGCGACGATTTCCCTCAGGAGGCCCGGCACCGAAAGCGCACCATCGAACGGACCCTCGATGGCTTCTGGCCCGACCGTCGGCTGGCGGCCGATAATGTCCGTACCGGCCGCTGCCGCAAGACGGGCGGCGGCGGCAATGCGCTGCGTCATGGAGGCGGTCGTGTTCGGATTGATGACTGCGATGCGCATCGTCTTGTTTCTCCTTACGAGCTGCTGTGCTCACACACCCGCGAAAGCAGCGGTCGGACGGGTATCGATGAGGTCGTCATAGTGGATCGGGGCCTGCGTGAGATGTCCATCCGCAATGCCCTGCTGCCACCGGGCAAAGGCTTGCGGATCGATACGCGGTATCGTCCACATGCCATTGCCGCGGTAGATATCGGTCAGCCGGACAAGCAGATCCGGCGCGAATTTGGGAAAGGTTTTCGCCAGAAAATCGACATATCCCTCAGCCTCGTTCGCCAATATCCATTGCATGCCGCGACCGAGCGCACTTGAGAACCGGGTCTGGGCATCCAGCCGCTCATCGCTGCTCTCGTTTTGTGCGTAGTAGACGCTCCACGGTATGTTTCCACCCGTGACGGGCAATTCCGCCACGACGTGAACATCGTTCTTGGCCGCAAGCGTGACCGCGGAGGGATAGTCGATAACCAGATAATCGCCCATGCCGCCGACAAAGAGATCGCTGAGCATCTTTCCATCGAGGTCCTGGACGAACTGGACGTTTCGCGGCTCGACACCCTTTTCGCGCAACAGGAGTTTCGTGAAAAGGCCAACGCTTGCGCCATTGCTGCCCTTCATCGAGATTGTTTTACCAGCCATGGCCCGCCAGTCGAAATCAGCCGCTTGTTCCCGGCCGAGAATGGCAAGCGGCGCTCGCGCGGCAATCTGGGCATAGGGCGTATAACGCTTGCCACGGCCGTGGAACATGGATGGCACCCATATGCCGCCAAGAGCGGCGTCGGCCTTGCCCGATGCGATATCGCTCAAGACCAGGTCCCAGGGAGATGGGACGCTTGCCGTGACGGCCAACCCCTCCTCCTCAAAGAAACCCTGCCAGACAGCCACATATTCTGGAAGATAGTTAAGGCTGTGTCCCGTCGCCGAAACGTGAAAATTCTGCATGACCACCACCTTAATTTATGAAAACGCGATCGCCGCTGTCGACATCGAACCAGAGAACGTCCTCCGCCCGGTAATCCAGCCCGCACGCTTCTCCGACCTTTACGCCGGGATTGCCAGAAACTCGAACGAAAACAAGGTCATGCTCAAGTAGCGATTCGCCCTTGACCGTTTTGTTTGTCATCAGTCGGCAACCGATCACCGTCTCGGCGCCCAGCCGCTCGATGACGGCGACCTGCGCCGGCAGGCGGCCTTCGCCTGCCGGATGAAGCGTGATCTTTTCCGGCCGGACGCCGAAGGTCAGTTCCCGCCGGGACGGCAACGCCGCCCCGTGCTCGACTTCAAGATCGCCGGAAAATTCGAGCAAGGCGCCATTGACCGACGCTGGAATGAGATTCATCGGCGGCGAGCCGACAAAGCGCGCCACGAAAGTGTTGGCCGGATGGTCGTAAATCTCGTCCGGGGTATCGACCTGTTGCACGATGCCCTTGTTCATGACGATGATGCGCGTCGCCATCGTCATCGCTTCGACCTGGTCATGCGTGACATAGACGAAGGTTTTGCCCACCTTGTGGTGCAGCGACGAGATTTCCGAGCGCATTTGCGTGCGCAGCTTGGCGTCAAGGTTGGAAAGAGGTTCATCAAGAAGATAGAGCTCGGGATTGCGAACCAGCGCGCGCGCAAGCGCGACCCGCTGGCGCTGACCGCCGGAAAGACTTGCCGGGCGACGGTCCAGTAGCGGTTCCAGTTCCAGCTGACGGGCAATGTTCAGCGTGCGCTCGGCAATGTCGGGCCGCTTCATCAACTTGTGGCGGGCGACGATATTGACGATCGGCAGGTGATACCACTTGCGGAACGCATCCATGACCAGCGGAAACGCGATGTTTTCCCGAACCGTCATGTGCGGATAGAGCGCGTAGGTCTGGAACACGAAAGCGACGCCGCGACGTTTGGGTTCCCACTCGTTGGCGACCGCGCCATCGAACAACAGCTTGCCGGACGTGATGTCGCTGAGGCCCGCGATCATGCGCAGCAGCGTCGACTTCCCACATCCCGAGGGGCCGAGCAGCACCAGAAACTCGCCGTCATGAATATCTGCGTTGAACGCTTCGATAACGGTGTGGTCTCCAAACGATTTGGAGACATCTTTGAAAGACAAAGCGGACATGAGTTATCCCTTTACTGCGCCAGTCGTGAGACCGGCGACGATCTTGCGCTGGATGAGGAGGAAAAAGACGATCGCCGGCAGGCTGAAGACCAAGGCGGCGCCGAGAACGGCGGACATCGGCGTTTCGTACTGGCCAACGAAGGAGGCAAGGCCGACGCTTGCAGGCCACAGCGTCTGGTCCATCAGGAAGGTCGACGCGAACAGGAATTCGTTCCAGCCCGCGAAGAACGAAACCACTGCGGCCGCCGCGATGCTGGGCATGATCAACGGCAGGATGATCATGGTCAAAACGCTGAAACGCGGGCAATTATCGATGATGGCGGATTCCTCTATCTCATAGGGCACGGCATCCATCGCGCCCTTGAGGACGAAACAGGCGACAGGCAGAGAAAAACCGACATTGGCGAGGATCAGACCCGTCAGGCTGTTCAGCAGGCCGAACGTGATGAACATGGCGTAGAGCGGCACCAGGATAAGCGCCTCGGGAACAACCTGCGTCATGAACAACAGGAAGCCGACAAGGCCTTTCCCATGAAACTTGAAACGGCTGAGCGCATAGCCCGCAAGCGAACCGAGCGTCAGGCTGAGTACAGTGCCGCCGGCCGCAATCAGCAACGTATTGAACAGCCAGCGCCCGATCGGAACCTTGCCGAGTTCATCGACCAGGTCGGGAAAGTGCTGGAGTTGCGGCCATACGACCTGCCCGCTGCCATAAAGCTGGGAGTTCAGGTTGAGTGCCGTGCTCGCCATCCAATAGACAGGAAAACCCGCGAGCACGACGAGAAAGCCGATCAGGAGATAACGCAGGGCCTTGAGCGAGAGCTTCTTGGGCGTCGTCATCGGGACATCCTTTTCATGCGACGTTGCTCGGCAAAATAGTGAATGGCGGCGACCATGAGTGCCAGCGCAAGGCCGACCGCCCCATAGGCGCTGGCCATTCCAAGCTCATGGCCCTCGAAAGCCGTCTGCCGAAGCTTGACGACCAGCGTGCTCGTCGAGCCCAGCGGGCCGCCCCCGGTGAGAAGATAGATCACATCGAAGCGTCGGATGGACCAGACCGTGACGAGCAGGGCCGCAAGCTGGACGGAGGGGCGGATATGCGGCAGGGTAACCGCGCGGAAGGTGCTGATGCCGTCTGCGCCATCGATTTTTGCAGCCTCGCGAACCTCCTGCGGCACGGATTGCAGGGCGGCCAGCACCACCAGCATGACGAAAGGCGCAACCTGCCAGACGGTGACCGCCAGAACCGAGCCAAGCGCATAATCCGTGCTGGTGAGCCAAGCGAACCGCCCGAGCCCGAGCCACTCGGTCATGCGATTGAGGACGCCGGATCGCTCATTGAACATCCAGAGCCATATCAGCGAGGCCGCGACGCCGGGAACGGCCCAGCCGAACAGCAGGATGGCTCTGACGACGGCGCGTCCCTTGAACGGTCGGTCAATCGCCAGCGCCGCCACCAATCCCAGGGTCACGCCGATGATGACGGTCATGACCGTGTATATCAGCGTGACGCTGAGCGAGAGATAGAAAGCCGGGTCATCGATCAGCCGCTCATAGTTGCCGAGGCCGATGAAACGGCCCCGGTTGGGATTGATGATCCGGGTGTTGGTGAAGCTCATATACATCTGCCGGCCGAGCGGCCAGAACATGAACACCACCAGATAGATCATAGGCGGGAGAATGAAGGCATAGGGCAAAATTCTCCCCAGCCGCCTGCTTATATTCAAGCCACTCGCGCTCACATCATTCTCCCTTCCGATGCTTTTCGATCAGAACTGCTTGTCGACGGCAGCCTGTGCTTCCGCCAGAACAGTCTTTGGATCGGCATCTGCGAGGATGGCCTTCTCGACCGCCTGCATGACGAAACGCATGATCTGCGCCGTCTCGACTTCGTGTCCCTTGATCAGGGTGCTGCGCGAGTTTTCGGCGAGCTTCACGAATGTCGGAGCCCAGGGATTGGCCTTGGCATAGGCGTCGCTGACCGGGACATCGGTTGCCAGCGTATCCGGACCCGACGCATCGCGCAGAGCCTGCTGGCCAACGGGGCCGACAAGCCATTTCACGAAAGCGATCGCCTCTTCCTGGTGCTTGCCGTGGGCGCTGACGCCGATGAAAATCTGCTGATGCGCGCCGGGATGCGGGAACGGCATCGGCGCGGAGCCAAGTTCGCCGGTCTGCATGGCGCCGCCGGAAGCAATGTTCAGCGTGCCGCCGGAATTGTCGATCGAGAAGGCGGCATGCTTTTCCTTGAAGCGTGTGCGCTGCGTCGGCATGCTGTCGCCGATCGGCATGATGCCGGAGGCGTACACCTTCTTGAATGCGGCAACAGCCTCGGCCGCCTGCGGCGTATCGATGGTCAGCTTGCCATCGGCATCGACCCAGTTGACGCCATAGCCATAGGCCCAGTTCTGGAAGTCCATGAACCAGCCGTTGAAGTCGTTCATCTGATGGCGACCCGTGAAGCCGATGACGCCCGGCGTTGCGGCGGAGGCGGCCTTGGCGGATACGATCAATTCATCGACTGTCGTTGGAACCTTGGCCTTGGCGGCATCGATCAGCGGCTTGTTGTAGATCAGTGCATAAACGGCACGCTGCCAGCCCAGCCCGTACTGAACGCCGTCGATCTTGCCGTTCTCATTGGTCTTGTTGAGCTTGACGCCGTCTTCGGCAGCCGAAAGATCAACGAGGAAGCCGGCGTCTGCAATCGCATAGAAGAGGCCCTCCTGCATCATGGCAAGATCCGGGCCCTGACCTGCGCCCATCTCCGTCGTCAGCTTGTCGCTGAACTCGGCCGCCGGAATGGCGACCTGCTCCAGGGTCACGTTCGGATTGGTCTCCTGATATTTGGCGACGGCAGCCCAGAGGTTCTTTCCGCGCAATGCATCCAGCCATTGCGAGTTGGCGATTTTCAGCGTCACCTTCTCGCTGGACTGGGCATGGCTCTCGCTTGCGCCAAACCCGACCGTCAACGCCATTCCCATAAGAGCTACGGTGGCTAAGAGCCGCCGGCGATGAATCTTCTCAAACATTTTCGGTTCTCCATCTGGATTTTATTTTTAAGTTTTCTTATCGGCATTCACGGATCCGGCAGTGCGTCAGGCGTCAGCCTTCACACGATGCACTGCAAGCGGGGTATGGTGGCTGAGGTTTTCGGCACCGTTAGCGGTAACAAGGTAGCAATCGCCGATATTGCAGCCTGCCACCTCCGGCTCAAGCCACTGCGAGTGGAGGACGAAGGTCATTCCTTCTTCCAGCCTGTCATGGTTGTTCGACTGAATGTTGTAGGGAATCATTTTCGGCATGGACACGGCATGCCCGACATTGGGGTTATGCGGCCCAAGCGTTGCCGGATAGACATGCATAAGCTTGCGGCCCTGCCGCTCCCAGTCCTCATCCACGACATGCTTGCGCGGGATGAGACGGGGTTGTCCGTCATCTTCGGCAGCCCAGTTATAGGGCATCGTGCGGCTGTTGGCGGAGGACAGGTAACCCCTTTTAATATAGGGATCAAACGAAGCATTGGCGATATCGGAAACAAGTGCGCCGGGCTTTACCAGCGCCGCCGCCGCCTCAACACCTTCGGTGCACATCTGCAGCACCTCTTCCTGCTTGTCGGTAATGTCGCCAACCGCGATCATCCGGGCGATCTGGGCGGTGTATCCCTGGTAGATCACCGCAGAAATATAAAGGTTGATCAGATCGCCATTCCGCACGACATGTCCGTAAGGCTTGCCGCAATGGGTGCCGTACCGATTGATGCCGATCTGGTAGCCGTCGCCGGTCTCACCGCCGCGCGACATCTGCGCATAGGTGAAAGCGGCATAGATTTCGAAATCGGTGACGCCGGGTCGGGTTACATGGTAGGCAGCCTCGATACCGATGCTGGCGAGTTGCGCCGCCGCGCGCACCACGGCCTGCTCCCGCTTCGAGCGGACCTTCTGCATGCGCTCGACAATCGCGCTTGCTTGTACGAACGAGCTTTTGGGCAGACGCTTGCCTAGCCCGCTCCAGTAATTGCTGGAGGTCGCATCGCCAATCAGGCCGATCTGCGCGGATGAGAAACCTTCGCGTTCCAGAAACGAAGCGACGGCCTCGGTAACCTTGTCGACCGTCTTGCCCGGACGGTTGTAAGTCTCCCGTCCCCAGGTGCCAACCTGCCATATGTCTTCGACGAGAACTGGCTCACCGGCCGGCGGCAACAGGACGGAACTGCTGAAAATGGAGAACAGGGTAAGAGGCTTGTCCTCGTCCGTCGGTATGACGAGCACTCCTTCGCGCGCCCAGTCGCAAACATAACGAAGATACGAGTTGGACACCTTGTAGGAGCCGATGGAATCCGCGTGGATCAGGATCACGTCATGACCGGCGACGACGGCCTCTCGGCGGATGCGTCGAAGACGGTCCACAAATTCGCTTTCGGGAAGCGGCCCGACCGGATCAAACTCGAAACTTGGCGTAAAGCCATCGAGCAGGCGCTCAAATCGCCCGCTCTGGGAGGAAAAGGACGAACGATCAAGGACTGTCATCTGGCTTCTCTCATTTCTGACGATAGGGAAAGCTTACAGATGAAAAAAAAATTGCATAGTGGGCCATCAGCCTATCTATTAGGCAAACCGTCTCAACGATGGGCAAATGAAAAAAATACGCATTTTTCGCAAAAGAATCCGTCAGAAGTCATCAATGATGAAAATGGGAATTTCTCAACGAATCAAAGGGTAAATACGGATTTACAATGAAATTGACTGCAAATATTTGTATTCTATGCAGAAAAAAATCGCAAAAATCGACAGGACCGCCGCCTGAAATTTGAACGCGGGCAGTGCAGAAACTGACCAATTCATCACCATTCTATAATGAAAAAAAAGTTCCGTATGACGGCACTCAAAAAAGACAGAAGAGAATTCCGTGTCCCCATCCAGCACGGAACGCAAGCAATCGCCGCTTCTTCGTGAGATAAGAAGCGGCGATGATCATACGGCAAGCTCGTCCGGTTTAAACGAAATCGTTGGACGCGCTCTACCTCTTTGTTTTAACATATTTTCCGGACGTAAAACCGCTTCGCGCTTTTGCTGGAAATGCCCTAGGTCGGCGCCTGCCGAGATCGCTCTCTGCGAGATCTGCGCTGACGTTGCAGGCGCGCCATCCGCTTTTCCGATCAACAGTTCTCAGGCCGACCGCAAAGCGGGTTCGACCTTGCTCGCCGTTAGAAGCGCGAGCAGCGCCGCCATCAGTAAAAGAAAAGCGCTAACACTGAAGGTCACGACATATCCGCTCGTGTCGAAGAGTATCCCTCCGACGACCGCGCCGAAGGTGATCGCCAATTGCACGACCGCCACCATCAAGCCACCGCCAGCCTCCGCGTCTTCAGGAAGCGTTCTTGCCACCCACGTCCACCAGCCGACAGGCGCCGAGGTCGCAAACAGCCCCCAGAGCGCCAGCAATATGGCCGTCAGCGCCACACCGCCGCCAGCGAAGGTGAGTGCGGTCGCTATGAACGCCATTAAAATGGGAATCGTGGTCAAGGTACCGTATAGGGAGTCGTTGACATATCGTCCGATGAGTGTCGTCCCGACAAAGCCTGTCACGCCCATTCCCAGCAACAGCGCGGACAAAGTCGAGACATCAACATGCTCGACGACCTCCAGGAAGGGTCTAAGATAAGTAAACAACGCAAATTGGCCCATGAAGAAGATGCTGACGGCAGCCATACCGAAAGCAACAACTGGCTGCGTCAACAGGTCGAACACGGCGACTGGACTGGTGCGGGCAGTCGTCTTCATCGAAGGCAGGCTGATCAATTGCCAGACGAATACAATTGCGGCGATCGGCACGACGAAGAAGAAGGCCCCGCGCCAACCGATCAGGCCACCGAGAAAACTGCCAAGCGGTGCGGCGATCACCGTCGCCAGCGCGTTGCCTCCATTCAGAATGGCAAGCGCACGCGGCACCTTGTTTGCCGGCACAAGCCGCATCGCGGTCGCGGCGGACATAGACCAGAATCCCCCGATCACGATACCAATGAACGCGCGGCCGAGCATGAAAATCTCATAGTTCGGTGCGATCGCGACGATCGTTCCCGACACAATCATGACCCCCGTCAAAATCAACAACAGAATTTTGCGATCGAGACGACCCGCAATTGCGGAGATAAAAAGACTGGTGAGAACAGCAAAGGCGCCCGAAACCGAAATCGCTTGGCCCGCCTGACCTTCGCTGATGTGGAGATCAGCCGCAATAGGCGTCAGCAAGCTGACCGGCATGAACTCCGAGGCGATAAGGGCGAAGGCGCCAAGCGAGAGGGCGAATACACCACCCCAGGCCGCAACCGGGCTCTCCGTGGCATCCCCGTTCAGGGAAATTGTCGGCTGCATTTCAAACTCACTTTTGCACAACGTGACACAGGCGCCGCTTACGACGGATCACGCCAAATTTCTGGATTTTTCTAACTGTGGTGCGCATTCCCAACGGTTTTCAACCGCTTGCTCAAGCGCGTGTCGGAGCAAGTAATCCGACTGCTCAGTCGGAATGGTTAAGGCAAATATAGTTGCAATAAAATCCGACAACTAGCCGGTTAAAACTGCATGCGCTAATGAGGCTTATTCATAAATGCCGTTCCAGACGACGTTGCTGGAGTTGTGAGATTGCCTCGAAGCCACCAACCCTTGGCGTCACCGATCCAACTTATAGACGGCGACCGGCAGTCCGAAATGCCGAATTGGGACCGAACCAAGAGAGGTAAGCTTTTCCGCATCGGACATATGATGGACAGTTTCTCCTGAAACCAGGCAGTTGGTGCCCATTTCCTTGTTGAGCGCCTGAAGCCGTTGGGCAAGATTAACAGCATCCCCATAGACGGTATATGTTTGCCGCTCACCGGCGCCCACAGTTCCCGCAGCAATAATCCCGGTCGCAATTCCGATCCGAAGTTGGAGCGATATCTCCAGAAATTGCCGCGTTTCTACAGCTGCCAACATATCCTGAGCGGCCCTGACCGCCCGGTCCGCAGGTCGTTCAACGGCAAGGGGGGCGTTGAAGCTCACCAGAACTGCATCGCCAATATAATTTATGACGACTCCACCGTTTTGGTCGACTATCTCGGTGATAGCGGAGAAGAACTCGTTGAGAAGCTCCACCAATTGTATCGGCTGCAACCTCTGCGACATTTTGGTGAAATCTTTTATGTCGGCGAACAGCAGGGTCGCCCGTCGTGTCTGTGGTGCTAGTTGACCTTCATCGACAAGCTCGTTCACGATTGCCGCAGGCACATAACGCGAAAAAAGGTTCTGCACGTGCCTTTGTCTGGCCTTGGCTTCAGCATGCTCACTAACAACTTTGCGCGCTCGGTGGACCGCCAGAGCAGCTATGCCGGTAACAAGAGAAATGATCAGCGCCTCCTGAACCCGGGATGCGATACCCAGGAAATTAGGATTGAGAACAGTTCGCAGGTAGATTTCGGGGCTGGGGGAAATTGGCAGGTCGCTATAACTTAAAATCATATCCATGCCAGAGGCGATCCACCACGTGGCGAACAGGAGGCCACCAGCAGCCCAGGCGCCAGTCCAGAGAACGAGCGGCGGCGACAGGGTCAAAACGGAGGCCGCAACGACCAAGTAATAATGCTGCATCGAGCTTGTCAAAAATACCAGATTCTGCGGAACGTGGCCGCCGCTGCTCAGCGGAACGAAGGCGAGCAACACGGTCACAACGCTCGCGTCGAAAGCAAACAACACGTACCGTGCATGCCTTTCATATTTTGTGCCAATCGCTTTCAGCGTCGTCAGGCCACCCAGCGCTATTACCGCTGTCATCCCGAAAATAGCCAGATTGATTGGAAAATAATAACTTAGCAAATATGCGATCGCGATCAGCAGGATGGCAATAGTTCTCCCGCCCACGGCGATCTTGAACCCGGCTCTTTCCGCTCTGCCCAAGGCCAGCGCCGTCGCATGTGGCAGAAAATTCAGCTTCGCCATAGTCGCCCCATTTCCGGCCGGCTAGAGCCAATTATCGCGTGCCCGACATGCCGGTCGCTGTTCCTGACGGGCCGCACTGGATTGTTCATTCCCAACATCTCCGGCAAGGAAAAGAGAAGACGATCGTTTACTGCGATGGGCCGCAGCCTCATCACGAAGACAAGCGGCCAACGCCCAAATGGAGAGCGGTTCTTGTCAACCGCCGGTAACGCTCATGTGCCGGGCGACGGCGGGTCTCCCGTGCAGACGGTCGATGATGAAATCGTGACCTTTCGGCTTGCGAAGGATGGCTTCGTCGATCGCGGCCGAAAGACAATCGTCGCCCTCGGACATGCGCAATACGGTGCGCAGATCGGCGGCGGCGTCCTGACCAAGACACATGTAGAGAGTACCTGTGCAGGTGAGCCGCACGCGATTGCAGCTTTCGCAGAAATTATGGGTCAGCGGCGTGATAAAGCCCAGGCGGCCACCGGTCTCGCCTACCCGGACATAGCAGGCAGGACCGCCTGTTCGGTAGTCGATATCGGTGAACGTGAACCGCCGTTCAAGGTTTGCGCGCAACCGAGACAGCGGCAGGTATCGGTGGGTGCGATCTTCCTCGATCTCGCCCATAGGCATGGTTTCGATGAGGGTCACATCCATGCCTCGGCCGTGCGCAAAACATATAATGTCGGGTATTTCGATGTCATTGAAGTCTTTTAGCGCCACGACATTGATCTTGATCTTCAGTCCGGCCTCCTGGGCGGCGTCGATACCTTCCATGACTTTTCCAAAATCGCCCCAGCGGGTCACCTTGCGGAATTTTTCTGGATCGAGGGTATCAAGCGAGACGTTGATACGGCGCACGCCGCAATTATAAAGCTCTTGCGCGTGGCGAGTAAGCTGAGAGCCATTGGTTGTGATCGTCAGCTCGTCGAGACCGGCGCCGAGCTGACGGCCGAGCTGGCGTACTAGAACCATGATATTCTTGCGCACCAGAGGTTCTCCGCCGCTTAGACGAATCTTGCGCACCCCCTTGGTCACGAAGGCCGAACAGAGCCGGCCGAGCTCCTCTAGTGTCAACAAATCCTTCTTCGGCAGAAAGGTCATGTTTTCTGCCATGCAATAGGTGCAGCGGAAATCGCAGCGGTCGGTGACCGAGACCCGTAGATAGGTGACCGCCCGCCCGAAGGGGTCAGTCAAGGAGGTTGTACTGCCCTTGGCGACCAACGGAACTGTCAATGTGTCAAACATGGAGGTTCACTCACCCTTCACCCTTGCTTCTCCGTCAACGAGAACACCCCCTGCGGCAACGATTTGATCGGGAGTGTCGACATCAATACGGGCGGCGTCACCAATTTCCACATCGACAACCTCTACTCCATCTTGACCAATCATCCTGCGCGCACCTTCGTCGCCAATAAGTTTTTTCAGCCGTCCAAAGAATTGCCTGGGAAAGATTACAGGGTTGCCCGGCGCACCATTCGCCGTGGCGCGAACGATGACATTCCCCCCTTGATTTTGAAATTCAGTAATCAGCATGTCCAGGTCGGACACAGTCAAAAAAGGCATGTCGGCAAGAAGGACCAACACGCCGTCAGGCAGGCTGCGCTCCGCCGCATTTACGCCGGCTGCAAGCGAACTCGCCATTCCTGAAAGGTAGGCATCGTTATACACGATCTGTACATCAAGGCGCGCAATCGCATCCCTTATTTCAGCGTCCCTATGCCCGGTCACTACGACAACCGACCGGCTCTGACAACCAGTCGCCGCTAGCGCAGTGCGGCGTACGAGCGGTATGCCGTCAAAATTGGCGAGCAATTTATGAAATCCGTTTGAACCCATCCTGCTCGACGTCCCGGCCGCCAAAATAATAACGGCGACGGTACTGTTCGTTGAAAGATGATCGATAGTCACTGGCGGTCTCATCCAAACGCGGTCAACCTCGACGCCGCAATATCGGCCAGCACGGAGAGCGCCAGCGATGTCGTATCCCTGGTCGGACCAAACATGCCGATAGGCGCTTTGATCCGATTGATATCTTCCGTTTTGAAAGCCTGCACCGTGAGACGCTGCACACGTTGACGATGAGTACGGGTGCTGCCGAGTGCGCCGATGTAGAATGCGGAAGAGCGTAGCGCAGCAGCCAGAACCACGGTTTCCGCGTCGAGATCATGATGCAACAGCACAACCGCGGAATATGGGTCGATATCCTGCACGGCATTTTTAATACCGTCTCCCGTCCGCCAGCGCGTGACATCGTAACCAGCGGCCTCGGCCAGTCGCGCCACAGCCTCGGCTTCCGCTGTCCGCCCGGAAATAAGAACCCTGGTCATGGGACGATAAGCTGTGATGAAATCGCCTTCGATCCAGCTCGACCGTACCGGCATCTCAACCGCTTCGAGCGTCTCCTGTTGCGGTGAGTATCTTAGGCCCACCGCTTGCCGTCGCGCGAGGCGGTCAAGAGCCTGCCGCAAGGCGCCGACCTCCCTCAGCACGTGGATCGCTACGGAAACGCCACCGCCACACGGAAGAACGATATCGAAAAAAGGAGAACCGTCACCGAACTTGACGACCCGATCGCGCCCCACCGACATCGCGAGGAGGGCCTCTGCCGCGACGGCGGCTTCAACGCATCCACCGGAGACATAGCCGCAAAAGCGCCCGTCAGCCGCCACCACGACATGCGAACCGAGAGCCCGAGCGGCCCCACCCCGGATTTCGACCAGGGTGGCCAATGCCACAGGCCCAGCTTGATGGGCATTAATCGCAAAGCGAAGGAGATCTGCAGGATCGTCCGCTACCGATGTGCGCACCGGAGTCGCTTGCAGAATGGAAGAACACATTTGAACCATGGAAACCTCTGAGAAGGCATGGCGATTGAGCCGGCGATCGTCGCTGGAAGTTCAGTCACGCCACCTCCGGCAGACCACCGATCAGCTTATCAAGCGTGATCGGATAGTGCCGGACGCGAATTCCGGTGGCGTTGTGAATGGCGTTTGCAATCGCCGCTGAGACTCCGCAAAGCCCAAGCTCGCCAACGCCCTTCGCCTTCATCGGCGAAGACATCGGGTCTGTCTCGTTCATGAAGATCACCTCCTGATGTGGGATGTCGGCATGCACAGGCACTTCGTAGCCGGCAAGATCATGGTTGACGAAGAACCCGCGACGCATATCGACGGCAAGCTCTTCCGATAGCGCGCCCCCTACCCCCATCGTCATCGCGCCGATGACCTGGCTGCGCGCGGTGATCGGATTGAGGATGCGCCCGGCGGCACAGACTGCCAACATTCGACGGATGCGGGTTTCACCGGTCGCGATATCGACACCGACTTCAACGAAATGCGCTCCAAAGGTCGATTGCTGATAAGTATCGGTCAGGTCACCCCACGTCATCCTGTCCTCGCCGAAAAGGCCATCAGCCCCGGCCGCTTCAGCCAGGGTAACGGACCTGTCTCCAGAACGAACCTCACCGTTCTCGAAGGTCACATCCTGCGCGTTCAGGCCCAGTTTGCTTGCCACGGCTTCTCGGAGCTTGACGCAGGCGGCGTAGACGCCTGACGTCGAACAGTTGGCGCCGAATTGCCCGCCGGAGCCAGCCGATACGGGAAAACGTGAATCACCAAGCTGCACGGCGACCTTGTCGATGCCGACGCCCATCATCTCGGCGGCAGTCTGAGCGATGATCGTGTAGCTTCCGGTACCGATGTCGGTCATATCGGTTTCAACGGTAACGACGCCCTGACTGTCGAGCTTGGCGCGGGCGCCGGAGGGAAGCACGAGATTGTTGCGGAACGCAGCGGCGACACCCATTCCGATCAGCCAGCTGCCTTCGCGCCGTGCACCGGTATTTGGTCTGTTGCTCCAGCCGAAACGTTCTGCTCCCAATTTGAGGCAGCCGACAAGATCACGATGAGAGAATGGCCGCTCCGGTTTTTCAGGGTCAACTTGAGTGTCATTGACTATCCTGAACTGGACAGGATCAAGGCCAAGCTTTTCAGCGATTTCGTCTATGGCAATTTCCAGCGCCATAAGACCCGGCGCTTCACCGGGCGCCCGCATGGCGTTGCCTTCCGGAAGGTCGAGCGTCGCCAGCCGCATCGCCGTCATCCGGTTGGCTCCTGCATAGAGAAGCCGTGTCTGATTCACGGCCGTCTCCAGATTGCCCCCCTTTAGATCGCCGGACCAGCTTTCATGGGCAATCGCCGTGATCTTGCCGTCCAATTCGGCGCCTATACGGATGCGTTGAACGGTTGCGGGTCTGTGAGTCGTATTGTTGACCATGAACGGACGGGGTAGCGCCACCTTGACGGGGCGACCCGCAGCCTTGGCGCCGAACGCCGCCAGCACCGCGTCCGCGCGCAGAAACAGCTTGCCACCAAAACCACCACCAATGAACGGCGACATCAAATGCACCCTTTCCTTGTCAACGCCGAGCGTCGTCGCAAGGTCCGTCCGCCACCAGTCAATCATTTGGCTGGATGTCCAAACCGTCAGTTCTTCGTTGTGCCATGCGGCAATGGAGGCGTGCGGCTCCATCATCGAATGCGATTGGTCGGGTGTCGTATAAGTCTCGTCGAGCGTTACTGGCGCGGTGCGAAAAGCAGCCTCGAAGTCGCCAACCGTCGTATCCGGCTGCTGCGAGTCGTCCGGTTTGACTGCTGTGCGCATTGCATCCTGCAAGTCAAAGGCGCCAGTTTCCGTTTCATAATCGACTTTCACCAGTGCGGCAGCGGCCCTTGCCTGCTCGAAAGTCTCAGCAACGACAACGGCAATGGCCTGATGATAGTGCTGAATCTCATGTCCTCCGAAGAGCTTCGCAGTGTTGTATTTGCCTTTCTTGAGATCGCCAACATCGAGCGCGGTGACAACTGCGATGAAGCCATCGGCCTCTTTGGCAGCAGAGATGTCTATCGATCTAAGGCGCCCCTTGGCGATCGCCGAACCAACAGGGTACCCATAGACATACGGCATGTCAGGCTCGTGCCATTCATAGGCATACATGGCTAGGCCCGTCGTCTTGAGCTGAGCGTCTATACGGTGGATAGGCTGGCCGATGACCTTCATCTGGTCGATCGGATTTGTGGTGGCTGGTTTGTCGAATCGCATGGCTCAACCCCGCGCTTCTTCGACCACGGCGCCAAGCGTGCGCTTGACCAGATCGATCTTGAAACGGTTTTGCTCTGTTGGATGGGCGTCGGCGAGGAGAATTTCAGTCGCAGCACGAGCCCCCTTAGGCAACTCGGCTTCCGCCGCTTCGATTCTCCACGGCTTGGGGGCGACACCACCGACCGCAAAGCGTCCTCTACCATCCGGCTGAATCACTGCACCAACAGAAATGAGCGCGAACGCATAGGACGCGCGATCACGGACTTTGCGATAGACGTGCTTGCCGCCAAGCGGCGAAGGGAGCGCAACGGCGGTGATGAACTCACCGTGCTCCAGTATCGTCTCGATGTGAGGTGTGTCTCCTGGCCGCCGGTAGAAATCCGCTATCGGTATTGAGCGGCGGCCTCCGTCCGATTTGACGGTTTCCACGACGGCGTCCAGCGCTCGCATGGCAATCGCCATATCACTTGGATGGGTGGCGATGCAGGCGTCCGATACGCCAACGATCCCGTGCTGACGGGTAAAGCCGCCAATGGCGGAACAGCCACTGCCGGGTTGTCGCTTGTTGCAGGGCTGGTTAGGATCGTAAAAGTACGGACAGCGCGTTCGTTGCAGGAGGTTTCCGGCCGTCGTCGCCTTGTTGCGGAGCTGCCCGGAAGCACCGGCAAGAAGCGCACGCGACAGGAGCCCATAGTCACTTCGAACCTTCGCATGTGCGGCAAGATCGGTGTTACGAACCAGCGCGCCAATGCGCAACCCGCCATCCGGCGTCGCCTGAATCTGGTCCAATTCAAGCCCGTTGACGTCGACAAGATGCGTCGGCGTCTCTATCTCGAGCTTCATCAGGTCGAGCAGGTTCGTCCCGCCGGCAATGAACTTGGCGTGAGGATTGGAAGCAACCGCTTTGGCCGCGGCCTCGACGGACGAGGCACGTTCGTAACTGAAGGCTCTCATGCTTTGATTCCTCCGACTTCCGAAATTGCGTCGACAATATTGGAATAGGCACCGCATCGACAGATATTGCCGCTCATGCGCTCGCGAACTTCCATCTGGCTCAACTGGACGGGCGCGGTCAGATCGCCGGTAACATGGCTTGGAATGTTCGCCTTGATTTCGTCAAGCACGCCGATGGAGGAACAGATCTGTCCAGGCGTGCAATATCCACATTGAAAACCGTCATGCTTGACGAAGGCCGCCTGCATCGGATGCAGCGCGCCGGGCCTGCCAAGTCCCTCAATCGTGGTGATCGCGTCGCCGTCATGCATAATGGCCAGCGTCAGGCAGGAGTTGATACGGCGGCCTTCCACCATGACCGTGCAGGCGCCGCACTGACCGTGATCGCACCCCTTCTTTGTTCCGGTTAGATGCAGGTGTTCACGCAGGGCGTCGAGCAGGCTCGTCCGGTTGTCGATATCCAGGCTGCTGCTCTCACCATTGACTATGAAGGTGACATGGCTTTTGTGAGCGGCTGAAGGAGCCGCCGATTGTGCGTCAGCTTGGCGGGCGACCCCGGTAACAGCGACTGCCACCGCAGATGACGCCAACAGGTCACGACGGGAAATTTCAAGATTGACAGAAGATTGCATGCCGAGGTTCCACTTCATTCATTGAGTTAGGACGTTTGGCAAGGGCACGAAGTATAATCATAGAGCATGGGAGAAGGAAGTTTAAATGAGATCTATCGCATGCAGCTATCGATGGGGCTCATGAATACGCGTGTCGCTGACGACGCGCCGGGTCAAACCGTCGAACACCGGAAATACGGAGAGCACAGGCGTCAACGGAGCACTGCTGAGAGGAAATTTCCCTCGAAATACCGTGTGCAATCTATGTTAGGCGCTGCAACGGCAAGCAATAACATAACATTATAGCGACTTGCCGCTCAAGGTTGCTCGTTCCCGCGACACGTACTAGTCCATGAGGGTAACGCTTCAATAGCGACGAGTAATAAGCGATTTAGGAGAGAAACTTAAATGCCTTATGTCATAACATTTCACGATGAGCCTGGCGTCCTTGAGCGGAAGCGCGAGCTTCGTGCGGAACATCTCCAATATGTTGACAAGAATGCCAGCCGGATCATTGCCAGCGGCGGACTCTTTCCCGAAGACGACGATTTCCCGAACGGAGGACTCATCATACTCGACTCGGACGAACGGCAAGACGCGGTAGATTATATCGAGCACGATCCGTTTTTTCTTAATGGCATCTTCAAAGCATATACCATTAATCGCTGGCGCAAATTTGTCTTCGACCACAAGCGGGTTACAGCGTAAGCGCTAAGCACCTGACAACGTCATCGAGCGGAAGCAAGACACTCGGGTCACGCATTTTCGATCAAACTCGATGACCACCTCTTCAGATTGGAGGCGGAGGCCATTTGATCGTGATGACAGCCTTGATAACAGCGGGAATTGCACCGCTCGCATACTCATGTGGCAACGCCAACGCCCTGTGAGGCGCCAAAGCCGATAAAGCGGGCTACTCCATCGGTCTCTCCGACCACAGCCTGTTTCGGCACTGCCGATCTCACCCTCCATTTTTTCATCGTTCGGCAACAAGATTAATCGATTTCTGCGAACCTTTCGGAGCACGCCCTGCCTAACGGAATGGCGGAGCGTGCTATATCCCTTTGTTTTACCGCATTATCCGATGGTGAAATCACGCCGCGCTTCTACCACTCACGACCGTCATCTCGAACGACACGTTCCTCCGGGTGAGTTGATCAGTAGCCTGGGCTTTGAACTTCTCAGTCGATTCGAAACGGACGAATGGGCGAGAAACCGTCGAAATTCTCAATATTATTAAGACGAAAAAACACCTCCCATGGCATGCAACTCCATGGGAGGCGGATACTTTGAACGAGATAGGGATGAAGCCTTACTCGGCTAGAGCCTCATCTTTCTTCCGGCGAATATTGGGCAATATCATCGCTGCGAGAGCCAAAAACCCCAAGATCAGGAATACGGCGCTGACCGGTCGTTCGATGAAGACACTCACATCGCCGCGAGACAAGACCATGGCGCGCTTCAAATTCTCTTCGAGCAACGGGCCAAGGACGAACCCAATAAGCAAAGGCGCCGGCTCGAATTCCAGTTTGATCAAAATGTAGCCTACAAGTCCGAACAGCACCGTCTGATAGACGTCAAAGGCGGCATTGTTGACGGAATATGCACCTATGCCACAGAAGACCAAAATCGCAGGGTAAAGATACTTGTACGGAACCTTGAGCAAAGATACCCAAATCCCGATTAGAGGGAGGTTGATGACCAGCAACATCAGGTTGCCGATCCACATGCTGGCGATCAGTCCCCAGAACAGTGTGGGTTGTTCGTCGATCATACGCGGCCCGGGTTGAATACCCTGGATCATGAGCGCACCAATCATCAGCGCCATGACGGCGTTCGCGGGAATTCCAAGGGTCAGCATTGGAATGAACGACGTCTGTGAGGCTGCATTGTTGGCGCTTTCCGGGCCTGCAACGCCTTCGATTGCACCGTTGCCAAACTCACCCCGATACTTCGACACTTTCCGTTCGAGCATGTAGGAGGCGAAGGTCGAGAGCGCGAGACCTCCACCCGGTAATATTCCCAGCAACGACCCCAGAGCAGTGCCACGAAGTACCGAAGGAACCGAACGTGCGAATTCCTTCTTCGTCAGCCACAGACTGCCCACCCGCGACACTGTGCCAGACCGATTTTCCGGACATTCCAGGTTACGGATAATCTCGGCGATCCCGAACAGGCCCATGGCGAGCGGGACAAAACCAACCCCTTCGAATAATTGCGGAAACCCCAGCGTGAATCGAATCTGGCCGCTTTGCAGGTCAGTTCCCGCCAAGCCTAGCAATACGCCGAGGACGATCATGGCAAGCGACTTGAACATGTTCCCTTGCGCCAGAACCGTCGCTGCGATCAAGCCAAGCAGGATCAGCGAAAAATATTCCGCGGGTCCAAACGACATGGCGACCGCCGTTAGTAGCGGACCGGAGGCCGCCACCACCAATGTAGCAACGGTTCCCGCAAAGAACGAACCGATTGCCGCAACGGCGAGTGCTGCGCCGGCTCGTCCGGCACGCGCCATCTTGTGGCCTTCGAGGGTGGTGACGACGGCGGTCACTTCACCAGGCAGGTTCAGCAGGATGGCCGAGGTCGATCCTCCATATTGAGCGCCGTAATAAATGCCTGCCAGCATGATCATCGCCGTGATCGGGTCGAGACCGAACGTCATGGGCAACAGCAACGAGATCGTTGCGACGGGACCCACTCCGGGAAGAACGCCGATCGCGGTGCCGATCAAACAGCCAAAGAAGGCAAAAGCCAGGTTCTGGTAGGTAAATGCGACCGACAGGCCTAGTGCGAGATTGTCTAGCATCTGACTTGACCTCAATAGTTTGCAAGAAAGCGCGGAAGAAAAGGAACGTTGATCTGCAGGCCCCACGTGAAGATCAGCCAGCAGAGGGCGACCAGAACGACGGCCAAAGCCACGATGCCTTTCAACGTCTGGGTCCTATCCGCCAAACCGCTGATCACGACGAGGGCTATGGTAGCGGCAGCCATTCCGATATGTTCAAGCATCACGCCAAATATCGCCAGCGCGGCAAGGATCAGGCCCATTTCCCGCCATGCCCACTTTCCGAGCCCCTCGGGCGTGCCGCGAATGCCGGTGAAGAGGACGCCAAGCGAAAGACCCCCCAGCGTAACAAGCACGACGAGCGGCATGTATCCGGGACCCATACGGCTCGCTGTTCCGACCGGATAATCGAGGTTGATATAGAAGCCTATCGCGGTAATCGTGAGCAGAATGACTCCGCTGGCGATATTTTTCGCGTTAACGTTCGCGTTCATTTCTTTTCTCGCCTTTATTTCCGAATTTCAGTGGAATGATCGACCGCCATCGACCGCGAGGATTGCTCCGGTGACGTAGGAAGAATCTTTGCTGGTCAGGAACAGGATGGCGCTGGCAATTTCACCAGCTTCTGCGATCCGTTTCAGCGCGTAATTGGCCACATTGCCTTTGTTGCCGACCGCCAACGGTGTATCCACCATGCCGGGGCACACGGCATTCACCCGCACCTGCGGCGACAACTCGGCGGCAAGAGCGCGGCTCAGGTTCACAACGCCGCCTTTGGACGCGGCATAGGCTGTGTGGTCTGGCGCATTGGGTAACAAACCCTGAGCAGATGCCACGTGGACGATCGTGCCGGCCTCGGCGCTGCGCAAAAACGGCAAACACGCCCTGGTTACCAGATAGGCGCCAACGAGATTGACCTCGACGATCTTTTTCCACGTCGCGACAGGCATGTCGAGCACAGAGCCCGTCGCCATGATGCCGGCCGCATTCACAAGACCGTCAATGCCACCGAGATGGGAAGCCGCCCTGCCAAAAGCATTGGTTAGGTCGTCTTCATTGGTGATGTCGGCTTGGATTGCAAAACCGCCGATGGCCTGCGCTACGGCGGAGACGGCAGCTGGGTTCAGGTCAAGACAGGCAACCTGGGCGCCTTCTGCTGCGAAAAGTTCGGCCGTCGCTTTTCCTATGCCCGAAGCCGCGCCTGTAACAACAATGCGTCGTCCATCAAGGCGCCCAGCTGACGCCGTATTATTTTGTACGCTCATGATACGGCCTCCCTGCCGTCTCAAGCGGAAGAAGCTTATCGAAAAACTTCTCCGTTCATCTCATTATGAAGGGGTTTTCCGGCACATCCTCGGCGACCGAGATGATCACGCTCTTCGTCTCGAGATACTCGTTGACGGCCTCGACTCCACTTTCGCGGCCCAGCCCCGATCGCTTCATGCCACCGAAGGGGACCATATAGCTGTAGGCGCGATACGTGTTCACCCAGACAGTGCCCACATTCAAGGCTTTGGACATGCGAACGGCTCGACCGATATTGGTTGTCCAGACACCGGCAACGAGGCCATAGTCAATCTCATTGGCGATCTTCACCGCTTCCTCCTCTGTGTCGAAGGCGATGATGGACAGGATGGGACCGAAAACTTCTTCCTGCGCGATACGCATTTGATTGGATACGTCCGCGAACACAGTCGGTTCGACAAATTGACCGCCAATAAGCCCAGGACCGGCTGCGACCTTGCCGCCAAGAATGCAGCGTGCGCCATCGGCTCTGGCGACATCCAGATACTGCATCACTTTTTCGAACTGAGGTGGTGTGGCGATAGGACCGACATCCGTCTCCGGGTCCATCGGATCGCCCAGGCGGATGTTGCGCGCCAGATCGATCAGTCGGCCGGTAAATTCGTCAAGAACGCTGCGCTGGACCAGAAGCCTCGAGCCGGCCGTGCACATCTGACCCGAAGCGCCGAAAATACCCGATACAGCACCAGCAGCGGCAAGCGCCATGTCGGCATCCTCGAACACGATGTTCGGAGACTTGCCGCCAAGCTCCAACGAGACTCGTTTCATCTGCCGGGCGGCGGTCTCGTACACGCGAGCACCCGTCACATCCGAACCGGTGAAGGTGATTTTGGCGACGTTCCGATGCTCCACCAATGCTGAGCCAGCCTCCTGACCGAGCCCTGTCACAACGTTGAAGACTCCGGGAGGAAGGCCCGCTTCATTGACTAGGGCGGCGAATTCCAACGTACTTGCCGATGCGAATTCCGATGGTTTGACGACGACCGTGCAGCCTGCCGCAAGAGCCGGCGCACACTTGATCGCCGCAAACCACAAAGGTGAATTCCATGCCGTGAGCGCCGCGACGACTCCGATCGGTTCACGGGTCGTAAAGGCCAGTGCGTCGGCCTTCTCGATCGGGATCGATTGCCCTTCTATCTTGTCGGCAAGACCTCCATAATAACGCCAGCATTCCGCGATTGCGCCAAGTTGGCCACGTGTTTCGCGAAGAAGCTTCCCATTGTCACGCGTTTCGATCTCCGCAAGCCGGTCACGATGCTTTTCGACCTGATCCGCGATTGCGTTGAGATACTTCCCCCGTTGCGTCGCGGTGAACCGCGACCATGGGCCGGAGGTCAAGGCCTCGTAAGCACTATTCACGGCGCGATCGACGTCAGTGGATTTTGCCCGTGGGATTTTTGCCCACACCTCGCCACGATACGGGTCTGTTGTTTCGAGAAATTGGCCGTCAGCGGGGTCGACAAACTCGCCGGCAATAAGCATCTGGTAGTTCTTCATTGAAAGTCCTCTTAGGCTCTGTGAACAAGCCTATTTCTGCATAGGCCCCGGAGCAGAATGCTGCCCCGGGGATTGACGACGCGGTTGTCAGTCGGTGAACTTGATGTTGTTTTCCTTGATGACCGATTGCCATTTTTGTGCCTGAGCGGTCATGAATTCGCGCAGTTGCGGACCGCTTAACAATGCCTCCTGGAAAGCCAAGGGATCGAACTTAGATTTGAACGCCTCGCTCTGGACACCACGGCTGATCGCGTCGGAAAGTTTTTTCACAATAGGATCGGGCGTCCCCTTCGGGGCCATGTAGCCGTACCAAAGAGTGCTATCGACCGCCGGATAGCCCAGTTCCGCAGTCGTGGGAACATCAGGCAGATTTGCGGTTCGCTTGGGAGAAGTGACGGCCAGGGTGCGCAGAAGACCGTTTGCAGAAAGCGTCGCTGCCTCACGCGCCGACGGGAACATCATCTGGATGAAGTTACCGCCGAGCGCCTGTAGACCCTCGGGATTGTTCTTGAAGGACACATGAACGCCCTTGCCACCGATTTCTTTCAGGAAGCGAACAGCGGTGAGATGCGCGAGAGTGCCGGCACCGGCGCTTCCGTAGGTGATGCCATCGCCCGACTTCGCGACTTTCACAAGATCTTCGAAAGTCTTGATATCCGACTGCGCTGAAACCACCAACGCCATGGGATAGCCACCTATGCCCACGATAGGCGCGAAACTGTCGAGGTTGTAGGGAAGGTTATCGCGAAGCACCGTCTGGACGATACCCGACGTCGTGAGACAAAGTATGCGATACCCGTCCGGTTCTGAGGAAGCGACGAGATTGCCGCCCACCGTCGTGGCGCCGCCGCCGCGATTGTCAACGATCACCGTCTGCTTGATATCCGCGCGCACCTGCTCAGCCAGAAATCGGCTGAGTGTATCGTCGTCGCCGCCTGGAGGGTTGCCGATGATAATACTCACGGGCCTTGTCGGGTACTCCGCTTGCGCTGTTGCGACGCGGACGCCGCTTAACCCCAGGACGGCACCGGTGGACGCCGCTGCGATAAATTTTCTTCGGGTAATCATTGTCTTCCTCCCAAGTTCAAACGCCACCTCCAAATGGCATTTATCAAAACAACTCTAATCGACACGCCTGCCGGGCGCCATCGCAGTGAGCCGTCTCGCGGGAAGAGGTATAATATTTTGCTATCCCCCTCATTCACCATATGCGCATTTCGAGGTACAATCCTGCCAGGGAACGCGGTGCTATTGTCATCGCAAGTCGAGAGGAGACAAATGAGATGCTGAACAGCGCCATGCGGATCGATCCGAAAAAGATTCTCTACCTCGCAACGATCATTGAGCATGGCAGCTTGAAAAGTGCGGCACGTGCTCTGCAAATCTCACAGCCCGCGCTTTCGACGTCGATGAACCGGCTTGAAGAAGAGCTGGGGATGAAGGTGCTTGAACGAGGCCCCACCGGTGTCATCCCCACGACAACCGGCGAGGTTTTATATTGTCACGCCCGCTTGATACGTGATGAAATCGGTCTGGCCGCACGAGCGCTTATGAGTGTGCAGGGCGGTGATCCTGGGGTGATCCGCGTAGGCAGCCTTCCAAGCCTTGCAAGCTCGGTCATCCCCATCGCGTTGAATCGCTGGCGCAATATTTACCGGGAACGTGAACTTGAGGTCGTAGAGGTTCCTCAAATCGACCTCCTGACGGGCTTGCTTCGTCGGGAGTTCGACTTCGTGTTTGGCTTCACGGAATGCTACGATCTGGAAAACGGGCTTCGCCAACGCGTTCTGTTTCGCGACAAACTATGCGTCATTGCTCGTGCAGGGCATCCGCTTGCGAATGAGCCGGATCTACAATGGGATGTCTTGGTGACGTACCCGTGGGTATGCCCAACAGCCAGACGGTCCCACGTCATTCTTGATGCTGCCCTTCGAAACGCAAACGTGCCGCCGCCGGAACATATGACCGTGTGCGGGTCTGTGACGCTCTTAAAATCGCTCGTTGTCAACGGCGATCACCTCGCTGTCTTGCCCGCCCATGCAGTTCGTGTCGACCTCGATGAAGGTCGCCTATGCCGCCTTGACGTCACCGATTCAGCGCTGGAACGAAATATCGCGGTGTTTTTTCGGGAGGGGCACCAACTCGATGAGCCAAGCCGAGAACTCGTCTCGCTCGTAAGTTCAGTTGGGCAGGAGCTTTCAAACCGCGAACGGGAACGGGCGGCTCTCGAAAGTGAGGCGCCGACCCGTAACGCGACTATGCCGTCAGGGACGGCAGTATCTGAGCACGTTCCTTAAGACCGAATACTGCCTTGATCTCGAGATATTCCTCAAGACCGAATATCCCCATTTCCCGGCCGTTGCCCGACTGTTTGTAACCGCCCATCGGTGAAGCGGGATTGGCCGCGGCTCCATTGTAGAAGACGCGTCCTGCGCGAAGGCGATTGCCAACTGCATAGCCTCTTTCGGAATCGGCTGAAAAAACATACCCGGCAAGACCGAACGGGGTATCATTCGCAATGGAGATAGCTTCCTCCTCATCGTCATAGGAGATCACCGCAAGCACAGGCCCAAAAATCTCTTCGCGCGCAATAGTCATCGCAGGCGTCACCTCCGAAAACACCGTCGGGCGGACAAAGGCGCCACGATTGACACCACCCGGTAAACCTGGACCGCCACACACAAGTGTTGCGCCCTCATCTATACCGGTCTCGATGTAACGCTGGACGCTGTTGCTTTGCGAGCGGCTGACCATGGGACCCATCGTTGTCACCGGGTCGCGGGGGTCTCCGATCCGGAATTTCGTGACCTCGTCGCGTATTGCCGCCACAGCATCACCAAGCCGCTCCCGGGGAACCAACAGACGGCTCGGAGCATGGCAGGACTGCCCGGTATTGAAGAAGCAGCGCTGGATCGTCCAGCGTGCGGCCGCGGCGATATCGGCATCGCGAAGTGCGATGCTTGCCGATTTTCCGCCGAGTTCGAGAGAAACGCGCTTGATCGTCTGGGCCGCCACCGCCCCAACACGCGCACCTGCTCCGGTCGACCCTGTAAACGAGATCAGGTCGACGTCAGGGTGCGCAGCCAGCGCCTCGCCGACAGTAGCGCCGTCGCCGTTGACAAGATTGACTACCCCTTTCGGCGCGCCGGCGGCTTCCAGGATTTCGGTCAAGACGATTGCGCTGATAGGCGTGACCTGGCTTGGCTTGTAGACGACTGTGCAACCTGCCGCCAACGCATAGGCGATCTTGACAGTCAACGTCTGGATCGGCCAGTTCCACGGCGAAATCAGTCCACAGACGCCAATCGGCTCACGCCGGATAATCGTGTCATCGATACGTGTCTCAAAATGATAGTTCTGGAGAACCTTACGGGCTTGCTGGAAATGCATCAGCGGGCCGGCAACCTGGACGTTCGAGCTGACCGGGAATCCCATCTCCTCGGCGACGACAGCCGACAGTTCGCTCATTCGGGCCTCGTATGCGGCGGCAATGTCATCCAGCAACGCCAACCGATCCGGAACCGAGCTTCGAGAGAAGCTCTCGAATGCCCGTCGCGCCGCAGCGACTGCTCGATCCACATCCTCCGCTCCGCCCAGAGCGACCGAGGCAAAGGGCAGATCCGTAGAAGGGTCCGTCACCTGGACGGTTCGGGAAATCGACGGTTGAACCCACTCGCCATCAATAAAAAGCTTTCCGTACTCGCGCATGATACACGCTCCTCAACTGCTGTGGGTGTAACCGCCGTCAACCGCGATGGTTTGACCTGTGATGAAACCGGATGCGGGTGTCGCCAGGAAAATCATCAATCCCACGAGATCAGTGTGAACCATCCCTCTCTGTATGCACTGTTGCGAGAGTTGCAGACGCCTGAGATCAAGTGTCGGATTGACCGCGCGTTCGACTTCCGTCGCCACCGGGCCAGGTCGAATACAGTTCACGTTGATGCCGTCCGGCCCCAGTTCGCGCGCCATCGCATTCGTCATGCCGATGATGGCCGATTTCGAGGTGACGTAGTGCAGGTAATTGCGTACACCTTTCGGAACGGCGTCAGACGATATGTTGATAATCCGTCCCCAGCCCGCTTTTCGCATGGCCGGAACAACAGCGCGGGCGCACAAGAACGGGCCTGTGATATTCACTCGCAGAACCCTATCCCACTCTTCGAGGGGGATCGCCTCAAAATGGCGCTTGTCAAGAGAAGCAAACATCGCAGCATTGTTGATAAGAACATCGATACGACCGTATTCCGCCAGTACTGCGGCTACCAGAGCGTCAACAGAGGCGACGTCCGCGATATCGACGGGATGGGCTGTCGCCTTTCCCCCTTGAGCGAGAATTTCATCGCGGACACGTTGCGCATTGTCGATATTAAGGTCGGCAAGGATAGGCGTTGCGCCAGCGGCCGCGAACTGGCGCGCAAGCTCGCGGCCGATACCCTGGCCGGCGCCGGTGATAAGAACAACCTTGCCGGCGACACCAAAGTCGCGCGCCCACTGTGGCACGCCCGTATCAAGGGGAGTATGGACAAACGTATCAGCGACAGCGGCTGAGTCAGCATCCAGTTGAGTGGGGATTTTGGCCGTCATTGGAATTTCCTTGCATTGGCAATTGCCGCATTGGTGAAGAATGTTATGTCAGCGCCGGCGGTCGCATATCGCGCACCGAGCGAAATCATGTCTTTGGCGAGCGCCGGATTGGAACCCAATCCGCCCACCCCCAGATAAATCCCGTTTGCGCTGCAGGCCTTGGCCACCTTTTCGAAAGCTGCGCGCACCGTCGGATGCTCGATTTGCCCGGGCAGACCCAGAGCGTTACAAAGATCGTTTGCGCCAACCAGGATCATGTTAAGACCCTCGACTGCCGCAATTTCTTCGACGGCTTCAAGCGCAGCCAGAGATTCCATCATAACGACGACCATTGTCGCGTCGTTGATGGTCTGCATCGCCTCCACCGCAGGGGTCGGCCGGAAATCGAGCAACGGCAGGCACGGCGCGATCGAACGGTGACCAAGCGGAGGAAATTTGGCGGCTTTGACCACTGCAGCTGCATCGTGGGCGGTTTCGACTTGCGGGACAATCACCCCCATCGCTCCGCACTCCAGCGCCCGCGCGATCGAAGCATGGTTTGCGTCGACAACACGCACCAGCGGGGTGATCCCCGCCAGATTGCTGGCGATACAGATCTGGCTGATGGTTTCTAAAGAAAAGCTATTGTGCTCCTGATCCAGGAAGAGGCAATCGAAGCCCGCCGTTTTTGCGACCGCGACGATTTCGACGCCTCTGACAAGCCGCACGATCATGCCGACAGCAAGTTCTCCCGCGGCCATTTTGGCAAGAAGTGGATTAACCCTGCGGGCCTTTGTATCTGACATTTCGCGATCCCCAACTGAATATTCTGGCGCGCAGCCAACCGCGGTCATCTCAATCAAAAAGATACATTGATCCAGATTTGCCGAAGATGCGGCGAGACGTTCCAGCACGAGCAAAGTGAAACGCCGTTGGTGGATAATCAACCAAGAACCGGCTCCAGGCGGCGGAGGTGATAACTTAACTTATACCCTTTGAAATCGCCGTATTCCCGCGGGGCGTCATGTCTTTTAAAACCAAGGGAACCTGATTACGCAAACCTTGGAGGATACGATGCGCATTTCAGAAGCAGCCAAATCAGCGGGTGGAAGCGTCGGCAGCATGCGAGACGGCAAGCTCGACCAGAAGTTTCTCCTCACCGGCGAAGACGATTCTCCCAACAACTATCTGCTGAACGTTGGCCGCACCGGTTCCGGTGGCTGGGGCACCCCTCGTCATCGTCACGATTTTGATCAGGTCCGCTACGTTCTCAAGGGGAGTTACCCCGTTTCGCCCCACAAAGTCATGAAGGAAGGCACCGTCGCTTATTTCCCGGAAAGCGTTCACTACGGCCCGCAGGACAGGCCGGAAGGCCTTGAAATGATGGTTATTCAATTCGGAGGTGCGAGCGGTAAAGGTTTCCTCAGCGTGGCGAGACGTGAAGCCGCCAACGAAGCGCTGAAAAAGAAGGGTGAATTCAAAAACGGCATTTTCACCTGGTATGACGAAAAGGGCAACAAGCATAATCAGGACGGTTCTGCGGCCTGCGTCGAAGAAGCGACCGGCAAGAAACTCGAGTTCGCCGAGCCTCGTTATGATGATGTCATCATGATGTATCCTGAAGCAAGCCCGTGGGTGAAGTCCGAGCAGGCCGGTGTGTCAACGAAAACACTTGGCGTGTTCACCGAGCGCGAAGCACGGCTTCGTTTCATCAAGATCGACGCGGGATCGACCTTCAAGACCGGAACGAGAAACACCATTGAGGTCCTGTTTCTGAGCGAAGGGCACATCACTGTCGACGGCGAAACTTACGGCCCCCAGACAGCAATTGAACTTCTGCCGACCGATGCACCCGCGGCAATCACCGCCTCGGAAGGCGCGCTCTTCCTCGAAATTCGTCTTCCGCAGTTCTAACGAAATAAAGTGGCCGCGAATGCCGGCCCCGAATGACCCCGGCATTCGCCATAAAAAAGGTATTGATATGAAAATCGCGCGCTTTCTCAGCGAAGGTAAGGTATTGCTGGGCGTGGTCGACACGGCGAATAACGTTGTGCACCCACTCGATCATGGACTAACAGGCACGGCTGATCTGATTCGGCTGTCAATTTCGGGTTTTGACCACCGGCCTGCAACAGAAGCTGGCTTACCGCTTTCAGACGTCCAGCTCCTGGCCCCCATTATCCCAGATCGCAACATCTTCTGCGTGGGCAAGAACTATTTTGAACACGCAAAGGAATTCGCCGGCAGCGGCTTCGAAGCAGGAGCGGTAAAAGGCCAGGAGATTGACTCTTATCCGGCAATCTTCTCCAAGCCTCCGAGCACCGTTGTCGGGCCGGACGCCGTGGTCGAAATGCACCCGCAAGCAACACAGGCGGTAGACTATGAAGCCGAATTGGCTGTGATCGTCGGACGTCCCGGTCGCAATATTTCCGAGGCCGACGCCATGAAGCATGTCTGGGGCTACACGATCATCAACGACGTCACCGCCAGAGATCGACAGAAGAACCACAAGCAGTGGCTTGCAGGCAAAGGCCTCGACACATTTTGTCCGATGGGTCCGTGGATCGTCACGGCCGACGAAATCGACGGTGAAAACCTCGACATCGAATGCAAGGTCAACGGCGAACTACGGCAAAAGGCCAACACCGGGAGCTTGATCTTCAAGATTCCCCAGTTGCTGGCGGCAATTTCTGCGGGCCTGACCCTCAATCCCGGCGATGTGATTGCAACTGGCACGCCTGCAGGGGTCGGCATCGGCTTTACGCCGCCACGATTTCTCAAGTCGGGAGATCGGGTCGAGATATCGGTCTCTGGAATCGGGTCGCTCAGCAACACATTCGCCTGAACGGGGAGCCGATTGCGCGTGGGCGTCACGATCGCGCGCGATCGCCTGACACACAGATCCTTCGACCGCTAGATCGACTGGGATTTCGGAGGAAATTCCTGGCCCTTTCCATCAAAGGATCCGCATTAAAACCATCAATCAAAGGGAGGACGAAATGAATACCAATTTTCTGAAGAGACGGTGCGTGCTTGCCGCCGCGATCGCTTTCGGCGCTATCGGCGTGATGACTTCGCCGGCTGGTGCGGCCACCGACCAAATTAGGTGGCTTGTCGGCTACCCGCCGGGTGGCTCCACCGACGCCATCGCGCGCCTTCTCGCAGCACCAATTTCAAAAACGATCAACCAGACGATCATCATCGACAACAGGCCGGGGGCCGGCAGCGCGATTGCAGCAGCGGCGCTTGCCCAATCCAAGCCCGACGGACTAACCGTGATGTCCGTCGACAACGGGACCCTGGTTATCAATCCAGTTGCGTATCGCACGCTTCAATATGACCCAGACAAGGATTTCCGGCCCGTTGGCGTATATGCTGAAGTCAACTTCCTGTTGGCTGTCGGCAAGGACCAGCCATACAAGACCGTTGAGGAATTTTTAGCGGCTGCGAAAGAATCTTCGACGCCTATTGCCTATGCAAGCCCGGGCATTGGAACACCCTTGCATCTCGCTGTCGAGCGAATGGCTCGGGAAGGGAATATCAAGCTCGAGCACGTCGCCTATCGTGGCATGGCCCCGGCGCTTAACGACGCCCTTGCCGGGGTGGTCCCGGCGATTGTTATCGACTATACCACCGGACGAGAAATGATCCGCTCCGGTGATCTTCGCCCCCTGGCGACTTTTTCCGCATCCCGTCTTCCAGCACTCCCAGATGTGCCGACCTTTGGAGAGAAGGCCCTCCCCGGTTTTTCCGCCGTGGCCTGGCAGGCGCTGGTCGTCCCCCATGACACCCCCGATGATGTGGTCAAGAAATACAGCGACGCGCTTGCATTGGCTCTTGAGGATTCAACCGTGAAAGCCCGATATGAGCAACTCGGTCTCGGCATGCCCAAGAGCGACCCGCAATCTTTCCAGCAGCGGTGGCAGGACGACAAGGCCGTATGGCAACCGTTGATCAAGGACCTCGGAATTTCTCTGGGCAATTGATCAAAAAATGAGGGGGCAGCACGCGCTGCCCCTTTCGGCCTGTTCGCTAAGGGAACGCAGGAAACGGACCTTCGGGTCTGGCGGCGACATCAAAGCCGGAGATCTGCCACATACACTATAGCCGAGGTGCAGCAGCGCCTCGGCTATTGTGTATGTGGCTACTTGTCCAGCATACAAAGGAGACTAGCGTGCGCGGCCATTGATCTTTAGCCGAACCCTGTAAAGACTGTTCGTGGCGCATACATACATGATATTACGCCGAGCCCCCCCGAATACAAGATTTCCAGCTATCTTGCCGAGCAAGATTTTACCGAGCAACGTCCCATGGGGATCATAACAATAGACGCCGTCTCCCGCGGTGATCAGATGTTGTCTTCTGCATCCATCCGCAGGCCATCGAAAATCCCTACAGGGCAATCTGCCAGAACATCACCACCGGTTACTCGGGCCGCAGAATCGACATTAAAGGCGCGAAGATGCGCGGGCGCTTCATCGAAATGACTTTTACCGCTGTCGACGACGAATAGGGTAGTCTCATCTTTCGAGAAGGCCAAGCCATTGGGCATCACCATGTCGGTTATCTTTGCCTCGACTTCACCGGTTTGCGGGTCGATACGGTAGACATGGCGGCCTTCTATTTCCGGCTCCGCCTTGATGCCATCGAGGTCGTGCAAAATGCCATAAGTCGGATCGGTGAACCAGATCGCGCCATCGGAAGTCACGACGACATCATTGGGCGAGTTGAATTTTTTGCCGCGCCAATGATCGGCGATGGTCACGATCCTCCCGTCATGCTCGGTACGGGTCACACGGCGATACCTGTGTTCGCAGGTAATCAACCGCCCTTCGAGATCGACCGTTTGACCGTTCGGGTGACCACAATCCTGCCGAAACACGCTGATTGAGTCATCCGTCTCGTCGAAGCGTAATATCCGGTCATTGGGTATGTCGGTGAACAACAGGTATCGTCCCGCAGGAAAATAGGCGGGCCCTTCCGTAAACAGACCTGCGCTGTAGAGTTCTTCTGGCGGGAAGATGGGCGCGACCATCTCCAGGAAGACTTTTTCAACAATTTCGTAAAACTGGGACATCGCAGCACCTCACTTCTGGCAAAAGGAAAAAAGCTTGCGGCGTTCGGTCAATCGAATACCGCAAGCAGAAAAAAGAAAGGGTTGGCTTTTATGATGGGACTGAAGTCGACTACTGCGCGCCGATGACGTTCGTCAGCGTCCAGTCATAGGCATACTTGACCCATACGATATCGCTGTCAGCCATTCCCGCGTATTTTGTCTTCAGGTCGTCCAGCGTGATCGTCGGGATCGGGGCGGTCATCTTCATCGGCACGTTGACGCCCTCCACTTTGGCAACGGCGACGTTCACCGCCAGGCTGCCGATCCCCGGATCGACGTTGATCGCCGCAGACTCGTAGCCCGACTTGGAATTCAGATCGAGTAACAGGTTCACATCAGTGCCGTCGAAGCCATAGACCTGCAAAGGCACGTCGCGACCATCAGCGAGAAAAGCCTGGGCGGCGCCAAAGGCAGCGACACCTTGTGAGAAGATGATGTCGATCTTTGGCAGCGTGGGCAGGATCGCCGAGACTCGCTGTTGGGCTACCGATTGGTTCCAGTCCCCATACACTTCGGAAACGATCTTGATATCCGGATATTTCGCCAATGCTTTGATATAGCCATCTTGAATGGCCTGTTCGGCTGCGTTGCCTGCGAGACCGCGAATGTTCAGCGCATTGCCCTTGCCGCCAGTTCGCTGCGCTATGTAGCTTACGTATTTTTCACCGAGCTCATCATAGTCGAACTGAAGATCGATCGCTTTTGCATTGGTGACTGAACCCAGAGCCGTCGTAAGAACAGGAATTCCAGCACCTACCGCATTGTCGATAGCTCCGTTCAACGCCGTATCCGACAGGGGTTCCAGGATGATGAAGTCTACCCCTTGCAAAGTCATGTTGTTGAGTTGCTGAGCTTGTGTCTGGGCGTCGCCAGCAGCATCGACAACGTTGAGCTTCACCGTCTTGCCATCTTTGCTCAACTCTCCTGCGGCCCACTGGGCAGCAGCCAAGAAACCTTTCTGCCAGCTATTACCCTGGAAAGGCATAGCCACACCGATCATGATCTCGTCCTTGGCTTCTGCTGATACAACAGTCAGTGTTGCAATCAACGATGCGATGGCTGTCAACGCGAGTTGTTTCCCTACCCGTTTCGTCATCATAGTTCTCCTCCTCGATGATTTTGATTGCGGCTTTAAGTGCCGGCGCGTGTCCGCAGGGCGACGAGGCAAACGGTCAAAAGAACGATAAGTCCCTGGATAACGTATTGCGCACCGATGCTGAACTGCAGAAGAATGAGGTCGGATTGGGTGAGCGTGAGCACTAATGCGCCAATTGCCGTTCCGACAACGGACGTGACACCACCCGTGATACGGGTTCCGCCCACAACGACCGATGCGACAGATCCCAGGAGGAAGCTTCGACCCAGATCCGCAGAAACTCCTCCCTGATAAGTTGCGAGCAAGGCGCCCAACCACGCTCCTAAAATCCCGGAGAGAACGAACGCGCCAAGGGTCGTCCAGCCATTGCGCACGCCGGCAAGACGCGCGGCCTGACGATTTTGGCCCATGGCGTGCAGGTGCAGGCCAAAGATTGTTCGGCGTAGCAGAAACGCGACGAATACAAGGGTGATCACGCTGACCGCGAGTGCGCCGGAAACCCCGAAAACGCGAGTCCGCAGCGCAGCCTCGAATATGCCGCCGATCCGCGAGAAGCCGCCGCCCTGGATTGCCACGATAAGGCTATAGATAATATATCCGGAAGCCAATGTCGCAACTATTGCGGGTATTTTTAGTTTCACGATCAGTGCCGCATTGAGGGCCCCTGCCACCACTCCGATTAACAAGGTCAGGCCGAGTGAACCAAGAATGTTTCCCTGCCCCAGGAAACCGGCCGACATGACATAGGCGCCGAAAGTGATCACATAGGGCAACGAAAGGTCGAAATTACCTGGACCGCTGGCAATAACCGTCATTTGTGCTGTCCCGGCGATTGCCAAGAAGCCCGCAATCGTCGCATTGGCGAGAATAAAGGAGAGTGAGAGCGTACCTGTGATGTATGCCGCAAGAAGCCAGAGCGCCATTGCCGCAACGAGGGCGCCTATCCAGGAGCGGTCCCGGAAGTCCCGCCAGAATCCTGATCGGGCATCAACTTGAGTAGCCGACAGGTCAACGCCAGGGGAGTTTGAATTTTGAATCATGCTTCAATCGATCTCCCAAGCGAGCGGAAACTGAGAGCGAGGATGAGGATCAGGCCACCGATGGCGGTGGAATACTCCGAACTGATCCCAAGAAAGGTAAGGTTCGTCGTAACAAGAGAAATACCGACTATCGCCATGATCGCGCCGGTTGGTGAGACGATGCCCCCGGCGAAACTCGCGCCACCGACGACAGCGGCGGCGACAGTCGCCAAGGTGAAGCTCGAAGCGACGTGCACGTTTCCAGCCCCTGTCGTCGCTGTCAGCAGGAGACCCGATAACACGGCAAACGTTCCGGCAAGAGTGTAGAGGATCACACGACCGGCCAACGCCGAGAAACCGAGCGAGAGATATATGCGGCGGTTGTGGCCCAGCGCACGTAGTTTTATGCTGTAGCCCCAACCCCGGCAGATCCATATTCCGGCGAGCGCGGTGCACAAGAGGATGTAGCAGGCCAAAGGTAGTGGCCACAACTTCACGCCCATGATTGCCGAAAGCCACTCAGGGGAGCTGCCCCCCGGTGTCTGACGTATCATCAGTCCGGCGCCAAGCCAGACGAAAGAAGCGCCGAGTGTGGCCACGACAGAAGAGACGCCAAGAATCTCCACCATGAGCGCAAGCGCCATGTAGCCAACGATAACGAATCCTATCGCGAGCACGCCGATTGCTGGAGCGTCCACGAGATAGGTCGCCGCAAGCACATTCACGAGCCCAATGGCGAAGCCGAGACCAAGATCGATATCGCCGCCCAGGAGAAACAGCATTTGGGCGATCACCGCGAAGGCCAAAGGAACAGAAGCTTGGAGGAGCAGTTCGAGCCCAAAGCTGCTCATGGCGTTGGGTTGCTGCCAGAACGCCAGCCCGAACATGAAGATCATCAGGAAAGCGGCGGGCATTGAGCGCCATGATAATGCACGCCTGAGACCTCGGCTTTCGTTGCCGTGACCAACGACTTGTCTATCTAATTCCGAACTCTGAGGAGTTTGAGCCGGCCACTTGAATGACGCTTGGACGATTCTCTCTTCGGAGGCTTCCGATCCCTCGAATTCAGCAACAACGTGCCCGCGCGCCATGACATAAACACGATCGCATTTCTGAAATTCTGCAATCTCGGTCGAGTACAGGATAACGCTACGACCTTTGGCCCTCATCCCATCGAGAAGCTCATAGATGGAGGCTTTTGCATTCGCATCAACCCCGCGCGTTGGATCATCGAGGAGTAACAATGGAGCATCGCTGGCAAGCGCCCTACCCAAAAGAGCTCGCTGCTGATTACCTCCGCTGAGGCTGGCAATCGGTGAATTCGCGCGATGCGCAAGGCCTAGCTCATTCAGCCAAAATTGAGCGGTACGCTTTAGACTGTTGAAATCAACGAGGCCTCTTTTCGAATGCAGAGCCGCCGCCGATATCGCGACATTCGTTTCGACGTCCCAGAGCGGCAGCAGGCCCTCGCGCTTTCGGTCACCGCTGACATAGGCAATATCGCTGGTAGAGGTAATGTGGGGTCTTGTACAGGCACGAGCCTCGAATATCGCCTGTAGCAGATCGCGCTGACCGGCGCCTTCCAGGCCAGCAATACCGATGATTTCTCCAGCGCCAATCCGAATATTAATATTATGAAGGTGACTGGAGGACAGATCTTCCACTCTTAAGAGGTCGTAAGATCCACTCAACCGCTCTACCTGCTTTGCTGGCTCATGCTGATCGACTGTTGCGCCGAGCATTGTCAGCAGTTGGTCATGCGTCACATTCCTCCCATCTCCATCGAAGTGGACACGGCCGTCCCGCAAAACAACAACACGATGAGCAAGCCGTATCGCTTCCTCCAATTTATGGGTCACGTAGATGATGGCGATGCCTTCGGCGGCTTTCCGCGTCACCAGGTCCGCCAGTTGATCCGCTTCACGAAGCGACAATGCCGAAGTGGGCTCATCGAGAATGACCAAGCGTGTTGACGGCTCCGTCATAGCACGGGCTATTTCCACCATTTGGCGCTCGGCAATCGACAATTCGGCCACCTCTGAGCGAACGTCAATCCCGTTTCCTGGGAATACCCGCAGCCTCTCGGAAGCGCCGTGTACGATAGTTTTGCGGGAACCGCTCCGAACCTCACTGGACGTGAGCGCAAGGTTCTCAGCGACTGTCAGATTGGGGAAAGTGGAGAGTTCCTGAAAAACGCGCTGGATACCTCGCGTCCTTACCTTGCCGCCGGCATGCTGTTCGAACTCAACCACCTGCCCAGACACTTCCAGCATTCCTGCCGTCGGATGGAGCGTTCCTCCGATTATATTGAGAAACGTAGATTTCCCGGCGCCATTGGGACCGAGCAACACCAGAATCTCTCCCGGATAGATGTCGAGGTTTATATCGTGGAGAACTTTGTGGCTGCCGAAACTCATCGAAAGGTCGCGCACTGAAATCAACGGCGTCGAGTTCGGCCTATCGGTTTGCTCTCGTTGGTTATTCTCCATTGCTCCTCCTCCAGAAGACATTTTGGCGACCCATCCAGACGTAGCTGCGCCTCACCACGCCCGGCGCGCTCCACCGGACGTTTTGTAACCATGCTTCATCATCAGGATGTGCTCGCATCGATCAGCGAATACGTGACCCGAGAAGAAGTTCGCATTATTCCTAGTTACAGGCAGGCGGTCTGGCCGCCATCTACCGATACGACAGCGCCCGTCATGAAGCTCGCGTCATCCGTAAGCAGGAATATGATGACGGCGGCAATCTCCTCTGGTTCCCCTATGCGGCCGATCGGGTGGGCGGCGTTGATGCGCGCAACAGCCTCAGGGTCCTGGAGCATATATTCAACCAGCGGCGTCTTGGTCATACCAGGAGCGACAGCATTAACCCTGATTCCCAGAGGTCCGAGTTCTGGCGACATCGATTTGGTGATACCCGATACGGCAAACTTCGATGCCACATAGGGCAATCGATTGGGGACGCCCATGACGCCTGCACCTGAGGAGATGTTGACTATTGCTCTTGGGCCATGATCGTCCCGAACAGCACGAACGAAAGCCTGGCACATGTTGACTGTTCCGCCCAGATTCACGCCCATAACGCGTTCAAGCTTCTCGGGCTCAACGTCCACAATGTTGGCCACACCTGTGATACCCGCGCAGTTTATCAGACCGTTCAGCGAGCCAAACCGGGCGCGGGTCTCGCTCGCCAGCGTCAGGGCTGCGACTTGATCGCATACATCGGCGACCGCTGGCACAACCCGCGCGCTGTTGTCGAATTCCGAGACGATCTTATGGACAGCGGCCTCAGTCACGTCGACAGCAACGACATTTGCGCCTTCAGCATAGAGCCGTCGTACGCATGCGGCTCCGATGCCGCTTCCTGCGCCGGTTACAATTACAGTCCGGCCGTCAAATCGATGCATGTCTTCCTCCTGCGCGCGGCATTCTTGCGCCGCATTTGATTTGCGATCGACGCCCAATGATAGTGTCGCTCATGGCCTCCATGTCGTTCGCTTGGCCGAACTGTATTCGGTCCCACCTTACAATTGTCAACGCGCTGGCCTTGCAGCTCCATCGAACATCATGAAGGATTGGCGGCCTTTCTGTAAAAAACATAATTCTTTCAGATAGATATGAAACAAAACAACATATAACTTTGAGTTATATCATCAGGGCTGACATTGAGAGCCCATCTCATGGCAGCGATGCTTGCATGCATAAGCGTTCAGTGGAAGCGCTCAATGCGGCCTCAGGCGAGCGCACTGCTGCCGGGGCTATTAAAGTTCTTATAGCGTCGAGTTGATGGTGGCGGGTTTTTCATGAAAACTTCGCGTAGAGGGCTCTACTATCGAAGGACTATTCAAACATGCGAAAAGCCATTTCGAGAAAAAAATCAGACCCCTCTCTCTTTCGGACAATCCAACTCGGCGATACTTTGGCGCACATCGTCTCGGCGGGCTTACTAGACATCGGTAGTCCTGGCCGGGCATTTACACTGCCCGAGCCAAGCTCGTTGGATGCGACTAGAAACCTTTTCGTCGATCAGAACGTGTTGGTTTTTGAGTGCAAAAACCGGATAGCGATCTTTGAAACCGGTGTGGAAGATATTTCGGGAGGCGGACCCAATCTCCTCACCCGGACGCTCGCAACTGCCGGATTCTCCGCAAACGCGATAAATGCAGTCATACCGACGCATCCCCACCTCGATCATATTGGTGGGCTCATGACTCCTGCTGGCAATCACATGTTTCCCAATGCGTCCATACATCTTCACCCGTTCGATGTAAGCTTTTGGCTATCCGACGATCGACTCGGCACCCGATCAGAGCGGTCTGCCCTAGTCGCTCGGCGACAGTTGACGCCGAACCTTGGGCGGCTCGTATTCCACACCGATGAGGATGAGACCTTCCCGGGAGTTATCGCGATGCACACTCCGGGCCACACGGTAGGCCACACCAGCTTTGTTGTTGGAACGGGCCGATCCGCACTCTTTGTTGTCGGGGATCTTGTTCATCACGAATGTCAGTTGGCGTTCCCCTCAATGACGATGCTTTTCGATACCGACCGCGAACAAGGTGTCGATACTCGCATCAAGATTCTGCGCTATTTGGCCGACAAGGCAATTCCCGCGCTGTTTTATCACCTACCTTTCCCAGGCGTCGGCTATGTCGAGAGAGCGGGTGAAGCGTTTCGTTTTGTGCCGCTTGGTGAATGATGGTCTCAACACGGCCTTGTCGTAGCTGGCTAAACCCACTCAACGCTTTCCAAGGCGATAAAACTCCACTTACCGGCAAGACTGACTCTGGATTATGCTGGAGGAGATTTATCGTATTGCCGGGCCAAGGACAGAACCCGACGTTCATGAAAAGAGGATCGCTAACATGACAGAACAAACACCTTCTTTGGCGGTCTTGGCCGAAGAGCAAAAGTCGCTAGAACTGACGAAATTCAACTACGAGCTCGCCTGGGAATTAGGAAAGCAAATTCGCGAAAGGGCATATAAGGACAAGTTGCCGGTGGCCATCGAAGTTCGCCATGGCATGGATGTTGTTTTTGCGACCCTTGTCGGCGGCGCAACGATTGACAATTTCGACTGGACTCGCCGGAAATGCGCAGCCGTTCATCGTTTTCACCGTAGCTCACTGCAGCTCAGACTCGAGGCCGAGGAGGGCGGTTATGACTTCAATCAAAAATTCAAACTTCCGCCGGCCGATTATGTCGCAAGCGGCGGAGGCGTTCCTTTGATACTAAAGGGTGGAACGCTAATCGGTGCCGTTGCAGTCAGCGGCCTTCCCAACGTCGAAGACCACAATTTGGTGGTTACCGTGCTCAAGGAGCTATTGTCGTAAATCATAGATGGAAGCAATCGACCGGACGTTGCGTCCTTTACAGCAACGCCGGTTTTTTTGGAGGCTCCGTCCCTCACTCAAAACCGAAACAGGTCATGCAAGGCGACCTAACGATCGCCTGCATACATCGTGATGAGGCACCAGAAAAAGATTCGAACCTTCGACCAGCTGATCTGCTCATCAATATATAGTTGCGATGTTGTTTCGATTTTCAACCACGCTGAATTTCATAGCGGGGGGACGACGGTCAACTCTCCGTAAAGCAGTTCGATGGCGAGGGTGTTTCTCAATTAACCTTGGTCACTTCCAGCTCTAAGCAGACGTCGTGTCTTAAAATTCCGACTTATGCGTCAACCCGATAAGTCCTATGAACAATCGACTTCTAATCTCGCCGGCGATCGAAACCTATCCTTTTTGGGTGGACAACCATCAGAAGGATAGGATCATGAAACACCTTGCTGCAGCCACCCTGACAATTGCCACCCTTTCCGCCGAACCGACAACAGCGCAGCAGCCTTTCAGCCCGACGCGCTCCACCGTCGCTTCATCGGAAACCATCAACAAGGTGGCTCCCGCGCTCGGACGCTACGAAAAAGAAGACGTAATCGAGGGGCTGTGGAAGCGACCGCAGCTCTCGCCCCGAGATCGGAGCGTCGTGACACTCGCGATCCTCGTTGCACGCAGCCAGACGGCCGATCTGCCGCACTACATCAATGTCGCACTCGACAGCGGCGTGACGCCGAAAGAAGTCTCCGAGATCATCACGCACCTCGCGTTCTATGCAGGCTGGACGAACGCAATGTCGGCGGTGGCGATAGCCGGGGAAGTCTTTACAGAGCGAAACATCGGTGAGGATCAATTACCCGCCGCAACGCCGGATTTCCTGCCGCTGAACGAAGAAGGTGAAGCGGCGCGCCAGAAGTCGGTTGCAGGTCTTTTGGGTGGGGCGTCCCCTGGGCTAACCGACTTCACGACCGACCCACTATTTCGAGACGTCTGGCTTCGTCCAGACCTCTCGCCCCGTGACAGAAGCCTTGTCACCATCTCGTCGCTCATGGCGAACGGTCAGGTAGCTCAGCTAGCGGGACATCTCAATAGGGCGCTCAACAACGGCTTGACACCCGAACAGGCTGGTGAAGTCGTCACTCAGGTCGCGTTCTACGCGGGATGGCCCAACGCGTTCTCCGCCGGACCGATAGTCGCAGAAGTCCTGAAAAGCCGCACTTGACAGCGGGGCACAAAGTGGGTCCGGGTATGCCGCAACTAAACATGCGGTTCGCGTTCCGTCTGAAAGGCTGTTTCAACCTCTTTCGCGCAAGGCGGCCAAAACGACCGAAAAGGCGGCGGATGGCTGGCGGCGGCTCGGATAGTAGATGTGGTACCCCGTCCAGGGCGGGGTCCAATCCTCAAGAACCCGCACAAGCCGGCCGGTTTTTAGCTCATCTTTGACCATGCCTTCAGGAAGGTAACAAAGCCCATAACCATCCAAGGCTACCGCAACGATCTGAGGACCCGTCGTGCAGGTAATCTGCCCCTCGACCCGAATCCTGACGTCCTGATGATCTTTCTCAAATTCCCAAACGTAATTTCCCCCATGGCTCGGTAGCTTGAGATTTATGCATTTGTGAGCCGTGAGGTCCTGTGGGACCAACGGTTTAGGACGATCAATAAAATACTCGGGTGACCCGAGCACTGCGTAGGCAATATCACCCGAAATACGGGTCGCGATCATACCTTTGGACACAGACTCTCCCAGCCTGATGCCAGCATCGAACTTCTCTGCCACGATGTCCGTGAAACCATAACTGGTTACGATCTCAACGTTGATATCGGGATATTTCCGAAGCGCCTTGGCGAGTTTCGGCCAGATGATATCCCTGATCGCATAGTCCATCGCCGTGAGACGTACGGTCCCCGCGGGTGTCTCCCTGAATTCAGTCACGGCCACCAGTTCCTGCTCGATCTCCTGGAACCTAGGCGTCAGGTTTTCCAGCAGCCGTTCGCCCGCGGCCGTTGGGTTGACGCTGCGGGTCGTTCTCGTGAGCAGACGAACGCCCATGCGCTCTTCCAACTGACGGACTGTATGACTGAGGGCGGACTGCGATACCCCGAGCTGGGCTGCTGCCCGCGTAAAACTCTTTTCCCGCGCCACGGCTAAGAAGAACAGGAGGTCGGCAACATTCTCTCGCAGCATATATAAGCGCCCTTCATAAGTCCTTGCTTGTTTTATCAGCTAATCAACTAAGAACCCAGCCCTTAGATTACACGGCAGATCACGATCTTGCGGGTTAGTCCGCGATCAGCGGAGTTCAACAGATGCCTTATAATGAATCTCATCTCGGACGTTCCGGCTCTTTGGCCATCGTCCTGCTGCCGATCATGGTAGCCGTGTTCACCGCCTTCCTGGCCATAGGATTGGCACTTCCTGTGCTCCCGTTACATGTTCACAATGGTCTTGGCCTTGGCGGGTTTGCGGTGGGAATTGTGGCGGGCGGACAATTTGCAGCCTCCCTCGTATCGAGGGTCTGGGCGGGAGGCTTCGCCGACGCGCGAGGCGGAAAGAACGCCGTCACGCTGGGTCTTGTTGGGGCAACGGTTGCGGGGCTACTCTACCTGCTTTCTCTCACACTGCTATCCAGCCCCACCGCATCTGTCACCGCTCTCCTCCTCGGCCGCGCCATTCTCGGCGGAGCGGAGAGCTTCATCATCACCGGAGCTGTCAGTTGGGGCCTTATCATTGGTGGACCTGCCAACACGGGCAAAGTCATCGCCTGGATCGGCACGGCGATGTATGCCGCCTTTGCTGTCGGCGCTCCGCTTGGAGGCTCGCTCTACGAGGCATACGGTTTTATCGCCATAGCCATCACAACCGCTGCCATCCCGTTTGTTACCCTCGCCATTGTTCTTCCTCAGGCATCGTTGACGTCTCACGCTCCGCAGAAGGCACCGATGGTGTCCGTACTCGGCGCAATCTGGCTTCCGGGTGTCGGCCTCGCGATGAGCAGTCTCGGGTTCGGCGCGATGATGACCTTTGCCTCGTTATTGTTTGCGGAGCGCGGCTGGACGCCTGTCTGGTTGGGGGTGAGCGCCTTTGCCGTGTCCTTTATCCTGGCCCGCATCTTCTTCGGCCACATTACCGACAAGCTGGGGGGCGCTCGGGTCGCGCTTGCCTGCCTCGCGATTGAGGCGATCGGGTTGGCGATGATCTGGCTCGCATCCACGGAGGTCATTGCATTCGCCGGCGCTGTCCTGACTGGCTTTGGATATTCCCTGGTTTATCCGGGCTTTGGTGTCGAAGCGGTCCAACGTGCCCCGGCCAAAGCCAAAGGCCTTGCGATGGGAACCTACACCGCCTTCCTTGACCTCGCGCTTGGAGTATCAAGCCCGATCCTTGGACTCCTCGCGGGCAAGGCCGGAACGGGCCGTGTGTTCCTCGTCAGTTCTGTTGTTGTCGCAGCCGCATCCCTCATTGCGATCCGCCTAAGGGCAACGCCTTCCAGCACCTGATCTATTGCTTCCACTCATAAGTCCATTCGTGGATCGCGGTCTAATACCTTGGCCGTTTTCGATTATCTCTAGGCTGACTCAGTCGCTGCCTGTCGATCAAGGAGACGAAACATGTGCAAGAATTGCAATGATCCGGAACATCTGATCGGGGTTGGGCGCCGCAGCGTTCTGCTCGGAGGAGCGTGAATCTCTTTCTATACCCCCTTTGGCAACCTTTGGCACGGTCATCATCAGCGCCCGCCATCGCCGAGGAAAACCTCGTGAAGTTTCCGGAAGGCTTTGAAGACAGGGTGCGCTACGTGACCGTCAACCGCGGTGACATCACGGAGGAACTCTTCACGAGCCGTGACCACCGATGGCGATTGGCAGTTCCAGTAGTTCAACCCCGACAATGCGGTGCGCGTCTCGGAAAATCTTGGACGCTGCCAGTCCCGCCGATCAATCGCAGTCGGGGAACGACTTTGTCTTCACCTACGGCTGCATAGCTACGAACTGACAAAGTTCATCTACCCAACGTTCAATAGGAGACGACCTATGAAGAAGATCATATTTACCGCCGCTCTTACCGCAATGAGCGGCCCCGCCGTCGCGGAAGGCATCCAGATTTCGGAAGCGAGTTCTCGAAAATCGGTTCTGGCGTCGCCGGACCAGTTCACAGGCACGGTGATTGTCGAATCCATGCTCGCAGCGAACGAACACAATGGACACAATACCGGACACGTGAGCTTCGCTCCGGGCGCACGCACGGCTTGGCATTCGCATCCGCGCGGGCAACTCCTCATTGTCACCGACGGTCTTGGCTGGGTTCAGGAGGATGGTGGCGAAAAACGTACCGTGAAGGCGGGCGACGTCGTCTGGTTCGCGCCAGGCGTTCGGCACTGGCACGGCGCAACCGACAACACGATGATGCGGCACATCGCACTCACCTACATGGAAAACGGTAACAACGTCGCATGGTCCGACCAGGTGACCGAGGAGCAATACCGGGATTGAGCGTCGGGCTTTCTCACAACAACACGTCAATGGGAGTAATCATGACGAAAAGCTTTATGACCAAAATGATCGCAACGGCCGCAGCGTTGGCGACAATCGGTATTGCGACGGTGGCAACCGCGCATCACGGATGGAACTCATTCGACACCAGCCGAGCCTTTTACGCGGTCGGCACGGTGATCAACGTGCGTTGGGGTAATCCCCATAGCGAGGTCCATCTCAAGGTCGACTCCACCGCGCTCCCTGCTGACTGGACATCGCGGGCCCTGCCTGAAGGAGCCAACGAAATCGACGGTAGGGCAACGATTGCGTCGGCCAGACCATATGATGGTGGACACGACGAGATCGAGCTCGTGCTAGCCGGGCCCGAATGGATGCAGCGCTGGGACCTGAACCGGCCGCTTGAGGCAGGTGAGAAAATCGAGGTTGTCGGATATCTTGGTTCTTCCGACAAGCAGGCTCTGCGACCCGTCATGTTCTGGCTCGCCAACGGTCAGGGCGTTTGGCAGCAACTGACCTCATTCCCGCAACGGCCGGAGCCGGTCCAGCAATAGTACACGTCGCCGTCGAATGCGAGTTCGGCGGCGACTCCACTCCTGCATCGGAGGCCAGGAACACAAATGGAAGCCGTTTCTCTATGGTTCCTTTCCACATTCGGGTGGATGGAACAGTCGCCTGTTGGACAAGCGGTGCGCACAAGGCCCTATCTTTACCCGACCCTTATGAGCCTTCATGTGCTGGGCATCGTGGTGATGCTCGGACCCGCATTGATGGTTGACCTCCGGCTACTTGGGTTAGGGCGACGAAGCATCAGCGTCACTACCACGATACGGCTCCTGCTCCCCATCTCTCATTTAGGTTTCGCAATCGTCGCAATCACCGGGTCGGCAATGTTCACGGGTCTCGTGTATATCATCTCAAAGAGCGCCGCGGCCCCTTGGAAATTCGGCCTTATTGCGTTGGCCGCAGTCAATATCCTCGTGTTTCACAAGGGGGTTTATCGAAAAGTCGAATGGTGGGACATCGACGCTGTCACTCCGTTCGGCGCGAAAGTTGCCGCATTGATCTCCATGCTGTCTTGGACGGGAGTTATTTTCGGTGGACGTTTCCTGTCTTACTGATTGAACCGTCGCTGATGGCTCTGCGACATAAACAGCCGCTGCACCGTATCCACCAAATGTCCGCTATAATGGCCCGGTTGACCGAACCTCCGAACTGACCGCATGAGCCGGTCTTCGACACAGCTCGGCCGCCGCATGCTGCGCGATATCCGTGCCGACAGGATTTCGCCCGCAGCCACGGCCAACTCTCTCACAAAGCGTTACGGCATGACGAGTCCCAGAAGCACATGATCGCAACCATGCAGGAAGCATGCCGTCAGCACGAGACGGAAAGCGGCAGGATGATCCAGAACATCGGGCTCGAGCAGGGTTTCCGGCGCGGCAGGCGTCGTTCGGAAAGGTGGTGCTCAACGCGGGGTGTTACCAACGGCGGCCGCCGATGATCGCGCCCGAGCAATCGCACCGCAACTGGATGCGCTGGACAGCAGTCTCGAGTTTTGAAGTTACGGTCGCGAACCATGCAGGGAACGGTTCACATCGCCGGGCCAGCCGAATTCGCCTCGGCTCAGCTCCTGCAAACAGTCGGGCCGCTTCAGATCGATGGGATCAAATTCCGGTTTCAAATGGGGAATCGGGAACGTGTCAGGTCGCTTCTCGATGAGGGAGCCGTCGATCTCGCTGTCACGATGTCCGTACCGGACAAGGCTGCTCCTTGTGGCGGCGCCGGAAATTCGTCAGCAGATCATGGGGCGAACGCTGATCGCGGCCATTCTCGGCGATCTGCCCTGTCTTGCTTATGCACGAGTTCATTCAGGCGGTCTTCGGCGAGACGCCGCCATATCAGGCCGTCATCGCCGCGCCGGATCTGCGGCTGCTTGCGAATTTCGTCCCGGCGGGAGCCGGATGGTCGGTCCTTCCGGACTATCTTACTGCCGACTATCTCGCTGCCGGCCACATGGTTGGACTTCCAACAGTACTCCCTGGCCCGGAAAACCTTCTATATCTCGTCTGGAACAAGGGCGCCTTGCGCCATTCCCGGATCGCCTATGTCCGAGACCATATTGTCGCTTCGGCACACCGGCTTCGTGCGGAGACGGGCTCAAATGCTTGACGCTACGCGAGTGAGATAGTCGATGAGCGCCCGCATCGCGGACGAAAGCCGCCGGTGCGGAGCGAAAATGATGGAAAAGGGTTTCGTCCGCTCGCGTGTGTGATCGAGGACCTCGACCAAGCGCCCCTGCACCATTCGATCGCGTACGATGATGTCATAGGTCTGGCAAAATGCAGCTTTAGGAAGACAGTTCACCGTCTGTCAGAATTTCCAGCACGGCCTGTTCATTCATCGCCTGGGCCTCGAACAGCGCCTTTGCGAGGGCATGGAAAGTCGGCCTGCGTCGTTTGAGGATCACCGCCGCCCGATCGAGCGCCGCCTCCAGCCGAGCATGAACGCGAGCGGCCAGGTCGACATCACGATCGAGGACGGCGCCCGGATCGCGATGGGGTCGATAGAGCAGCGGATGCTCGATTCCGAAGCCAAGCGTCCGCTCCATATCGAAGGCGAGCCGCGTGGCCCTCGCCAGATCACTGTCGTCGGCGCCTCCAGAACCGCTCGAGACACGTTTTAGCACCAGTTGCTCGGCAGCCCGCCCAGCCATCAGCATGGCCAGCATGTTTTCATACCAGTCACGGGTGTCGGTGGCCCAGACGTGGAAGCCGACGAGATTGTAGCCGCCCTGCCCGGTGTCGATATTGAGGCCGCGAACAGGCCCGAGATCAAGCGTATGATGAACGACCGCGTGACCCGCCTCGTGGAAGGCGAAGCGCCAACGGAG
>NZ_ASXX01000010.1:0-213609 GCF_001526505.1 Agrobacterium sp. D14
ATCTTCCAGGTGGCAGACTACGGCCTCGTCGCGGACCTCTTCGAGGCGCTGCCGGAACTCGAGAAGGCGCTGTAGTTTAAGCATAAATTGGAGGCGGCGCGTTTTTTAAACGCGCCGCCTTCTCTTTTTCGGCGATATGCGTAACATCGCCGGCAATAACGCAGACAAAATCCCTGAGAGGAGACCAGCCTATGACCGCCCCCTTTAAGAACATCGGTGTCATTGGAGCCGGTCAAATGGGATGCGGCATCGCGCATGTCTCCGCCATTGCCGGCTACAAGGTCCATATCTACGATCTTTCCAAGGAAGGCATCGAGGCCGGTCTTGCCACGATCAACGGCAATCTCGCCCGCCAGGTCACCAACGGCAAGCTTTCCGACGACGCCCGCAAGCAGGCGCTGGCGCTCATCAGCGGTTCGACCGACATCAACGATCTGGCAGCCATGGATCTCGTCATCGAGGCCGCGACGGAAAACGAGGAGATCAAGCGCAAGATTTATGCGCAGGTCTGCCCGATCCTGAAGCCCGAGGCGCTGCTCGCCACCAATACCTCGTCGCTCTCCATCACCCGGCTCGCCTCCGCCACCGACCGTCCCGAACAGTTCATGGGCATCCACTTCATGAATCCAGTGCCGGTCATGAAGCTGGTGGAACTGGTGCGCGGCATCGCCACCAATGAAAAGACCTTCGACGCGGCCAAGGACTATGTGCGGACGCTGGAAAAAGCGATCACCGTCGCCGAGGATTTCCCGGCCTTCATCGTCAACCGCATCCTGCTGCCGATGATCAACGAGGCGATCTATACGCTTTATGAAGGCGTCGGCTCGGTGGAAGCCATCGACACCGCCATGCGGCTCGGCGCGAACCACCCGATGGGACCGCTGCAACTTGCCGATTTCATCGGTCTCGACACCTGTTTGTCGATCATGCAGGTGCTGCATGACGGCCTCTCCGACAGCAAATACCGCCCCTGCCCGCTGCTGGTCAAATATGTCGAGGCCGGCTGGCTCGGCCGCAAATCCGGCCGCGGCTTCTACGACTATCGCGGCGAGACGCCGGTTCCGACGCGCTGATCCCCTTCACCTGAACCCTCAGGCAATGAGCAGGTAAATGATCGCTCCGACGCCGGCGGCGACGACGGATGTAGCCGTGAGCAACCCGCAATAAACGAGCGTTCCGGAAACGGCGGCGACGAATACGCGCCCTACCGCGTTGGCGGCGAGTGCAGCGAGGATCGCGCTCGCCACGATATCCGGCGACAGATTCTGTGCGCTGGTTCGCAACGCACTGAGAACGGCGACATCGGCATCGAATATGGCCGATAAGGCCGTGAGGGCGATGAAGCCGCCCGCGCCGATCCAGACGAGAAGAACGGCATTCAGCGTTCTCGTCGCGGCAAAGAGCGTGGCGAAGATGGCAAGCGGCACCAGTTCGAACGGGTTCTTTGCGTCGATTTCCTGTCCGGGCTGCATATCCTGCAGCCTTATCAGGCCGGCGCCGCTCAACCCGAGAACCAGTGCAGCGGCCAGCGTTGCCGGTGCGATAAGGGAAAACGTCGTCAGTGACAGGGCAAGAACGATAACGAGGACCCGGAGCAGCGATACGGCCGCGGCCAGCGCCGCCACACCGGCCAGAGGCCAAACGTTTTCACCGCTTTTCGCCTTCTGCCCGAAGCTGGCGGTTACGGCGGTCGATGAAACGAGGGCGCCCGCCAGCCCGGTCACCAGCAGGCCACGGGTTGAGCCGAGGAGGCGCACGGCAATATAACCGCAATAGGAAATCGTGGCGCTGATCACGGTGAACAACCATATTTCCCAGGGGTTGAAGCCGCCCCACGGATCTATCGTCCGGTTTGGAAGGATCGACAGGCCAACGGCGGTCATCACGGCAAGCACCAGCGCGGAGCGAAGTTCGATCCATGTCAGCCGTTTCAGCAGGCGGTGGAGAACTTCCCTGCCAGCGAGCAATGCCGCAAGGGCAGCACCACTAGCCGCCGCCGCCTGATATTGCGCCGTTACCGCAAGCCCGCCAAGGGCAAAGACGCAGAGCGCCGCAACCACGCCAGTGACACTGAAATCATTGTCATGGCGCGCCTCGCGCAGCTTGAACCATGAAAAACTGAATGCGAACCCCAGAAAACCCGCCGCGAAGGCGAAGGCGCTGTTCTGCTCGGCGGCCAATACGCCGAAGACGCCACCCAGCAGACCGGCAATGCCATAGGTCCTGATCCCGGCGGTGCGGCTGCCCGCCGGCGCATCGCGCTCCCGCCAGCCGCGCTCAAGACCGACAAGCAGGCCGATGGCGAGGGCAAGACCAAGCCGGGGAATAAGCAACTCCATATCGGCACCCATTCATGGCGGAAGCCAGGATCATTATACGAGGCGGGCACTGGCTTGTCTGCACCGGCCCGTCCGCTGGAAAGGCTGGCTTTGAAGGCGGTTGCGGCCTACAGCCCTCAATATCCAGCCGCCGGCATCATTTTCCAGTCGCGGCTGTCACCAGCGCCTTGGCATCCTCGCTGTCCCACGCCGCTGGGCCGTTCATTGCCGCAAGCAGGCAGCCGTTTTCATCCAGCAGCAGGGTTGCCGGCAGGCCGAAGGCGAGACCTTCCTTTTTCAGAACGTTGAAGACGCCCATGGAACTGTCGCGGTAGTGCTTCAGGGCATCGATCTTGTATTCATCCATGAAGGCTTTCGGTTTTTCATCCGCGCCGGTATCGATATTGACGGCCACGACCTCGAAAGCATTACCGCCCTTTTCCTTTTCAAGCGCGTTCAGCGCCGGCATCTCTTCGCGGCAGGGCACGCACCACGTGGCCCAGAGGTTGAGAAGAACCGCCTTGCCCTTGAGATCGGCAAGCGTCATGTCCTGCGCCTGCGGCCCCTTGAAGGAGAGAGGAATGATGCGCGGCGTGTCCACCGCCGACATGGCCGCCACCTGCCCCTTCAGAAACGGCTTCAGCGAGGCGATGCGGTTCGCCGCCCCCTCACATAAACCGGCGTCAGTCACCGCTGCCCCTTGAACCGGGCTCTCAGACCCAATATGCCTGAACCAGACCGCGCCCGCGCCGCTTAAGACACCGGCAACGGCAGCAATTGCAACCAACTTGGCGGAAGGAAGCCTGAACGGCCTTTTTTCTGTCATCGAATACTCCAGGGCACTGCGAACATGGCTGACGGCACAGATCAGAAATCCTCCAACCAGATGTGGGGCGGGCGTTTCGCTTCCGGGCCATCTGCCATCATGGAAGAGATAAATGCCTCCATCGGCTTCGACAAGAAGCTTTACGCTCAGGATATCCGCGGCTCTATGGCGCATGCCGCCATGCTGGCATCTAAAGGCATTATTTCGCCGGAAGATAAAGACAAGATCACCGATGGCCTGAACACGATCCTGTCAGAGATCGAATCCGGCAGCTTCGAATTCTCACGCAAGCTCGAAGACATTCACATGAACATCGAGGCGCGGCTTGCAACGCTGATCGGCACGGCGGCCGGCCGCCTGCACACCGCCCGCTCGCGCAACGACCAGGTGGCGCTCGATTTCCGCCTGTGGGTCAAGGAAGAACTGCAGAAAACCGAGGGTATGCTGACCACCCTCATCGCCGCCTTCCTCGACCGCGCCGAAGAAAATGCCGATACCGTGATGCCTGGCTTCACTCATTTGCAGACGGCGCAGCCGGTGACCTTCGGCCATCATTGCATGGCCTATGTGGAAATGTTCGGCCGTGACCGCGCCCGCGTGCGCCACGCCATCGAGCATATGGACGAAAGCCCGATCGGCGCGGCCGCCCTTGCCGGCACCGGCTATCCCATCGACCGCCACATGACGGCCAAGGCGCTCGGTTTCCGCGAGCCGACCCGCAATTCCATCGACACCGTCTCCGACCGCGATTTCGCGCTGGAATTCCTGTCTATCGCTTCCATCTGCGCTACGCATCTGTCGCGCCTCGCGGAAGAAATCGTCATCTGGTCGACGCCGCAATTCGGCTTCATCCGCCTGTCGGATGCCTTCTCCACCGGCTCCTCGATCATGCCGCAGAAGAAGAACCCTGATGCCGCCGAACTGGTGCGCGCCAAAACCGGCCGCATCAACGGCTCGCTGATCGCTCTTCTGACGGTCATGAAGGGCCTGCCGCTCGCCTATTCCAAGGACATGCAGGAAGACAAGGAACAGGTTTTCGATGCCGCCGAGAGCCTGGAACTGGCGATTGCCGCCATGACCGGCATGATCCGCGACCTTGAAGTGCGCAAGGACCGCATGCGCGCCGCCGCCGGTTCGGGCTATTCCACCGCTACCGATCTTGCCGACTGGCTGGTGCGCGAAGCGGGCCTGCCCTTCCGCGATGCCCACCATGTGACCGGCAATGCCGTGGCACTGGCGGAAAAGAAGGGCTGCGATCTCGCCGATCTTTCGCTGGAGGAATTGCAGGCCATCCACCCCGGCATCACCAAGGGTGTTTTCGACGTTCTGTCCGTCGAGGCATCGGTTGCCAGCCGCGTGAGCTTCGGCGGCACAGCCCCTTCCGAAGTGAAGAAGCAGATCGCCTGGTGGCGCGGACGCAACTGATAAAATCGCGTTACGCTGCGATCACAAGAAACAGGGTGCACAAGCGCCCTGTTTTTCGTTATCAGAGAGGCACATATTTCCTTTGGACAGGCCCATGCTTTCAAAAACCGCGCGCAAACTTATCGTTCCCATCGGCATGACGCTCGCCGTCAGCCTTGTTCTCAGCGCCTGCGGGCGTAAGGGCGACATCGACCCGCCGAGCACGCCGGTCGAAATGCGCAACAAGCGCAATGCCGACGGAACGGAGACAAAGCCGGCGACGGCGGAACGGCCGTTCATTCTCGACAAGCTTCTCTGACGGATAAAAGCCTGTGAACCATTTCGGCTATATCGACGGCGTGCTGCACGCCGAAAACGTGCCCGTGCCCGAGATCGCCAAGACGGTCGGCACGCCATTCTACATCTATTCGACTGCGACGCTGGAGCGCCACTACAAGGTGTTTTCCGGTGCCTTTGCGGATGTGGACGCCATGGTCTGTTACGCCATGAAGGCCAATTCCAACCAGGCGGTGCTGAAGACGCTGGCAAAGCTCGGCGCGGGCATCGACGTCGTCTCGGGCGGCGAATTGCGCCGCGCACTCGCAGCCGGCGTTCCGGCAAGCCGCATCATGTTTTCCGGCGTCGGCAAGACGGTTGCGGAAATGGATTATGCGCTGGAAGCCGGCATCTACTGTTTCAACATCGAATCCGAGCCGGAACTGGAAGTCCTCAACCTGCGCGCCGTGAAAGTGGGCAAGCGGGCGCATGTCTCCTTCCGCATCAATCCGGATGTGGATGCGCGCACCCACGCCAAGATTTCCACCGGCAAGAAAGAGAACAAGTTCGGCATTTCCTATGAGCGCGCCCGCGCGGTCTATGCCCATGCCGCCACCCTGCCCGGCATCGAAGTCACCGGCATCGACATGCATATCGGCAGCCAGATCACCGAATTGCAGCCTTTCGAGGATGCCTTCCGGCTGCTGCGCGAGCTTGTCGAGGCGCTGCGCACCGACGGCCACACGATCAGCCACGTCGATATTGGCGGCGGTCTCGGCATCCCCTATCGCGAGGACAATAATCCGCCGCCGCTGCCGGATGCCTATGCCCATATCGTCAAGAACGAGCTGAAGAGCCTCAACTGCAAGATCGTCACCGAGCCGGGCCGCCTGATCGTCGGCAATGCCGGCATTCTGGTGACGGAAGTAATCTATGTGAAGGACGGCGGCGAAAAGACCTTCGTGATCGTCGACGGCGCGATGAACGACCTCATCCGACCGACGCTTTATGAGGCCTATCACGGCATTCGCCCGGTGGTGCAGCCGGCCGAGAACACGCCGCGCATCAAGGCCGATATCGTCGGCCCCGTTTGCGAGACCGGCGACTATCTGGCGCTGGACCGCGAGATGGCCGCCCCGCAGCCGGGCGACCTGATCGCCGTCAGTTCCGCAGGTGCTTATGGCGCGGTGCAGGCCGGCACCTACAACTCGCGCCTGCTGGTGCCGGAAGTGCTGGTAAAGGATGACAAGTTTCACGTTATCCGCCCGCGTGGCACCTATGAAGAGTTGATCGCGCTCGATTCCGTACCCGCCTGGCTCGATTGATCTCGCCCGCATCACCGGTTGGTCGATCACAATCAAGCGAAGCTGCCTAAAAAATGGGGGTGAGGGCTTGGGTGCCCTCGTCTTCGCCACAAAGAATGTTATCCTTGCTCCCGTGATATAAACAGCGCGCCGTTCCGGGAATGGCGTTCGACGTGGCCAGAACCGGGAGAACGGATTGATGACCACAGCCGGAGAGGACAGGACAGGCAGAAAGCGCCCGACCGGCGCATTCGCGCAGCGGCCGGACCTTGCCCGCCGGGTTGCCGCCAAGCGCTTCTTCGCGAAAATCGTGCTGCTTTCGGAAAAAATTGCGCCGAAAACGTTGTGGCCTCTCTCCATCGCCGCCGTGTTTCTGGCGCTTGCCTGGTTCGGCCTCTACCGGCACATGCCGGATTTCCTGCGGCTCGGCGTTGTTTTCGTGCTCGTCTTCTCCTTCATCGCCACTCTCCTGCCAATCGTGCGGCAGAAATGGCCGACGGACCACGATGCGTCCCGTCTGCTTGAAGATCGCAACGGTCTCGCGCACCAGCCGGTTGGCGTGCAGGAGGACGAACCGGCCTTCGATACGCCTTTTTCCCGAACGCTGTGGAAAGAACACCAGATCCGCATGGCGGAGCGCATCGCCGCGCTGAATGCCGGCCTGCCGAAACCCGATATCGCCCGTTATGACCGTCTGGCGCTGCGCGCCGTTCCCGCCCTTCTTCTGGCCGCCGCCTTCGGTTTTTCCTATTCCAATGGCGCGGGCACGATTGCCGATGCTTTCCGTAGCCGGCCGGCCGTCGGTCCGCTCAATCCGGATATCCGTCTCGACGCCTGGGTCACGCCGCCATCCTATACCGGCCGCGCGCCGATTTTCCTGACCGGACGCGATGCAACCAACCGTGACGCGGTTTCCGTGCCGCAATCCTCCAAGCTGACGATCCGCATGACCGGCGGCGATGGCGGCGAGGAAGTGACTTTCGAACCGGAAATGGCAGGCGCGCTGCAAAAGCTTTCGCCGGAAACGGTGCGTGCCGATAGCGCAAGCGGCGATATCGCCCTTCAAACGCCGGTTCGTTCGGCGGATCAGCCCGTCGCGCCGCGCACCTTCGCCATGGATGTTATCGAAAGCGGCATGATTACCGCGAATGGCGAACAATGGGTGTTCAACGTCATCCCCGACCAGCCGCCCAGCATCGCCTTCGACAATATGCCGCGACGCGCCGTCAATGGCGCGCTGGAAGTGGGCTTTACCGCCAAGGACGATTATGGGCTTAAAGAAGCCCATGCCATCATCGAGCCGATTGGTGTCGCGGAAGGTGCGACCGCGCTTTACCCGCCGCCGGAATTCAAGCTCGATCTGCCGCGGCAGAACAATCGCGAGATCAAGGGCCTGACCAGCCGTAACCTGACCGAACATCCGATGGCGGGAAAACGCGTGCGCATCACGCTGGTGGCGACGGATGGCGCCGGCCAGACCGGCCGCAGCCCCGCGCATGAAATGGTGCTGCCGGGCCGCAATTTCTCCGAACCGCTGGCCGCCTCCATTGCCGAGCAGCGGCAGATATTTTCGCTCGATACGCGCCAGATGCCGAAGGCGATTGCCTATAACGAGGCGGTGGGCCTGCGCCCGGAAGAGACCATTCCCAACACGACGCATTATCTCCTGCTGCAATCGGCGCAGACCCGCATGCGGCTCGCCTATAATGAGGAGATGCTGAAGGATACGGCCGATTATCTTTGGGAAATCGCGCTCGGCATCGAGGACGGCGATCTTTCGCAAGCCGAAAGACGCCTGCGCGATGCGCAAAATGCGCTTTCCGAAGCGCTTCAGCGCAATGCCTCCGACGAGGAAATCGCCAAGCTGATGCAGGAATTGCGGGAAGCCATGCAGCAATTCATGAGCGAGCTTGCGCAACGCATGCAGAATGCGCCGCAGGCCAACATGAACAGCCAAGCGCAGAACGTATTGCGCCAGCGCGATCTGGAAAACATGATGAACCAGATCGAGAACCTCGCCCGCTCCGGCAATCGCGACGCGGCGCAGGAAATGCTCTCGCAGCTGCAGCGCATGATGAACAACCTGCAGGCAGGCAGGCCGCAGCGTCAGGGCCAGCAGGGACAGCAGCAGAGCAGCAAGATGCGCCAGCAGATCGACAAGCTGGGCGAAATCCTGCAACAGCAGCAGAAGCTGATGGACGAGACCTTCAAGCTGGATCAGGCGCTGCGCGACCGCATGCAGCGCGGCGACCCGCAGCAAGGCGACGACGAGCAGCAGATGGGTGAAAACGGCCAGCAGCCCCAAGAGGGACAGCAGGGTCAACAGGGCGAAAATGGCCAGCAGGGCGGACAGCCAAGCGATCAGATGACCGCCGAACAATTGCGCGAGGCGCTGAAAAACCTGCGGGCGCAGCAGGATGCGCTCGGCAAGCAGCTCGGCGAGTTGCAGCAGGGGCTGCGCGATCTCGGCATGGAACCGGGCGAAAACTTCGGCAAGGCGCAACAGGAAATGGAAGGAGCCGGTGAGGCGCTGGGCAAGGGCCAGGGCGAGCAGGCTGTCGAAGGTCAGGGCAATGCGCTGAATGCGCTGCGCCAGGGCGCACAGGACATGATGGGCCAGATCATGCAGGCCATGCGCCAGCAGGGCCAGCAGCCGGGACAGGGCCAGGAAGGCATGGCCGGACAGGGCGGCCAGAACGGCCGCGACCCGCTCGGCCGTCCGCGCAGCACCACCGGCCCGGATTTCGGCGATCAGGTGAAGGTGCCCGATGAAATCGACGTACAGCGCGCCCGCGAAATCCTCGAGGCGATCCGCGAAAAGCTCGGCAACAATCCGCCCGGTGAAATCGAGCGGCGGTATCTGGAGCGGTTGCTGGATATACAGTGAGGGTTCGCACAGGTAATGGCGCGCCTCGTTACATCCTCAGCGCCTAAACTTTTCCGTCATGCCGGACTTGATCCGGCATCCAGCTGACGCGCGTCTGCGCGGCGGAAAGAGTTCTTTCAGCCCAAGGACTTGGGCTGGCTGGATTCCGGCTCAAGGCCGGAATGACGGAAGGTGGGAATAGCGCAACAACGACCGCGGTGATGTCTGGCCAACAAAAAAGGCGGCCCAACGGCCGCCCTTTCAATTTCTGTAATTTCGCCACTCAGGCTGCAAGCGCCCGCGCCACAGCCTTGCGGATATCCGGAAGCGCAAAGGGCTTCGAGACGACGTCCACGATCTTCTCCGCCAGATCGTCAGCCCGTTCGCGCTGCTCGGCATAACCCGTCATCAGCAGGATGCGCATGGCCGGGAAGCGTTCGGCGGCGCGGTGCGCCAGCTCAATGCCATCCATGACCGGCATGCGGATATCCGAGAGAAGAAGATCGAAACTGGTTTCCTGAAGCTTTTCCAGCCCCTGCTCGCCATCCGCCGCCTCATGGGTCTCGTGACCGTCGAGACGCAGCGCGCGAGCGACGAAAGCCCGCAATGCATCCTCGTCTTCGGTAATCAGAATCTTCGCCATTACTCATTGCTCCTGGGCATCATTTCCAGCCGTGAGCAACATCGCAGGCTCCTCTTTTCAAGAGGTAAACACCCAGGCTTTGGCTGGGTGAATGGTTAATGAGGCGTCTCCGCGCTGTGCCGTTCCGGCACGGAAAAATCGCTCAGGCGTCGCCGGTCACAACGCCGACAAAGGGCAGTTCGCGGAAGGCATAAGCGACATCCATGCCGTAACCCACAACGAAATAATCCGGACATTCGAAACCGACATAATCGGCCTCCAGATCTTCCTTGCGCTTCACCTTCTTGTCGAGCAGAACGGCGATGGTGACGTTGCGGGCGCCACGCTCGTAGAGCAGTTCCTTGGCGAAACGCAGCGTGCGGCCGGATTCGAGAATATCGTCGATCAAGAGGACATCGCGGTCCTTCACGTCGCTGTCGATATCCTTGACGATCCTGACGCCTTGCGAAACCGTGCCGGCGCCATAGCTCGACAGCGTGATGAACTCGACTTCAGGGGCAAGGCCGCTGTCATGCAGCGCGCGGATAAGATCGGCCGCGAAAATGAACGATCCCTTGAGCACGGCAATGACCAGTAGATCCTTGGTCGGGCCGCTGGCGATGTGTTTGGCCATGTCGCGATTGCGCTCGGCGATCTGCTCGGCGGTATAAAGCGGCTCGATGTTTTTTCCACGGACGACGGGCATTCTTACTCCTGTGCTGCGCCTTGCCGATTTTACCTTTCAGTAAAAATACGAAGACCACGCGTTAGCACAGTCAGCGTTCGGACGCACCCGCCTCGACGAAGGAAAGCTTGATCTCGGGCGTTTTTCCACCGGGATGGCGCAACTTTGCCGAAAAACCGTGGCTGAAACCGGGCTGCATCTCGTTCACCGGCGGTTCGATGACCATGCTGGCCACCAGTTGCCCCTTGGCGGCGAAGAGATCGGCGCGGAGAGCCGGCACCTCTTCGAGATTGCCGCCATTATTTTCGACGATGCCATTGATGAGCAAAGTATCCATGCCGTCCGCCTCCATCGGGGTCACGGTGACATGGGAAATGGCGAGCGGGTTCACCGAAGCGGCAACAGCCGGCTTTTCCGGCACGACCACCGAGAGACCGCCCGAGCAGACGAAGACGAAAATCGCGAGCCCCGCCACCAGCGCCGAATAGGCATCAGCCGAAAGACGGGACAATCTGCGGTCCAGCCAGCCGACGAAGGCGAGGCCGAGCACACCGATGGTGACGGGTGGTTTTGCCGCCTGCCGACGCGCTGCACCGCGATTGTCGTTTCCGGGTTGCCGCGAACGGTTTTCCTTGATGGTGACAAATTCCGCGTCTACCACATCGCGGTCGGGATTTGCCGCCCGCGCCGTTCGGCGCACCGGCGTTTCCGGCATCAGGAGGTCGAAATCGAATGCCGCTTGCCGGCGAGATGAACGGAATATAGCCATAGAATTCCTTGGGTGAGGTTTTCCGGCCCGCAAAACTGGGCATTGCAACGAATCCTGCCAAGTTTTAAATTTAATTGGTTAATGCTTCGCAAAAACGGCTCGCACAGGCTGCCGGATCCGGGTTAAACCCCGACATCCGAACCCCATGCGCCAGCGGCTTGCGAACCACCACGAAACGAAGAGACTGGAAGTCCGTTGATCCATTTCGAAAATGTCGGGTTGCGTTACGGCATGGGACCCGAGATCCTGAGGGACATGACCTTCGATATCCCCAAGGGTTCGTTCCAGTTTCTGACCGGCCCGTCGGGCGCCGGCAAGACGACGCTGCTCCGCCTGCTTTTGATGTCGCTGCAGCCGACGCGCGGCAATATCCGCATGTTCAACCGCGATGTATCGCGCATTCCGCGCAGCGAGTTGCCGATGCTGCGCCGCCGCGTCGGCATCGTGTTTCAGGATTTCCGGCTGCTCGATCACCTGACGACCTATGAGAATGTCGCCCTGCCGCTGCGCGTACGCGGCAAGGAAGAGAGCGCCTATCGCAACGATGTGATCGAGCTTCTGAAGTGGGTGGGGCTCGGCGAGCGCATCAATGTGCTGCCGGCCATTCTTTCCGGCGGGGAAAAGCAGCGCGCCGCCATTGCCCGCGCCTTGATGGACCAGCCCGAAATCCTGCTGGCCGACGAGCCGACCGGCAACGTCGATCCGCCGATGGCCAAGCGCCTTCTCAACCTTTTCCTGGAACTCAACCGGCTGGGCACGGCCGTCGTCATCGCCACCCATGATTTCGGCCTGATGGACCAGATCGATGCGCGCCGGATGATCCTGACCGAAGGGCGGCTCGACATCTATGAATGAGATCCACCGCAAACAATTGAAGCCGGAAGCGGCGCAGCCGAAGCGCCCGCCCATGCGCATCCGCCCGATGGCGCCGATTCTGCCGCCCTCCAATATTCAGGGCAATGCGCTGATGGTGGTCATCGCCATCATGGCCTTTCTCGCCTGCCTGACGCTGGGCGCCGTCTCCATGGTGCGCGCCACCGCCGCCACCTGGCAGAGCCAGATTTCCCGTGAGATCACCATCCAGATCAAGCCCGAGGACGGGCTGGACATGGATGCGGCGCTCAACAAGGCGCGCAATCTGGCGCTCACCTTCGTCGGCACGCGGGATGGCACCATCCTCGACGATGCGGCGACATCGCGCCTGCTGGAGCCTTGGCTCGGCAGCGGTCTCGATCTTTCCGAATTGCCGGTGCCGCGTCTCGTCGTCATCACCATCGACGAAAACAATCCGCCCGATTTCCAGGCGATGCGGGATATGCTGAAGGCCGAGATTCCGCAGGCATTTCTGGACGACCACCGCACCTGGGTCGACAGGCTGGTCTCCATGGCGAGAACCACTGTCATGATCGGCGTCGGCGTTCTTATCCTCGTTTTCACCGCCATGGTGCTGACGGTGGTGTTCGCGACGCGCGGCGCGCTTTCCGGCAACCGGCATATCGTCGAGGTTCTGCATTTCGTCGGCGCGGAAAGCAGTTTTGTGGCGCGCGAATTCCAGAAACACTTCCTGAAGATCAGCCTCAAGGGGGCGGCGGCGGGCAGTGCACTGGCCGCGGCGGTTTTCCTTGTCGCCGGTTTCTGGCAATCGAGCACGGTCGCCACGCCGCAGAGCGATCAGGCGAGCGCGCTTTTCGGTTCGTTTTCGGTCGGTCTCGGCGGCTATTTCGGCATTGCCATGACGATGATTATCATCGCGCTTTTGACCACCATCACGGCGCGCATGACCGTCATCCGCACCATCGACGATATCGACCGCGTCCGCTCCGATCCATCGAAAAGCGACGGTCTTGCATCGTGAGAACACCCCCGGAATCCTGCGGTAAAACTGAAACCGTCATAAGCCGGATGTAACCTGCAGACGGTGGACAAAAATGCCTGTTCCTTGCCTTAATCGGCGAGTATTCAGGAGGAATGTTTGTGAGTCGGATGGACCAGGATCAGACGACAGCGCGACCGGCCAGAAAGGGCCTGTTGTCGCGGCGCGGTCCTCTGCGCCGTTTTATTCGCGGCCTCATCCTGCTTTGCGTCATTGTGCTCGGCGCATTTTCCGGCGGTTTCCTGTGGTTTGCCGATTCCGTCGCCTCCATGCGTCCGCCGGAGGGGGCAAGAGGCGATGCCATCATCGTGCTTACCGGCGGTTATCAGCGCATCGAACAGGCGGTCGGCCTGCTGAGAGACGGCGTGGGCAAGCGGCTTCTGATTTCCGGCGTCAACCCGGCCACCACCCGCTCGCAGATCCGCAAGATGACGCAAGGGTCATCCGACATGTTTTCCTGCTGCGTGGATATGGGCTACAAGGCGATAGACACGATCGGCAACGCCAATGAGGCGGCAAGCTGGATACGCGATCACAATTATTCATCCATCGTCGTCGTCACCAATAATTATCATATGCATCGCAGCCTGCATGAATTGCGCAGCGCCAGCCCGCAGACGCAATTCATCGCCTATCCCGTCATCAGCGCCGATCTCGCCCGCACCAACTGGTTCGTGGAGCCGGATGTGGTGAGAACCATGCTTTACGAATATCTGAAGTTCGTGGCGGCGGCGGGGCGCGACCTCACCGGCTTCGGCAAGGGCGACGGTCTGCGCAAGGCCGCCGCCGATCATTCCCGGATAAAGACGACAACCGCTTCGTCCTGACCGGCGAGAACGCGCTTGCTGCGGCCCCTTGTTTTCGTGTAGGCGTCTGGCATCGGCATCCGGCATCGAAGCCTGTCCAAGGCTTCGGAACGGCTGCGCTCCGGGAAGGCTGTTGATGCTCAAGCTGCGCTCTTTTCTTTTCAATACGCTGTTTTATCTCAACCTGATTGTCCGCATGATCGTGCTGACGCCGATCTATTTCATTCTGCCGCGCAAGATCGCCTATGAAATTCCCAAGAACTGGGCGCGATCCAACCATTGGCTGATGAAAACCATCGTCGGTACCACCTTCGAGGTGGAAGGGCTGGAAAACATTCCCGAAACCGGCTGCATCTTCGCACCCAAGCACCAGTCCTTCTGGGATACCTATGCGCTGCTGCCCAATCTTCCCGATCCGGTCTATATTCTGAAGCGCGAGCTTTTATGGATTCCGCTGTTTGGCTGGTACGCCATGAAACAGCGCATGATCCCGGTCAACCGCGCCGCACGCGGCAAGGTGATGCTGAAAGTTATGGAGCGGGCGAAAGAGGAAATGGCCGCCGGCCGCGAGCTCATCATCTATCCCGAAGGCACGCGCCGCCCACCGGGGGCCGAGCCCGAATATCGTTACGGCATCGCAAGGCTCTACCGCGATCTGCAGGTTCCGGTCATTCCCGTCGCCATGCATCCCGGCCTCTTCTGGCCGCGCCGTTCCACCATGCGCTATCCCGGCCATTTCAAGGTGCGTATCCTGCCGGCCATCGAGCCGGGGCTGGACCCCGACTTGTTTTTCAAGCGCCTGATCGATGTAACGGAAAAGGCGAGCGACGAGTTGCTGCTGGAAACCGTGCGCAACAACCCGCATTTGCCGCTGCCGCCGACCGCCGTGAAGCGGATCGCCGAACTTCAGGGCAAGGAAACCGTCGCCGGCTGAGCGGCGAGCGTGCCGACATTTTTGGCGATGCTCTCCAGCAGGGAATCGCGAATGCCCATCTCCTGCAGATGCTGCACGGTGTTGAAGACATAATCCGTATTCGGCCCGGATCGGCCCGATGCGGCTGCGACGATGGTCGCCGATTCGGCAACGCCGAGACCGCCGATATATTGCTCATGCGCGGGATCGGCCACATAGGTCACCGCGCTGCTGCGTCTGCCATCGGAAAGCGCGATGGAAACCAGCCGCTCCTTATAGACATTCGTCACCAGTTCGCGCTCGCGCAGATAGATCATGACCGGCTCGCGGTCCTGTCCGCGCACGCGGAAAGCGACGCCAAGGCAGGAGCCGCCGCGCTCCAGGCCGAGAACGAGACCGGGCTTTTCTTCGGTGCCTCTATAAAAGTTGGAACTGATACAAAGCGAGCGCCGATACCCGTGCAGCCGCGCCTGCTGCCGCTCTTCAAAGGCGAAGCCGGGGTTCCACATCAACGAACCGTAGCCAAAGACCCAAAAATCGTCCATATCCCAAGCCAAATCGAAATTGTCTGAAGTCTGTTCATCGGAGATCAATATGGCAGCGTCAAGCCAATCCGGCACCGCCAAAAAATTCCTCTGGCTCGCCATCGCCATCCTCGTGGTCATCGGACTTTATACCGCCGGGTGGTTTTATGCCGCCGACAGGCTGAAGCAGACGGTTCTGAACGTCATTGCCCCCTCGCAGGCCCGCAGCGTCAGCGGCGAATGCGGCGATATCGCCTTCAAGGGTTATCCCTTCCGCATCGGCCTCTTCTGCTCCAAAGTGACGGTGGATGACAAAGAGAACGGCGTTTCCGCTTCCTTCGGCGAACTTCGCTCGGCGGCGCAGGTTTATAATCCCGGCCACATCGTCTGGGAACTCGATTCGCCGGCGGAAATTCGTTCCGCCCACGGCCTGACGATTTCGGCCGCCTGGCAGAATATGCAGTCCAGCATCGTCACCAAGCTGAAGGGCATCGACCGCAGCTCGCTCGTCATCGACGGGCTGAAGGCGCAGGCGGTTTCTTCCGTCACCGGCCAGACCATCGATTTCGACGCGGTAAAAACGGAAATGCATCTGCGCCAGAACGGCGCCGATCTCGACGGGGCCATCACGCTCACCGACTCCGCAACCGTCATCAAGGACTGGCCGCAGCTTCTGCCGCGCCTCAACGCCATTGCCGATGTCACGCTTGCCGGCAAGGCGGGCATGGTGGATGGCAGCGACAGATCGGGCCTTTATGGCGCGAGCGGCGAGCTTCGCCGGCTGGTGGCAGATATTGGCGAAGGCAGAACCATGCGCATCAGCGGCCCCTTCTCCTTCGACAATGAGGGCTATCTCTCCGGCCAGTTCAAGCTGGAAATAGAAAAGCTCGGCGCATGGTCGGACAATGCCAAGCAGGTCTTCCCGCAGTTGCAGTCCACCATCGATACGGCCCGCAAACTGCTCGGCGCGCTGGCCGGCGGCGGTGACCGGGCATCCGTCGATCTCGTGGTAGATCGTGGCCGCGCCACGGTCAGCGGCTTTATTCCGCTTGGGAAAATCCCGCCGATCTGAAGGATTGATTTATACTCAGCGTCATCCTCAGGCTTGACCCGAGGATCCATGGGGCGTCGGATCGTGGATCCTCGGGTCAAGCCCGAGGATGACGCCGGGGAGGCTTTGGCACTTTGCCGGCGGGCGCGATGGGCAGGATCAAATCCCATCACGACCTAAGCTAAATGCGATTTACTTCTTCTGGTCCAGCGCGTGACGGCCGAAGTCCGGTGCGTCGACATCCTGGCCCGCCTGCACGATAGAGCGGCGAATGGCGCGGGTGCGGGAAAACAGTTCGAACAGCTTGTCGCCCTCTCCCCAGCGGATCGCCCTTTGCAGGGACGCCAAATCTTCGGAAAACCGCGCCAGCATCTCAAGAATCGCATCCTTGTTATGCAGGCAGACATCGCGCCACATGGTGGGGTCGGAGGCGGCGAGACGGGTGAAATCGCGGAAACCGGAGGCGGAATATTTGATGACTTCCGATTCGGTCACCGTCTCCAGATCGTCCGCCGTGCCGACGATATTGTAAGCGATGATGTGCGGCAGATGCGACACGATCGCCAAGACCTTGTCGTGGTGTTCGGCATCCATCTCATCGACGCGGGAGCCGAGCGCCCGCCAGAAATCCTTCAGCCTTTCCAGAGCCTCGGCATCCGTGCCCGGCAGCGGCGTGAAGATGCACCAGCGGTCGCGGAAGAGACCGGCAAAACCGGCATCCGGGCCGGATTTTTCAGTACCCGCCAGCGGATGGCCGGGAATGAAATGCACATTGTCAGGCATATGCGGCGCCATCTGCGCGATGACGGAAGCCTTGGTGGAGCCGACATCGGTAACGATGGCGCCCGGCTTCAGATGCGGGGCGATCTGCTGCGCCACACTTTCTGACGCTCCGACCGGCACCGAGACGATGACGAGATCGGCATCCCTTACCGCCTCCGCCGCCGAAACGGTGTAATCCGTGCCAAGCGCCAGTTCTTCCGCCCGTTTCAGCGTGTCTTCGCTGCGGGTGGAAATGGTCACATGGCGGGCAAGCCCCAGTTCCCTGACATCGCGGGCAATCGACGAGCCGATCAGGCCGATGCCGATCAGCGCGATGCGTTCAAACATGATCTCAGCCATCACGCCTGCCCCATGAACTCGGTGAGGGCCGCGATGACGCCGAGATTGGCCTCTTCCGAACCGACCGTCATTCTCAGCGCATTCGGGAAACCGTAACCACGTACCGCACGCAGAATGTAACCGCGGCGACTCAGGAACTCGTCCGCATCCGTCGCACGCTTGCCGTCCTGATCCGGGAAATGGATGAGGATGAAGTTGGTGACCGAAGGCGTGACGGTGAGGCCAAGGCCGGTAAAGGTCGTGACCAGCTTTTCCATCCACAGCGCGTTATGCGCCACGGCCTTCTCTACGAAGGCCTGATCGCGGATTGCCGCAGCACCCGCCGCGATAGCCGGCGCGCTCATGTTGAACGGGCCGCGCACACGGTTCAGCGCATCGATGACAGCGGCAGGGCCATACATCCAGCCGACGCGCAGGGCGGCCAAGCCGTATACCTTGGAGAAGGTGCGGGTCATCACCACGTTGCGGTTGCCGGAGACCAGCTCGAGACCGGCCTCGTAATCATTCTTGCGAACATATTCTGCGTAAGCCGCATCCAGCACCAGCACGACATGTTTCGGCAGGCCGGCCTGCAGGCGGCGGATTTCCGCCACGGGAACATAGGTGCCGGTGGGATTGCCCGGATTGGCGACAAAAACCATCTTGGTCTTCGGCGTCACGGCGGCGAGGATCGCATCCACATCCACCGCACAATCCTTTTCCTTCACCGTCACCGGGGTCGCGCCCGCACCCATGATCTGGATCTTGTAAACGAGGAAACCGTGTTCGGTAATGATCGCCTCATCGCCCGCGCCGAGATAGACGTGGCAAAGCAGGCCGAGAAGCTCGTCCGAACCGTTGCCGCACATGATGTTCGCGATGTTGAGACCGTGCACGTCGGCAATCGCCTGACGCAGCGCGATCGCCTGACCGTCCGGATAGATTTCCAGATGGCTGGCAGCCGTGCCGAAAGCCTCTATCGCCTTCGGGCTCGGCCCAAGCGGCGTTTCGTTGGAGGAGAGCTTATAAACCTTCGCGACGCCGTCCACATGTTCCTTGCCCGGAACATAAGCGGCGATATCCAGAATACCCGGACGCGGAACAGGTTGGCTAAGCTCTGCACTCATTTGATCGACCTTTGGAAAAGCGCCGGAGAACCCGGCAAAAGCAATGCCGGAGGCATTAGACCGGAATGGTCGCTTTGTCGAGGGTCAGCGCGGCTTTCCTTGGCTTGCGGCAGTGCGGGTGGTGGGCACCCCCTGCGGGGCCAGCACGGGCACAAAAACGCGGCGCGAGGCGCGCTGGGTGACGGGCAATCCCTGATAGAGACGCTTCTGGGCTTCCACCACGATGACGCCGGAAAAAAGCGGCCACAGCCGGCGGCCGGTATGTTCGAGATAGCGGCGGAATTTCAGTATCGGCCGGCTGGTGGTGGGCGGGAAGAACAGCGCCTCGGCGGTAGCGCCCGGCGTAAAATTGGTTTCGCGCAAAAGCGCCGTCAGCTGTCCGCGTGAATAGGGCCTTCCGGAACCGAAGGGCGTATGTTCCATGCGCGCCCAGACGCCGCGCCGGTTCGGCACCACGATCACCAGACGACCGCCGGGCGCCAGCACCCGCCACAGTTCCTTCAGGCTTTCACGCGGATTTTCGGCAAATTCCAGCGCGTGCACCATCAAGACCCGGTCTATCGACGCATCGGGTAGCGGCAGTTCTTCATCGAAGACCAGCGCCGTTGAGGAAAGCTCGCCCGCCGGCCAGTTCACCGCCCCCTGCCCCGCCGGCATGAAGGCGAAGGTGCGCTCCGTATCGCGGCGGAACCGCTCCAGAAACGGCACAGCGTAACCGAGGCCGACCAGCCGCTCTTCCGGCAAAGGCGGCCACAGCGTCGAAAGCGCCATGGTGATCGCCTGCTCGGCCGAGCGGCCAAGCGGAGAATGATAGAATTCGCGCAGATCGACGATATCGGTATTCATGGGCGAGAATGTAGCATCAGGCGGTTGGACTTCAAGGCATCTGCCCTTACATAGAAGGTCAGGCGGGCGAATGCGCCGGTTTTGGCCGGCAAATGGAGAGGATAAGATGAAACCTTTGGAAATAGACGTCTTTCTTTGCCGCAGCGACAATTTCGGGGTTCTCCTGCACGATCCCGAAAGCGGCGCGACAGCCACCATAGACGCACCGGAAGAAGGACCTATCCTGCAGGCGCTCGACGGCCACGGCTGGAAGCTCACCCACATCTTCACCACGCACCACCATCAGGACCATGTGGAAGCCAATCTGGCGCTGAAAGACAAGTTCCGCTGCGAAATTCACGGCCCCTACGACGAAGCGGTTGCGATCCCCGGTCTCGACCGTTCGCAGGCAGATGGCGACGAATTCGAATTCGCCGGCCGCCGCGTACAGGTTATCGCTACCCCCGGCCATACGGCTGGACATATCTGTTATTATCTGCCCGATGACGGGCTGCTGTTTGCCGCCGATACGCTGTTTGCCATGGGCTGCGGCCGCCTGTTCGAACGTCCGGCGGCGGATATGTGGCATTCCTTCCAGAAACTCATGGCGCTGCCGGATGAGACCAAGGTTTATTTCGGCCATGAATATACGCTGACGAATGCCCGTTTCGCCCTCACCGTCGACCCGGAGAACGCTGTGCTGAGCGAGCGCGCGGCCCACATCGAGAAGGCGCGGCAGGCGAATGAATTCACCATTCCCACCACCATCGGGCTCGAAAAACAGACCAATCCCTATATGCGGGTGGCCGATGCCGGTATTCGCAAATATCTTGGCCTTGAAAGCGCCACCGATGCCGATGTTTTCGCGGAAATCCGCACACGCAAGGACAATTTCTGATGGGAACGGAAATATCGACGCAGGCGATCATTCGCGAACTGGGGCTGGAGCCGCATCCCGAGGGCGGTTTTTACCATCAGACGTTCCGCGACAGGGCAGGCGGTGAGCGCGGTCATTCGACGGCGATCTATTATCTTCTGGAAAAGGGCGACCGCTCGCACTGGCACCGGGTCACCGATGCGGTGGAGGTCTGGCACTATTATGCCGGCGCACCGATCGCATTGCATCTTTCGCAGGACGGCCGGGAAGTGCAGACCTTCACGCTCGGCCCCGCCATTCTTGAAGGCGAGCGCCCGCAGGTCATCGTTCCCGCCAATTGCTGGCAATCGGCCGAAAGCCTCGGCGACTTCACGCTCGTCGGCTGCACCGTCTCGCCGGGCTTTGCCTTTTCGAGCTTCGTTATGGCCGAACCCGGCTGGTCGCCGGGTGATGCGCCGTAATCGCCTCAGCCGCCGTATTTCGTGGCGGTGATGTAGACCTGCCCCACCCGGGTCGGAATGATGGCATAGACGGGCGCATAGACATCCATGTTGTTCGACTTGGCGAACCAGATCTCCATGGAGATGGATTTCAGATATTCGATATCCTTGCGCCCCTGCCTGTAACCCGACTTCGGCACATACCGCGCCTTGCAGACGATGGCGTCGCCATTAAAACCGTTGGTCTTGAACGGCTTGGTGCCGCTGGAGCTCAAAACCAGATCGAGCCGCGATTCGCCGTCGTAGATCGGCAGGCGAGTGGGGCAGATGCGCCCGCCCGCGGGAATGATGAGGCCGGAAATCGGATCGAGAACCGAGCGCAGGTCGCGGTCCTTCACATCCACCCAGTTGTCCGGCCGGGCTTTCGGCTCAGGCTTCACCGTCGTCGATGTGACGTTGCCGTTGCGATAGACAACGTCATAGGTGCGCACCCGCTTGCCGTCCTTGTAGACCAGCGAATATTCGTTGGCCTGCAGCCGATGGCCGCGCTTGGCGCCGGAAACGGTCGTCTTGCCGGAAATATCCTTGAGGATGCTGGCAAGGCCGGCGGCGCTGAAGGAACCGGAAATCGAATAATTCGGTCCATCCATGCGAGTCGAGAAACTTGCCCTGGCAATCGGCAAAATGCCGAGATTGATGCTGTATTCGCTTGTGTGGCGCGCTTCGGCGGCGAGCGAGGGGGAGACGCCCGCTAACGCTATTGTCGCGGCCACGAAAATGCTTTTTCCTCTGGCAATCATTTCGATATCACCTTAAAAGAGGCGCGGAAGCGGCCTTATCGGGCGATCATATACGCTGACTTGTGGCAATAAAAAAGCGGATGCCGGTTGAAAACGCCGGAATTTCCTTTCATTTGATCGCGAGCGGCTTGACTGTTAAGTCTCGTCTGACTATAGAACCGCAACTTTCCAATCATGGCCAGTTGGATTGCCACCCCGGTTTTGCCGGTGGCGAGCCAGTGGTGAAACAGACGAAACGAAATAGGTGTACCCATGTCCCGTGTATGCGAATTGACCGGCAAGGGCGTCCAGACGGGCAACAACGTCAGCCACGCCAACAACAAGACCAAGCGCCGGTTCCTTCCGAACCTCTGCCAGGTCACGTTGATCTCCGATGCTCTCGGCCAGCGTTTCCGCCTGCGTGTTTCCGCAGCCGCTCTGCGCTCCGTTGAACACCGTGGCGGCCTCGATGCCTTCCTTCTGAAGTCCGGCGAAAACGAACTGAGCATGCGCGCTCGTCTCCTCCGCCGCCAGATCGCCAAGAAGACGGCCGAAGCTGCTTAATAGCGGTTTCGACATCATCTGAATTCAGAAGGCTTGAATGGCTTTGCCGCTCAAGCCTTTTGTTTGTTCCAGATTTTAGTTGCATCGGGTTTTGCGAAAACCGTTTGAGACGTTTTCCTCCGATGCTTGGCTCCAACTGGTGGCATCACCCAGGATAAAAAAATGCCCTATCTGCGCTATACGCTCATCTATGTTCTGCTGATGACGCTCGTCGTCGTCGCTTCCAATATTCTGGTGCAATACCCGCTTTCCGGCTCGTTGTTCGGCGTCAATCTCGGCGACCTTCTGACCTGGGGCGCCTTCACCTATCCGATCGCCTTCCTCGTCACGGACCTGACCAACCGCCAGTTCGGCCCCTCCATCGCGCGCCGCGTCGTGCTTGCCGGCTTCGTCGTCGGGGTCACGCTGTCCTTCTGGACATCCATTCCGCGCATCGCGGTCGCTTCCGGCACCGCCTATCTGATCGGCCAGCTGCTGGATATTTCCGTTTTCAACCGCCTGCGCCGCCAGCGCTGGTGGCACGCGCCGCTTGCCGGCTCCATGCTGGGATCGGTGCTGGATACCGCACTGTTCTTCTCCATCGCCTTTGCCGCAAGCTTCTCCTTCGTCGGCCCCAACGATGCCTTCGCCATCGAAAACGCTCCCATTCTCGGTGTCTTCGCCGTGGAAGCGCCCCGTTGGATTTCCTGGGCGCTGGGTGATCTCTCGGTGAAGGTTCTCGTCGGCCTCATCATGTTGTTGCCTTACGGCGCTCTGATGAACACGCTGAAGCCGATGCCGGGCGCCGTCAAAACGGGCCGCGTTTGAGGCCAGGCAAGCGCGGATCAAATCGCGCTTGCAAGCCAGCCGCCAGCATTGCAGTCTGTCGTCCGTGGCACAGCGCGGAGGCAGGTCGACATGCAGATAAAGGACGTTATAGACATCGTGGAGGCCGCCAGCGCCACGCTTTCAGGCTCAACCTTCAACGACGTCAATCTATCCGGCACGGTCTTCGACAATGTCAATCTTTCCGGGGCGAGCTTCAACAATATCAATTTGTCAGGCGCGTCGTTCACGGATAACAACATGTCCGGCTGGTCGATCGATGACGTCAATTTTTCCGGTCTGAAACTCAGCAACTCCAACCTGTCCGGTGCGCAGATAACGTCATGCCGGATGACCGGCATGAAGATCGACGGCATTCCCGTCGAGGACCTGATGGCAGCCTACAAGGCGGCACAGCAGCAGCAGGCCTGATTTTATTCCACCAGCTTGAATTCCAGCATCAGGTTGCGCTGGAGGAACGAGTGATTGTCATCGGAAACGATGATGAGGCGCGTCGAGCCGTCCGGCCCCTTTACCACATCCATGCCTTCCATATTGTCGATCTGGTAGGCCATGCCGGCTTCCATGAGAATTTCGCCATCCACCACAGCACCCGGCCGGATATCGGCCCCACGGATGCGACGGATGCGCATGCCCACGCCTTCGGCGAAATTGAAGCGGCGCTCAAGAAGCAGCAGGTCGCCATTGGGCAGGAATGCGCCGTCCGTCACGTCGAATGACGGATGATGCGTAACGGCGAATGTGCCCTTGCGCGGACCTTCCAGTATGGCGGCGAGAAGATTGCCGTCCGTGTCGATACTTTTTTCAGCCACCACGACCAGAGCGCCGGCGAGCGGCGAATCGGCGGGCGATACCGCGAGAGCCTCCAGGCCGCCATTATGGCGCAACTCGTTGCTGGGGATGAGATATGGTAGGCGGTCTAGCGGCTTTGCGGTGGCGAAGCCCGGATCGGGATAGATATCGATCCTGTGGCGCTGCTCGTAACTGACGAAAACCTTGCCGTCGCGCAGCGCCAGCCCTTCCGCATCCATCTCCATCTTGCGCGGCGGTTCGCGCCCGCTCATGTCCAGCATGGGGGTGATGCGGACATCGGCAAGCCAGGACAAAGCACCGCGAGCGTCACGCAAGACCCTGCCGGTCAGCCAATGGCCGGTATCCAGCACCGCAACGAAATCCTCCCCATTGGGGCGGAAACGGATGGAGGATATCGCCCCGAACAGCTTTTCCGGCGCGCTCATCACCATGCCGCCGATAAATTCCAGCTTGCCGAAACGTTTTTCGCTGGTGCCGACTTCGAAAGAGGAGAGCAAACGCACGCTCACCGGCACATCGATGGTGGAAGCGCCGATGGAAACCGGACACAACGATGCGGCCGCCAGAATGGCGGCCATCGCAAGCGTTTTGCAGGCGGAAGAAGCCCGGCCCCGCTTATCCCGCACGGCGAACCCTGCGGGACGAACCGGAAGCGCCGCTCGTATCCTCGAAGAGCGCCGCAAGCTGCTCGGTCATCGCGCCGGCCAGCTCGTCCGCATCTACGATGGTCACGGCGCGGCGATAATAGCGCGTCACGTCGTGGCCGATACCGATTGCCAGCAGTTCCACCGGCGAGCGCGTTTCGATCTGCTCGATCACGGCGCGCAGGTGCCGCTCCAGATAATTGCCCGGATTGACCGACAGGGTCGAATCGTCCACCGGCGCACCATCCGAGATCATCATCATGATCTTGCGCTGCTCGGGGCGGCCGATCAGGCGGTTATGCGCCCACATCAGCGCTTCGCCGTCGATGTTTTCTTTCAGCAGGCCCTCGCGCATCATCAGGCCGAGATTGCGCCGTGCGCGTCGCCACGGAGCGTCCGCCGACTTGTAGATGATGTGGCGCAGATCGTTGAGACGGCCCGGCGATGGCGGCTTGCCATTGGCAAGCCACTGTTCGCGCGATTGCCCGCCCTTCCAGGCTTTGGTGGTGAAGCCCAGAATTTCCACCTTCACGCCCGAGCGCTCCAGCGTGCGCGCCAGAATATCGGCGCAGGTGGCAGCCACGGTAATGGGACGGCCGCGCATCGAGCCGGAATTGTCGATGACGAGGGAAACCACAGTATCGCGGAACTTGGTGTCGCGCTCCTTCTTGAAGGAAAGCGGCTGCATCGGATCGATAATGAGCCTGACGAGCCGGGCCGGATCGAGATAGCCCTCTTCCAGATCGAAATCCCAGGAACGGTTCTGCTGCGCCATCAGACGGCGCTGAAGCCGGTTCGCTAAGCGCCCGACGGCGCCCTGGAGGTGAGCGAGCTGCTTGTCGAGGAAAGCGCGCAGACGGTCAAGCTCGGCCTCGTCGCACAGTTCCTCGGCGTGAATTTCCTCGTCGAATTCCTGGGTGAAGATGCGGTAATCGACCTTCTCGTTGAAATCGTCGAAGGGGCTGTTGGGACGGCGGGTTTCGCCGGGCGTTTCGGAATCCTCGTCGAGATCGTCGGACATTTCCTCGTCCGACATCTCGGCGCCGTCCATCTCGCCTTCTTCCATCTCCTCCTGCGAGGCCTCGTTTTCATCGGCAGGCGTTGCGTCCGAACCGGCCTCTTCCTCGACCTGTTCTTCTTCGGTCTCGTTGGTGCGCGGCTGGTCCTCGTTGGATTCCGCTTCCTGGCTTTCCGGCTCGTTATCCTCGTCGCCGAAATCTTCCGCCATCTGCATGGAGGTCAGCATCTTGCGCACCAGCCGCGAAAACGCCTTCTGATCGGTGATGACGCTGGAGAGATCCTTGAGGTCGCCGGCCGCCTTGTCCTCGATGAAATCGCGCCACAGATCGACAACCTTGCCGGCGCTTTCCGGCGGCTTCTCACCCGTCAGCTTCTCGCGCACCAAAAGCGCAACGGCTTCGGCAAGCGGCGCATCGTCCTTGTTGTTGATGCCGGCGAAATTGGCCTTGGCGTATTTTTCCGTGTTCATGGCATGGATGTTGGAAGCCATGCCCGGCATGCGCAGCGCGCCGATGGATTCCACGCGCGCCTGTTCGACAGCATCGAAGATCAGCCGCGCTTCGGCGCCCTGCGGCGACATCACAGCGTGGGTATCGGCATCATGGCAGGCAAGACGCAGCGCCATGGAATCACCGAGACCACGGGTAATCGCAATTTCCTGCGCAGTCGGCTTCTTGGAAATTTCCGGCAGGCGCATGCGCTCACCGGCAAGACCCGGCCGTTCATTGGCGAAAACGACCTCGACTTCGGCGTCGCCAGCGACGGATCGCACACATCCGGCAATCGCCTGACGCAACGGCTCCGTATCAACCGCCGTACCCGGTTTTGCTCTGGAATTGTCGCCGCGCGCTGCCATTGTCTTTCCTGTCATTTGTCGGCGCCTGCGGCACGCGATCGGAAGATCGCGCGCCCCACCGGCGTCTTCAAGTCATCGGTGATCTTCCCCGGACAAGCCGGGGACTATCAGGCGCTGAGAACGATGTTCGCAGCGCTTTCCTTCAGCTCGACGCCGAAAGCCCGCTGATATTGCTCAGCCACCAGCGTGCGCTCCAGCTCGTCACACTTGTTGAGGAAGGTTACGCGGAAGGCAAAGGCGAGATCGCCGAAGATTTCCGCATTTTCCGCCCAGGTGATGACGGTACGCGGGCTCATGACCGTGGAAAGATCGCCATTGATGAAAGCCGAACGGGTGAGATCGGCCACGCGTACCATCTTGGAGACGGTTTCACGGCCCTTCGGATTGTCGAAGCTCTTCACCTTGGCGGCGATGATGTTCACTTCCTGCTCATGCGGCAGGTAGTTGAGCGTGGTGACGATGGACCAGCGGTCCATCTGCGCCTGGTTGATCTGCTGCGTGCCGTGGTAAAGGCCGGTCGTATCGCCAAGGCCGATGGTGTTGGCGGTTGCGAAAATGCGGAAAGCCGGGTGAGGACGGATGACGCGGCTCTGGTCGAGCAGGGTCAGGCGGCCGGAGGATTCCAGCACGCGCTGGATGACGAACATCACGTCCGGGCGGCCGGCATCATATTCGTCGAAAACGAGCGCCACATTGTGCTGGTAGGCCCAGGGCAGAATGCCGTCCTTGAATTCGGTGACCTGTTTGCCGTCTTTCAGAACGATGGCGTCCTTGCCGACGAGGTCGATACGGCTGACATGGCTGTCGAGGTTGACGCGCACGCAGGGCCAGTTCAGGCGGGCGGCCACCTGCTCGATATGGGTGGATTTACCCGTGCCGTGGAAACCGGAGACCATGACACGTCGGTTGTGAGCAAAACCGGCAAGGATCGCAAGCGTCGTGTCGCGATCGAAAAGATAGTCGGGATCGAGGTCAGGCACATAGGCGTCGCCCTGGGAATAGGCGGGAACCCGCAGATCCGTATCAATGCCGAAAACCTCCCGCACGGACACCGTCGTGTCGGGCAGGTTGGAAATATCAAGGTCGATTTTGCTCATCACGTCTCCAAGGCGGGCGGCAGCCACCCGGCCACATCATCAATCAGGCGGTAAACACATAAGTTGGCTTAGCAGAAACCTGACTGCTTTAACAATTGATATGCTTGAACAACAGCCCGAAAACGCTCTTCCGAACCACGATCGCCACCATTAGCATCAGGATGGTGCTTTTTGACAAGCTCCTTGTAGCGCCTTTTTATGTCTTCCTGCTTTGCGGTGGAAGAAAGACCGAGCGTATCGAAGGCTTTTGCCTCCAGCGTCTTCAATTTTCGGTCCTGCTGCATGCGGGTGCCGCCTGCCCTTGCGCCGCCCGCAAAACCGCCGGCGAAGCCGAAAGGATCGCGGATACGGGCGTTGCCGCTCGCCGTGCCGGAACGCAGCGTGGAATGCAGCGGACTGTCGCGCGCCGTCTTGTTGACGCCCACCGTCCAGGTCGGGCGATGGCCGGTGATCGCTTCCTTCTGGTAACGGGCGATCTCGCTGTCGGACAGGCCGGAAAAATAATTATAGCCCTTGTTGTATTCCTTCACGTGCTCAAAACAGAACAGGAAGAATTGCCCCTCGGCATTGCGGCCGACGGGTGCCCGGTGAATACCCGGCTTGTCGCATCCGTCCCACTGGCAGGTCGGGGCCTGAACCTCAGGTTCCCTCTCCCTTTTCCGGCGCGTGCGGATGCGATCGAAATATTTCGAATCCAGTTTCATGATGCCCTGATTATGGGGTGCGAAAAGCCGCACAACAAGAATTGACAAAGCGGAATGTTGCTGGCTTTTAGGTAGCCCCCTTCAAGACCAGCCAACGAGAATGGAGCCCGTCGCATGTCCCTGCGAGAACGCATAGAAACGAAGCTTCGGGAAAGCTTTTCACCGGAGCGCCTGAGGGTCGTCGATGAAAGCCTGATGCATGCCGGCCACCAGCCGGATATGACCGGCACGGGCGAGACGCATATGCGTGTTCAGATAGTGTCGGAAAGCTTTTCCGGCAAGTCTCGCGTCGAGCGCCACCGGGCGATCAACACGCTTTTGAAGCCGGAACTCGATGCCGGCCTGCATGCGCTGGCGATAGAGGCGGCAGCGCCGGGGGAAGCGGTGCGGTTTTAAACCTCGAGCAAGCCCCCTCATCCGGCCCTGCGGGCCACCTTCTCCCCGGCGGGGAGAAGAAACCGGACGGCAGCCCCGTGCTCAAAGCTCTGACCTCAATCTAAGCTGAACCAACGCTGTCTCGTATGGCATTGCCATCACGGCTTGTTCTTCTCCCCGCCGGGGAGAAGTGCCGGAGCGAAGCGAGGCGATGAGGGGGCGCCCTCACCGTATCGCTCAACATCTCACCCCGGATGCTTTTCCGACAGGAAGGACTGCACCTCGGACGCCGCAACATCATCGGCCACGAAGGACTGGCCGATGCCGTGGGTGAGGATGAAGGTGAGCTTGCCGCCCTTGACCTTCTTGTCCTGCGCAATTGCCGTCATCAGCGTTTCGACCGGCGGCAACTCGCCGGGAATATCCTTCATCGTCGTCGGCAGACCGACGGCCTTCAGATGCGCCTCGACGCGGGCGGCATCGTCCGGGCTTGCGAGGTTGAGGCGGGCGGAGAACTGGTGCGCCAGCACCATGCCGATGGCGACACCTTCGCCATGCACCAGCCGCTTGCTATCGTAATTGGTCGCCGCCTCCAGCGCATGGCCGAATGTATGGCCGAGATTAAGGAGGGCACGCACGCCGTTTTCCTTCTCGTCGGCCACCACCACATCGGCTTTCGCCTGGCAGCTCGTTGCAATCGCCTGAATGCGGGCGGGTCCGCCGGTGCGGATTTCATCCCAGTTCTTTTCCAGCCAGAAGAAGAAGTCCGGCTTGTCGATCAGCCCGTACTTCACCACTTCGGCATAACCGGCGCGGAATTCACGCGGGCTCAGCGTATCCAGCACGGCCGTATCCGCCAGCACCAGATCGGGCTGGTGGAATACGCCGATGAGGTTCTTGCCATGGCGGCTATTGATGCCGGTCTTGCCGCCGACGGAGGAATCGACCTGCGCCAGAAGCGAGGTCGGTATCTGCACGAAGCGCACGCCACGGCGCACGATGCCCGCTGCGAAACCGGCGAGATCGCCGATCACGCCGCCGCCAAGCGCGATCACCGCATCGTTGCGCTCCACCCTTGCTGCCAGAACCGCATCGCAGACGGTGACCAGATGCTCGAAGCTCTTGGTCTTTTCGCCGGCCGGCAGGGTCAGCGAGACGGCCTCGATGCCATCGGTCTGCAGGCCGTCCATCAGGCCTTCGAGGTAGAGCGGGGCGACATGTTCATCGGTGATGATCGCCGCGCGCCGGCCCTTCAGCCGCGCCGAAATCTCGCCGCCCGCCCGGCCGATCAGGCCCGGCCCGATCAGAATGTCATAGGCGCGCTCGCCGAGCGGCACATGGACGAGACGTTCATCGGCGTGGATTTCGGAAGGCGTCATGGGGATCAGTCTTTCTGTTCGATGCCGGCTATGGCGGCCAGCACTTCTGTCACGATGATTTCCTTGCGGACATCGCGGGATTCGATGGTCAGATCCGCTTCCGCATAGATCGGATAGCGCTTCTCCATCAGGGCCGCCAGCGTAGCCTTGGGGTTTTCGGTCTTGAGAAGCGGGCGGTGGTCGCGCTTGTTGACCCTTTCCCACAACACCTCGAGATCGGCCTTCAGCCACAATGAAATACCGCCGCGCGTGATGTGCCGGCGGGTATTGTCGTTGATGAAGGCGCCGCCGCCGGTGGAGATGACCTTGGGGCCGCCGCGCAGCAGCCGCTTGATGACCCGCGTTTCCAACGCCCGGAATTCCTCCTCGCCATAGGTGGCGAAAAGTTCGGATATCGTCATGCGCGAAACGCGCTCGATTTCGACATCCGTATCGATGAACGGCACCCTGAGCTGCTGGGCGACCATGCGGCCTACCGCCGACTTTCCAGCCCCCATCAGCCCGACGAAGACGATGTTGCGCCGTCCGAGCTTTGCCCGCGCTTGCTCCCCGAGTGTGGCCGGGACGGATAAATTCGTTTCATTCATAGATTTGAAAGCCCGTTTGGCATGGATATCTGCAAATGTTTACGAAGCGTCAAGCCAAATTGCTGACTGAATTGCGGTGAATCACAATCATCGCCGCATGCGGCATGGAGCGGAGCGGGCATTTTGATCTTGTCGCCGCTTTCGCCGCACCGCATATACGTTTCGACCGCCACCTTCACGGAGCCGCCATGCCCACCCTCTTCCGCTTCACGATGATACTGGCGACCATCGCGGGGCTGATCTATGGCGGCATGGTGCTGCTCGTCATGGTCGTCAAACCGCGCGACCGCGAAGTGACGGTACGCATTCCTTCCGAGCGGCTGAACCCGCCGTCGACCGAACCGGCAAGGCGCACCCCATGAGCGGACAGCCGACGGCAGGACGCGACGGCGCGCGGCTCGAAAGTTTTCTGGAAATGATGAGCGCCGAACGCGGGGCAGCCGCCAACACGCTCTCTTCCTATGAGCGCGATCTTTCCGATCTGCACGAATTTCTCGGTCAGCGCGGCCAGTCGCTGACGGAGGCGCAGACGCCTGACCTTTCCGCCTATCTGACCCATCTTTCCGCTCAGGGTTTTGCCGCAACCTCACAGGCGCGACGTCTTTCCACCATGCGGCAATTCTATCGTTTTCTCTATTCGGAAGGGCTGCGCGGCGACGACCCGACCGGCATCATCGATGCGCCGAGGAAAGGTCTCGCCTTACCGAAAACGATGAGCGTCGCCGATGTGAACAGGCTTCTTAGCCTCGCGGCGCAGGAAGCCGCCACATCCGGTCCCGGCCAGATGGCGCGCATCCGCATGCATCTGCTGCTCGAGCTGCTCTATGCAACCGGCATGCGTGTCAGCGAACTCGTCTCGCTGCCGCTCAAGGTGCTGCGTCAGGAAGGCCGCTTCCTGATGATACGCGGCAAGGGCAACAAGGACCGCATGGTTCTTCTTTCCCGCGCCGCCATCGAGGCGATGGAAAAATACGAGGCTGTCAGAAAGGCGCTTGCGTCGGAGAAAAGCAAGGCGGCCGCTTCGCAGAAAAAACCGGAGACGCCGGAGAGCCCGTGGCTGTTTCCTTCCAACAGCAAGGAAGGCCACCTGCCCCGCCAGGTCTTTGCCCGCGACCTCAAGGACATCGCCATCCGTGCGGGCCTGACCCCGTCTGCGATATCGCCGCATGTGCTGCGCCACGCCTTTGCCAGCCACCTTCTGCAGAACGGCGCGGATTTGCGCGCGGTACAGGAACTGCTCGGCCATTCCGACATTTCCACGACACAAATCTATACACATGTGCTGGAAGAACGCTTGCAAGAGCTGGTACAAACACATCACCCCCTTGCCAAACAGGGCAAAAACCTTGATTAGAGCGACCGGAACCGCCGGATAATCCGGTCAAACCTTGCGCAAAACGATCGGAAACGGATCTCATGCACAATTATCTCGACTTCGAAAAACCTATCTCGGACCTTGAGGGCAAGATCATCGAGCTGAAGAAGCTTGCCGATGAAGACGAGAGCATAGACACCTCGGAGGAGATCAACCGTCTGGAATCGCGCGTCAACGACGCGATGCAGGACATCTATTCCAAGCTGAACGCCTGGCAGAAAACGCAGGTCGCGCGCCATCCGCAGCGTCCGCATTTCGTCGATTACGCCAAGGCGCTGTTCACCGATTTCACACCGCTGGCCGGTGACCGCAAATTTGCCGAAGACGCCGCCATTCAGGCAGGCCTCGGCCGCTTCAACGGTCAGCCCGTCGCCATCATCGGCCAGGAAAAGGGCAACGACACCAAAAGCCGCCTGAAGCATAATTTCGGCAGCCCTCGGCCGGAAGGTTATCGCAAGGCGATCCGCGTGCTGGAACTGGCCGACCGTTTCTCGCTGCCGGTGATCACCCTCATCGATACGGCAGGCGCCTATCCCGGCGTCGGCGCGGAAGAGCGCGGCCAGGCCGAAGCCATCGCCCGCTCGACGGAAATGTGCCTCAACGTGAAGGTGCCGATCGTCTCCGTCGTCATCGGCGAAGGCGGCTCGGGCGGCGCAATCGCGATCGCCACCGGCAACCGCGTCTATATGCTCGAGCATGCGATCTATTCGGTAATCTCGCCGGAAGGTGCCGCCTCCATTCTCTGGCGCGATTCGACCCGCGCCAAGGAAGCCGCAACCAACATGAAAATCACCTCGGAAGATCTGAAATCGCTCGGCGTCATCGACGGAATCATTCCGGAGCCGATCGGCGGCGCGCATCGCGCCCCGGAAACCGTCATCAGTGCAACCGGTGACGTCATCGCCAAGGCTCTGGCCGATCTTTCCCAGCGTTCCGGCACACAGCTGCGCGCCGAACGCCGCCAGAAATTCCTGGATATCGGCCGGAACCTTTAAGTCCGGCCTTATTTTCCTTGAATATCGCCCCAACTCGGCCATAGTCCGGTCACATCAAAAGATGTATCGGCGGCCGCGGGGCGGATCCGATTTGAGTTAAGAAGATGTAAACGGTTAATACCGTATTTAAAATACACACGGACGGTGTAGAACTGCCGCCGCTTCGTGCCATCGTCTTTCGGATCAGATCATGCGTTTGACACATTTTGCACTTCTTGCCTGCACCGCGCTCGTTCTTGCCGGCTGTAACGATACGCTCGAAACCGTTGAACGCGACGTTTCCCACGTCAAGAACAAGGTCGATTACCCGCTGTCTCCGTCCATTCTGGCCGAGATCGACAAAAGGGGCATGGACCGCACCTCGCCGATCATGATCCGCATCTTCAAGGAAGAAGGTGCGCTGGAAATCTGGAAAGCCAGGCGCGACAACCGTTTCGAGAAGATTGCCGGCTACGAGATTTGCGCATGGTCCGGCAAACTCGGCCCGAAGGTGAAGGAAGGCGACCGGCAGGCGCCGGAAGGTTTCTACAACCTGACGCCCGCGCATCTCAATCCGAACTCGAAATATTATCTCGCCATCAATACCGGCTTCCCGAACCGCTACGATGCCGCCAATGGCCGCAACGGCACCAATCTGATGATCCATGGCGCCTGCTCGTCCTCCGGCTGTTATTCGATGACGGATGCGCAGATTCTTGAAATCTACGGTTTTGCCCGTGACGCCTTCAAGGGCGGCCAGAAGACCGTGCAGCTGCAGGCCTTCCCGTTCCGCATGACGGCGGAAAACATGGCCCGCCATCGCCAGAGCGAACATCTCGAATTCTGGAAGATGCTGAAGGTCGGTTACGACAATTTCGAAGTGACCAAGCGCCCTCCGGAAGTGAATGTCTGCGAGAAGAAATATGTCTTCAACCAGCAGACCGAAGGCGGCAGCTTCAACGCCTCCGCCCAATGCCCGGCCATGAGCACCCCACCGGCGCTCGTCAGCGCGCTTTCGAGCTATGAGAAGACCTACGATCTCGCCTATGAAAAGGCGATGAAGAAATATGACGGCATGGCCTGGTACGACCCGAGCGAAGCCGAGCGCAAGGCGCTGGTCGCCGAAAAGCGCAAGGGCCGCGAGCCCGCCTACGCCCCGACCGGCTCCGCGCTGAAGGCCGGCAAGCTGATGAAGGAAACGGAATATGCCGCGCTGATGGAGAAGAAGGCGCAGCAGGTAACGTCGTCCTCTCCGGCCACGACCGCAACTGCCTCGGCCCTGCGCGGCCCGCGCCCTTCGGCTGTCCAGCCCGCCACCGCACCGCAATCGAACCCGGCCCCGGCAGCACCGACGATGGTTGCCTCGGCTGCCCCCGCAGTAGCCGGCCAGACCGGAGCTGCCGCCCAGAGCATCCCGGTTCCGACCATGAACCCGCTTGCCTATTCCGCAGCGCCTGCTCCGGAAGCGCCGGAGAAGAAGCCGTTCTGGAAGTTCTGGGCCAAGGAATGAGCGACACGGCCGAGATCGTCTATGATTTGAGGGGGCTTAAATGCCCCCTTCCGGTTTTGAGAAGCCGCAAGAAACTCTCAACCCTGAAGGCAGGCGATATTCTCACCGTCGAGACGACCGATCCGCTGGCGGTGATCGATATTGCGCATATGTGCAATGAGGATGGGCATAGGCTGGTGGAAACCACTGCGCTGGATAAGGGGCATCGGTTTCGGATTGTGAAGGGGCCGTAGTACACGACGTTTCAACGTTCTCGGCCGTGGTTACCCCCCTCTGCCCTGCCGGGCATCTCCCCCTCAAGGAGGGAGATCGACAAGCGGCTTGCTCCGAACATCCTTATCGATGCAGCAGCCCGAAGTGCAGAGCTTGTGAGAAAACGAGCGGCCGCTGCAACTGATCTCCCCCCTTGAGGGGGAGATGCCCGGCAGGGCAGAGGGGGGTAACCCCACCCACTGATTTCAACGCCGTCGCGTGATCTAAAACCGCAACCCCGAAACCGCCAGCGGATTATCCGTCATCGCCTGCCTGTCCGGCCGGTCGATGCCCGGTGCGCTTGTGAAGGCCGCAAACAGGTCCTGCACAAAAGCCTCCGGCAAATCCTTCGTAATCAGCACCATGCGCGTGCGCTGATCAGCCGGGTCCGGCCAGGCTGCAAGGCGCTCCGGCGTGTGGAAAATATTCTGCACCCCATGCAGCACCAGCGGGCGGGCCGGATTATCCGACAGCTTGACGATGGCCTTCATGCGCAGGAGCTTTTCACCATGTGCCGAGCGCAGCAGATCCACGAACATGTCGATCGCCATCGGGCTGACCGGCTGATCGTGAATGATCGAGAAGGACCGGATAGACGCATCGTGCCGGTTCACATCGTGATGATGGTGATGGTCGTCGTGATCGCCATGATGGTGGTGGTGATGGCCATGGTCGTGATCATGATCGTGGTGATCGTGTGCCGCCTCCTCGCCTAGCCAGCGGCCGACATCGGCGTTCTTGCTGCCGGCATCGTAAAGGCCGTTGTCGAGAAGCCCCGCAGCGCTCCACTCGGTTTTGTCGCCATCCTCGATGGCCGCACGCGGATTGAGCACTTGTAGACGGGCTGTCAGCGTGGAAATCGTGGCGGCATCGGCAAGCGCGCGCTTGGTCATCACCAGACGGTCAGCCACGGCGGCCTGTTTCACCGCCTCCTGATGATTGTCGAGCGTGGAAAGGCCGTTCACGGCATCCACCACCGTAATCATGCCGTTCAGCACGAAATTCTGCGCGATGACCGGGTTGCCCATGACCGACTGCATGACGGGGGCGGGATCAGCAAGGCCCGTGGTCTCGATCACTACCCGTTTTACCGGCTTCAGCTTGCCTGTCTGGATGCCGTCCATCAATTCCGCCAGCGTATCCACCAGCTCGCCGCGCACCGTGCAGCAGAGGCAGCCCTCCGCCAGCTCGATGATGCCCTCACCCGCGCTTTCGACGAGCATGTGATCGATGCTGACATCGCCGAATTCATTGATGATGATCGCCGCATCGCTCATCGCCGGATCCTTGAGGAGCCGGTTGAGCAGCGTCGATTTTCCGGCGCCGAGAAATCCGGTGATGATGGAAACCGGGATGCGATCGCGAGACATGACTTGCCTGTGTGTTGATGGCCGCTCCGGCAGGTCACTGGACGACACGAAACCCGGAGCCGCATGGAGCTAAAAGAAATCGCCCGCGCCTGGAAGCCGCGAGCGACACTGTAATATCATAACATCATCGACCTGCGAATACACAAACCGCATTGCAACCGCGAGGCTCTCCCTCGAGATTGTCACCGATCATCAGAATGTCGGGCGCGGGATCGGGATCGGCACGTTCGCGAGTTCGCCCTTGCCGGCTCCCTTGGTGGCATTCACCGCCACCGTCTCGCTGCCCGGAATGAGACCGGCGAAGGAATATTCCGGCGGGCGGGTCATTTCCTGCACATAGGGCGAATGGATGACCATGCGGCCAGCCTCGTCGCGGCTTTCGCTGCGCACCTTGGCGGCCTTCGGGTTGCAGATTTCGGCGCTGACATCGTTGACATCGCCGGTATCGCCATAGGGCGCCAGCGCGGCGAGCGAGACGCCTTGGCCCGAGGGCGCCGTCAGCCCCATCTGCAACAGATCGGCCGACTGGTCGGTGCGCCCCGCGAGGCTGTCCGCGCCCAGCACGACCGTGATGACCGAGCGGCCATTGCGCACGGCCGACGACACCTGGTTGAAGCCGGAGGCACAGATGAAGCCGGTCTTCATGCCATCCGCGCCATCGAAACGGCCGACCAGCATGTTGAAATTGGCGTAGTTCTTCTTGCCGGTGCTGACGCCTTCCAGCGAGAAATAATGGGCATATTCCGGAAACTCGCGCTTGATGATCAGCGCCAGCAGCGCCAGATCCCGGGCGGTCGTATATTGTCCCTTGCCGGGCAGGCCATTGGCGTTGATGTAACGGGTGGAACTCATGCCCAGCCGCTGCGCCTGCGCATTCATCTGCGCCACGAAATTGTCGCTGGTGCCGCCGATGGTCTCGGCGATCGCCACGGCGATGTCATTGGCGGATTTGATGAGCAGCAGCTTCAAAGCGCTATCCATCGTCAGCTTCTGACCGGGCTTGAAATACATTTTCGAGGCCGGCTGATCGGCGGCCTTCTTGCTCATCACTACTTCCGTCTGCGGGCTGATCTTTCCGGCCTTCATCTGCGAAAAGGCGATATAGGCGGTCATCAGCTTGGTGAGCGAAGCGGGATACCACTTGCGGAAGGCTTCCTGATGGGAAATCACCTTGCCGGTTTTGACATCGACCACCATTTTCGGATTGGCGTTTGCCACGGGTGCTGCGGCAACGAGGCCTGCGGTCATGATGGCAACGGCTGCGGAGAGCCGTCTGGCGGCGTTTGGCGATTTAAATATCTGTGGCAAGGCTTGTCCTCGAATTCCCGTCTTCGGTCGGGGAATGGCAATATTCACCATATATGTCCTAGCAATGGCAAAGTACATTGATTACGTCAATTATGCGGCGCACTATCCACCACGGAGGATAGGATTTTACGACACCCCGCACCGATGAACCCAGGAATGAACGAATGCCGATTTTGAACAGAGCCGCCGAACTCCAGCAGGAAGTCAGCGAATGGCGGCGTCACCTGCATGAAAATCCCGAGATTTTGTATGATGTCGACAACACCGCGGCCTTCGTTGCGGAGAAGCTGAAATCTTTCGGCGTTGACGAAATCGTGACCGGTCTCGGCCGCACGGGTGTGGTCGGCATCATCAGGGGCAATCTTCCGGGCAATCGCACCATCGGCTTTCGCGCGGATATGGACGCTCTCCCAATTTTAGAGGAAACCGGCAAGCCCTGGGCCTCCAAAACCGCGGGCGCCATGCATGCCTGCGGCCATGACGGCCACACAGCCATGCTGCTTGGCGCGGCCAAATATCTTACCGAGACCCGCAACTTCGCCGGCTCCATTGCCGTCATCTTCCAGCCGGCGGAAGAAGGGGGTGCCGGCGCGCTTGCCATGGTCGACGACGGCCTGATGGAGCGTTTCGGCATTGACGAGGTCTATGGCATGCACAACATGCCGGGAATTCCGCTTGGCGCCTTCGCCATCCGCAAGGGCGGCATCATGGCGGCACCGGACAAATTCTCGATCACCGTCAAGGGCCGTGGCGGCCATGCGGCGCAGCCGCACCGCACCGTCGATCCCATCACCATCGGCGCGCAGATCGTCGGCAATCTGCAGATGATCGCCTCACGCAATGCCGACCCCATCCGTTCGGTGGTCGTCTCCGTCACCCGCTTTCAGGCCGGTTCCAGCCACAACATCATCCCCAACGAGGCATTGATCGCCGGCACGGTGCGCAGCCTCGATGAAACGGTGCGCGATCTGGCGCAGGATCGCATCAAGCAGATGGCGGAAGGTATTGCCCTTGCCAACGGCGCGGAAGCGGAAGTCGTCTATGAGCGTTATTGCCCGGTAACCTTCAACCACGCCGCCGAGACCGACCACGCCATCCGTGTTGCCCGCGATGTGGCAGGCGAACCGAATGTCGACCCCGATGTCGATCCTTCCATGGCGGGAGAGGATTTCTCCTTCATGCTGAAGGAAAGACCGGGCTGCTTCATCTTCATCGGCAACGGCGATTCGGCCGGGCTTCACAATCCGGGCTATGATTTCAACGACGAGGCCATCGCTTACGGCATTTCCTACTGGGTGAAACTGGCCGAACAGCGCCTGCCGAACTGATTGCCGACTGACGCGAAGAAAGCCGAGGAAGAGATCGACCGCGATGAAGAACGCGGTTGATCCGCAGGCATCGTCAGGTTAAAGAGCAATTCAGTGTCCACGTAGCTCAGCAGGATAGAGCACAGGATTCCTAAGACAAATTGGGGGTTGCGCCCGGAAACGACGCAATCGATCTGCTCAAAGTCGGGGAAAGCTTCGCTGGTCTTCCAGCATGCCAATCCCGAGCCAAGCTCCGGAGAAATCCGGTGAAGGTGTAGAGACTGGATGGGCAGCACCTAAAGGCCGCAAGGCCCATGGTGAAGGGACAGTCCAGACCACGAACGTCTTGCCGGCAAACGGCGGGACGGCGGCGAAAGCCGAAGCGGTATGAATCCTGGGGTCGGAGGTTCGAATCCTCTCGTGGACGCCATTTTCCTGAAATATATTTAAAAACAATAGGATAGATGATGATTGCGCTCCGTAGGTTTGTCGCTATTTCTCTTGGTCGGGTCGAAATGCTCCGATAGGTTTGTCCTCAATCGAGAAAGGGCACAATTCGGCCAAGTACCTCTCTAGCTACGTTCCATTTGGCCCAGAATCGGCGATGCCAAGGTGAATGGTGATCCCGAGTGGTCTTCCATGTATTGTCGGCAGACGATTCTTTTTCTGAGTGCCGCCATGGAAACCTCCCTTTATCAACCTGTGAAAGCCTTTCTTGAAAAGGCCGGCTATACGGTGAAGGGGGAGATCGGGGGTTGCGACCTCGTGGGCATACGTGACGACGATCCATCCGTCATCCTGGTTTGCGAACTGAAGCTGGCGTTTAACCTCGAGTTGATCCTCCAGGCGGTTGATCGAGCATCGATATCGGACGAGGTGTGGATCGCAGCGAAAATGTCTACCCGCGGTAAAGGACGGGAAACAGACAAGCGTTATCGCGATCTTTGCCGACGGCTGGGGATAGGAATGCTCGCCGTCTCGGAAGGCGGCCATGTCGACGTCATCGTGAGTTCGGTATCCCCGATGCCGCGGACAAATCCCAAACGACGCTCGCGGCTTGTACGCGAACACCAGAGACGCAGGGGTGATCCCGTCCTCGGCGGTAGCACGCGTACGCCTCTCATGACGGCATATCGCCAGCAGGCACTTGGATGTGCGAGAGCCTTGACCGAAGGGCCGCTTCGCGTTCGCGACGTGAGATCGAACGCCCCCGATGCGGGCAAGATATTGCTCTCGAATGTGTATGGCTGGTTCGAGCGGATTGACCGAGGCATCTATGGCCTGACCGACGCGGGCCGCGAAGCGTTGATGCGTTGGCCGATATGAATTGGCGAATTAATCGCTGTTGATGGGACCAAGATACCAAGGCGGTATAAAATCGTGTGGGATGACATCATTCGTTTACCAATCTCTGGAACAGAGCCCTCCCGCACGCCATTCTTCGACGGCCACACTTCGTGATCAAAAAAATCAAGAGTTCGGCAAGAAATTCCGGACTGTTAATAATTAACCGGCCTCTTTCGGGCATCTTCGCTTTCGCAGTCAACGTTGACTGCGAAAAAATGGAGCAAGCCATTGAAATATCTGGCAACGACCTGCCTTGTAAGCGAGGTTTCTAAACCGCGCCAAAAGCCCCACGTCTTGGAATTCATTGCTACGAACACATTCGTGTTCTCGCCCGAAACCCTGATTGACGTTCAACGCGGAATCCTTAGGACGTCAAGGACGAATCCTCAGAAGGCAGCCGAGCTTCGCGAATGGCTTTCCTCAGTCAGCAGCAGTTGGCCCCTCGTATCTGGCCGAGAGCAGGAGAAGGCAAAATTAGTCGCGGCCATGCTCGAGTGCCGCGAACTGAAGAATATTTGGCTCCCTCAACCGCGGGCAGCACATCCTGGTTTCGGATACCATGTGTCAATCGCGGCGGCGGCGATTACATACGAGCTTCCGCTTGCAGGCTTTGGAATCGATACCTTCCTGCAGATTGATCGCTATTTCAGCCTACCCGGCATATTCGACCTAAAAGACGAGAGCTGGAGATCGGCTACAATTGAATGCCGCGCTGTCGATTGGAAACAGGTCAGGACGCAGTTGCGCCAATCTTTGGATGGTCGACAAACGCCTGAAAGACGGGCGGCCTAACCAAACCGCTAGACCGCCCAATCCAATTTAGTCATCAATATCCGATCAGCAGCCACTGGAATGGCTGATGATCTTCAAGGCGGGCATCGCGCAAGCGCATGCTCGCCTTGAGAAGTGTTTATGGCCGGCAAACCTTAACAAAACACCGGCGGTGTTATTATTTAGGTGCCCACAGTTTCGATAGCCGAACGGCTGCGGGAATAGCAACGTGATCACCTGAAGTCTCCGGTAATTTTTTTGAACAACGGCGAACCGCGATTTGCCATTCAGTATGAGGCAGATCAATTTCTTAAACGTGCGTTTAATGTTTCTTGCAATTTAAGGGAGCGCGACAGGAGACAGCATGGAATACGCCCTCTACAACGGAACGGATCGCCGAGTAACAGCTGATGAGTTTCACCAGCTTGCTGGACCAAATTTTCGCGAACAAGGAATTTTGCCGTACTGCGAACAATGTCAAGAGGCAGTCGATCCACATGGGGTCCACAATCCTGGCATCCCGTCATGCTTCCATCATCCAAATTTTCCTATCGGGGCTGACCCCTATGACGATTGCCCTGCTGCGAGACGACAAGCACGGCGTTTCGTTGGCGTAACGCCAAGGAGATTTGACGAAGCCCACGGACAAGCACTACGTGACCAATTTTTCGCCGAACCGAACATCCGGCTAGCCTATCAATTCATGCACAGAGTAGCAGGGGGACCGGGCCAATTGCCTGTAGAACTCTTTGGTCGGATAATCGAGCGCGCAGACCGTCGCAGAATATGGGCGTACTCCGACCTGCCTTTATGGTGTGTTCCGTTCATACTCATGACGCTTGCGCAATTTGAGGCCCCAAACTTCAGCTTCCATTTCGGCTTCGTCAAGCCACGCGGACCGGCTGAAATGATTTGGGAACATGCACGTACTAGCGAACTGGTAAAATACTTCTCCGACAGCGGGCGCGAAACCCGAACCCCAAGATTAATGGTAACTGAAGAGACATTCATTCACCAGGCAGAGGGGAGAGGAGTTTGGGTTGCGGACGCGCTAGCCGCCCGGTTGCAGCAATTTCATGGACATATCGGATAAACACCGTCCTGGTCTTTGAAGGACGTCATCCCGAAAACATCAACTATCCTTAAATCTGGATCACCGGGTGGAGAATTTAGTTGCCTAGCTAGTGCCATTTCTTCAAGAGCGGATACAGCGGCAGCAAAATCTGCGTTCTCGCGGTAAATTTCGGAAAATCCGTCCGCGGAACAAGGGTCGTACTTCAGTCTTTTTCTTACCCAGTAATCGAACCGTGCAAACAGAATGGCATCTTCAAAAGCATCGACGAATGCAGTTGTGAAGACGATGACACTGACAAAAGTCAGCCGCTTGGGGTGGCGACAAACATAGCCGTACCAAAAACCCTGATTGGCGGCGTTACTGTCCAATAAGCAGAGCGCTTCGGGGCCACCAGTGGGGCCTTGTTCAACCCATCGTAGTGCGGGCGTGACGAAGAGGGAGCGGCATGACAAGCAAGCAGACTCTTTGAAATATCGACCAACATCACGTTCTTCTGATTTCCCCGAACACATGGATTAAACTCGTCGTGCTTGAACTTTTTCGGAAACATTGTTCCCGGAAATCCTTGCAAGAGACAAAGCGTCGCTCATCAGACAATAAAAGCTTGTGCACTTTTTGTCCTATGCGCCATACGCACAAGACAGCCGGTCAAAGAGCTGAGCGCCGATGAGCTAACTTGCGTCGCGTCTTCTACAATGCCAACGCGTGTATTCGTCGTCGATCACCCAGCCAGATTCTTCTGCACAGGCACCAACATTCCATCCCCCATTTCAAGCTCGCCTTGTGTAACGAGGACCTCAATGCGCCCGCGAATGATCTCCCGGAGTTGCGCGCTTGTCGCCTTGAAGCCGAGTCCACGAGCAACAGCGTTGATTGCCTGCTCCTCGGTACCACCGAGACTTTGATCAATAATCGCTTTGAGACCGTGATCGATTTCCATCGGGGGAAGCAACTCAAGCCGACGAAGGCTAGCAGAGGAAACAGAGCTACGATCACGTAGTCTGATTTCGGAATCGGGTTCAAGAAGAAAATCACCGGACCGAACGACTTCTCTACGGTCAACCAAAAGCTTGATAGCTTGATTGACATGCGCTTCAATTCGCCCACCTGCCCGCTGCAGACCCCACGCGGTGCGGATACGGGTGATGACTTCACCGCTGTGGATTGGGCTCTCAGTTCTTACCGTATTTTTCACCAGCGTCCCTAACACCGACAGAGGGGCTTCATGCAGTTCCGAAGACGTATTGACGTACAAAGAGACTTCTTCGTAGGGAGTGTTGACGTCTACAGCCGAACCCACCTCCTGCAGCCCTATTTCAGTAACGTCCGCTCGATCAATTGTAACGACCTCAACAGGCACAGCACGCTTCCTCGCTGCCGGACCACTACCTCCCGCAATCGCATCGGCTTTTGCTCGCTCTATTGTTTCAATAAGCCGTTCGAGTTCCGCCTTAGGTCGCTGGAACCAATCGGTACTCCAGATACGGTGAATATTCCAACCGTGGTCCTCAAGTACCGCCTGACGTAGGCGGTCACGCTCGCGGGCCGATCGCGCGCTGTGATACGACGCACCGTCGCACTCGATCCCCACAAGATAGCGACCCGGCACTTGATCATCTGCAACCGCCAGATCGATGAAGAACCCGGCGATACCGACTTGCGGATGGACCTGATAACCCCTGTCCTGAAGTGCGGCCATGACCTGCTCTTCAAACACACTATCCATTCCGCGGTCAGCCCGAGCAGCCATTGATAGCCGCCCCGTACGCGCATAGTGAAGGAACAGCTTGAATGCGAACACACCTTTACCCTTACCGCGCTCGAGATCGATATCCTCGTCCGCAATCGAGGCGTAGACCTCACAGCGCTGCTTTGCACGGCTGATGAGCACGTTGAGCCGGCGTTCGCCACCCTCTGCGCCAAGCGGACCGAAGCGCATGCTCATGTAGCCCTGGGCATTCTTCGCGTAAGCCACCGAGATTAGGATGACGTCGCGCTCGTCGCCCTGCACGTTCTCGAGGTTTTTGACAAAGAAGGGTTCTGTCGGATGTGAATGAAAAAAGGGCTCCGTTTCCGGATTGAGACGACGAAGCAGTTCCAGTTGGTCCTGGATTTCTCGACGCTGCTTTATCGAAAATGCGGCTACGCCTAACGAGAGATGTGGTGTCTCGAGCGCATGCCTGATGATAGCTTCGGCAACCACCTTCGCCTCGACCTTGTTCACGCTGTCCTCGAACACGCCACCTGGGACGTGGTGGAAGCGTAGCCCCATACCGGCCTCCGCCGTATAAGGGCTGGGTACGATGAAAAGCTTGTTCTCATAGAACTGGCTGTTCGACACTGCGATCAGCGATTGGTGGCGGCTACGGTAGTGCCACCGCAGCATACGGCTCGGAAGACCTCGCGCGGAGAACAGCCCGAGGATACTTTCGATATCCGACACCTTTGCGCCGTCATCTTCGTCATCTTGTTCCGATCCGTCGGATGTCATTTTCGAGAAGAACATCGTTGGCGGAAGCTGACGCTCGTCGCCGACGACCACAACCTGTCTCGCACGCGCAACAGCACCCAATGCATCAACGGGCTGTATCTGACTTGCCTCGTCCATCACGAGAAGGTCGAACTCAATGACACCTGGGGGAAGAAACTGCGCAATGGAAAGCGGGCTCATCATGAAGACGGGCTTGAGCGCCTGAATTGCGGGAGACGCCCGCTGCATCAGTTGCCGGATCGGCATATGGTTTCGACGGCGGGCCATTTCACCGCGTAGGACACCTACTGGCCCGATACCGCTGACAGAAGGAATCTTGCGGTGGTGGGCGCGGACGACCTCCAGCTTCGAGTGCTTCATACGACCGAGATCAAGGTTGGCAAAATCGGCGACGAGGCGATTGTGTACTTCTCCGTCGAAACGCGCGAGTTCCGGCGTCCTGTCGTGCTGGTCCCTGAGCAACGCCTCGTAGTAAGCCATTTCAAAGTACGGAATGACGTTCGCCGTTGTTAGACGTCCATCCTCCAGACGAGCAACGATCTCCGCAACCCCGGCCTCTGCGGCCTCATTTGCTCGGCCATTAAACGCCGCAAACTTCGAAAGCTGCTCCTCGTTGGCAATCCAATCGCCTAGCTTTCGGATCATTTCATCAAGTGGAGCATCAGCTACCACGCCCACGCCGAACAGCGTCTCGGTATCCGATTTCAGAATCGCCAAGAGTTCGGTCATCCGATCGAGGAACTCTCTTCCGAGGGCGGAGGCTTCTTTAGCATGAGCGTAGATCGAACTTGGGTCATTGACCCGAGACGCCAACCTGCGAATGTCAGCGTTTGAGGTCGACCAAGCATAGATTTGAGAGAGTTTCGGCCAGTTTGACGTAGCTCCTGACCAAAGTGATCCGAACGCAGCGACGCCAATGACGCCGCTGGTTTCCAGCGTTTGCTTGCAACGCTGCGCCGTCGCGAGGGTCCCAAGGGCTTTCACCCGGGCTGCGGCATCGGTAAGCGGCAGATGAAGCAAATCCGAAAACGCCGCATCCGCATTCGTCAGATCGGTAATTGCAGGCGCGGCCTGGAGCAAAGATATCTCGTCGACGTCCGACGAACCACCGAAAAATTCGGCATTACCCGACCCCATATCTGTCCAAAGAGAAAGAAGCACTCGACGGGTTTCATCAAGCAAAGCCCGGACCTGCTCACAACGAGACGCCACCGCTGATTTATCTGTCAGCCTACCCGCGATCGCCCGAGCTTCCGATCCCACACCTCGTAGGCTTCTCATCCAAAGGACCAGGCTCTCAAGTGGACGTGGATCAGATTTCTCGCCACGCCAGTCGGCTCCAAATGCCGAGCGTCCAAGACCGTCACCCTCTCTGATCGTATTGCGGGCGTCTTTACCCTTCTGAAGGAGATCGAGAATGCGGACGGTTTCTGCGGGCGGCGTCTCCGGCATCACAGTTTTTAGCAGCGCCTTCGCTCTTCTCCAATCGCCGCTGAGGAATTTGAGGAGACGGTCCCCGTGCATTGCTACCGCGGTGCGGATGGCCCCGAAATCCATATCCCAGGCTTGGTCGGCGATTTTTCCCGCCAATTCCGTCTGGATATTGCGGTAGGTTGCTACCGCCTCGGCGAGATCACCCGCCTGTTCCAACCCCCGTTCCCAGATTGCGGCTACGAAAGCGTCTGGGCTGACATCAGGTGCTTCGGCAACGCGTTCGCCAATCGTAACCAATCGTGAAATTGATCCGAGAGTCGGTGATGCCTTCACCCCGAGCGTCGTTCCCAACGACATCGCAGCGCTTAAAAAGCGCGGGATTAGCCCGTTCAATTGAGCGATGGTCCCAAACCCTGGCTGCGGGAAATCCGAAGGTAGACGCCGGAATATGCTAATTAGTGAAGCCGGATCAGCATCCCAAGCGGCTGCAACCATCGTTTTATCAACTTCCGCGGCGAGCCGGCTATATTCAGCACCGTCTTTGATCAGGCGATCTACGCCGGGTAACGCATCTAACCACACGCCATTTCCAAGCGCCTCATAGTCCGCGGCTTCAGGTCTCGTTGCCAGGCGTTCAGCAACCTTCACGCTTGCAGCAAATGCCGTGAAGGTTTTCGAAGGTTCAGTTTCCAGCGCATCCGTGACTGATCTCATCCCGTCGCTTACACGCTCGGAAAAAGTTTTGGCGTCATTTAATCTCACGACTAATCGTTCGAGATCGAGAGGAGTAATTCCTGTAAGGCCGACGCCGTGCCAGGGATGGGTCGAAGGAAGCCCGATATCATCGATACGCTGCGCAAGTTCAGTCAACAGCGCGACAACCCGCTCGCGATAGTCAGGCGTCCAGTTGACTGCATCTGCAAGCTCAATGTCCGATGGCGGCATTCCGATCCGTCGCAACCGCGACAGATGCCCAATCACCTGAAACGGCGTCAGACCGTACGGTTGGTACTTTTCGTGGAGACGCGCGGGGTGACTATTCAGGCTATCACGCGCGTCCACCAGGCTCCTGTTCAGCGCGTCCGCGGACTCGCCCCGGGGAGCACCCAGTTCCCAGGTGTGCTGAAGCTCCATGAGAAGAGCACGCTTGTTCGCCTTGTTCGAATGCAACTCAAGGCAGGCGTCTCCCACTCCGGCGTTATCAAGGCGACGTTTGACAACCTCAAGAGCGGCCATCTTTTCAGCCACGAAGAGGACAGTCTTACCATCTGCCACCGCAGCAGCGATAATGTTTGCAATGGTCTGGGACTTGCCGGTTCCCGGAGGCCCCTGAATAACGAGGTCGCGTCCCCTGCGGACTTCGTGGATCGCTGCTGTCTGTGAACTATCCGCGTCGACGATGTGCGTCATCTCACTCGGAGATATGTGCGCGTCGATATTCGCGTCCTCAGACAATAACTCCTCACCCGTGGTGAAACCGTTCGAAACCAGGGAGGTGATAAGTGGGCGATCGGTGAACTTGGCGTTCTGCGGCCAAAGGCTTGGGTCGAGGTCGCGGTACATCAGAAATTTTGCGAATGAAAAGAAGCCAAGGACGATGTCGTCGGGTTGGACAGACCAATTCGGCTTAATGGAGATCGCCGCAGCTACCTGCGCGGCGTAATCGTCAAAGGAAAATTGATCGGTTGCTTCAAACGCCGGCATCGTGATCTTGTGGACGCGATCCAGAAAACCTTCGAGTGACAAGTTGGAAGCATAGTCCTCCTGCCGCGCTTTCAGTTTGAACCGCTCGGCTGCGCTGCCGCGCTCCAGCATAACCGGAACAAGGATGAGAGGGGCGTATCGGATGTTCTCGGAGTTGTTTGGATCGATCCATTTTAACGTGCCGAGTCCGAGATAGAGGATGTTAACCCCCTGCTCTTCCTCAAGGGTCCTCGCGTCGAAATATAGATCGAGGAGGCGCTTCTGAAGCGCGTTCGGAGTCATCCTTGTCTGGAGTTTGGTGTCACCATGCCTTACGAGGCGACCGTTCTCATCTCTGTCATCGTCCTCAGGCAGCGCGAGTTCGATCAGGTCTTCCGAGCCCTCCCCGTTTTTGGAGTCGCGGCCCTTTGCGCCTGCGAGAAAGGTCATCGCCTTGCCTTCGCTCACAAGAATACGGAAGACCTCAGAGGAACGCTCGTCGACGATATCGACGGTCTTCGCGCTTTTTGAGAACCGGGGGACATTCAGCAGGCGATTACGCGCCGAAAAGTCAAGCAATTCAGTTCGTGCCCGCTCAATCTTGGCCTCAACTGAAAGCGAGCTCTGGAAAACCGAATTCTCAGCGTTTTGGTCTGTGTCAGAAATCAAATTTGTCATGGCATGCCCCCTGCTTCCAGTGAGAATGCACAATCGATTTAGAACGTCTAGTAGCAATACCGGAAAGACGATAACAACTTGCAGTATTCCTCTGACTTTTTCACAGCATGTCAGAGGCCGCCGGCGCAAATCTGATATTGAAGGCACCAAGGCGTGATGCCCGAAAAAATGCTATGCAAGCACCTTCGGCCTAGACTACACTTGAGGTGCGATATCTCCCGGTTTCAGCGGCCCTTCCTTATCCAGGATATTATCTAGGGATTTGCCTCCAGTTTGCCTGAACGACACCTCAAACCTGCCATTGGGAGCAACAATATATTGCGACGACGTCCGTGCCGCTTCAAGTAGACTCGACAGGTCGGCAGATGCCTCATCGATGGTCCAGTTTCGTGACATCGTCCCCTTCCTCCAATTATCGACTATGATATTTTTCAACCCAATTTTTACCAAAAACCGGCACATGCCGATTACGACCCTTGGTGCTTTCACCTGCATCCGAGGGTTTCGAAATGGCAGACCTCATTTTTCTGATGGATACGAACATCCTGAGCAATGCCGGTTTGCAACGACCTCCGCCAGGGTTACGTGCCTGGATGAGAGCCATGGGAGCAGATTCACTCGCCATCTCGTTTCCCGCTATAGCAGAGTTGAGGCGAGGTGCCCATCTGGCCTTGAAACACGATCCACAAAAAGCAATGCGACTCCAAAATTGGATCGATGACATTCTTTCCGTGGACTTCCAGTTCGCTGAACTTACGTCCAAGGCTGCTGACCTTTATGCCGAAATGACGACCGTCGGTCCGCTTCGCCATCTCTATGTCCCTAGCCCGGAGCAGAAGAGGGATAAGATTGGGCATGATCTCCTGTTCGCGGCCCTGTCGATCGCCCATCAGATGCCTATAGCCACATTTAATGTGAAAGACTTCGTCCTGGTAGACAGGTACTTTCCGTTGCCGGGCGTTTTTCACCCCGTTGAAGTTCAATGGCACGTTCCATGCCACGCTGTGATACCCGACGACGATTACGGAATGACGCCGCGTTCATTGCCCGAGTTCGTATCCAGCGGTTTTGGCTTTATGAGATAGACCGAAGCTCTCGCTCCTTTCTACGGCAGCTCTGACCACCGCGGCGGCCAAACTGCCCTCCCGCAGAAGACCGACATGAAGATCGAGAAGGGCATCCCTATGTTCTTCGAGCAGGGATTTCGCCCGCCGAAACTCCACCTGCAATGTCGCCTCGACTGATTTGCTGAGAGCCTTGCGGCGGTGACGGAATGCAGACAATTCACGTGGACTGTCGCCAGGTTCGACAGACAGCGTTTTCCCAAGACCCCACCTAGTTTCCATCATCGTCGCTAGATCAGTTGCCCGATTGAGGTCGGCCGATGGATCGCCACCAGCACCACTACCGAATTCCCCGAACAACACTTCTTCGGCCGCGATACCACCCAGAAGCGTGGCGATCTTGTTTCGAAAATACGTCGAAGTCCTTCGACTGAACAGTCGCTCCTCGAACGCCGTGTGCCCCAGAGATTGTGATCGACTGCCGACCCGGATGGTTCTCTGGATCGAGACTGACACCAGCGCGTCGGCCTCCAGTAGAACACCGACGATGGCATGGCCGAGCTCGTGCGCGGCGACGCAACGCTGTACCGCCAACGGAACCGGCATCACTTGCGGCACTGCGGCGATGAGATCAACGAGGGCAATTGGTCGCTTCGTCCGTCGCGCGTTACGTCGTGCATCCCGGACGCACCGTTCGATGTCCGCACCAGACCAACCGTCGCTTGCCGTCACGACACCATCCAGCACTTCGTCGGCAAGGTCTCCCCGGAGATAGAAACGGAAGATGCCGTGACGCGCGTCCTCATCCGGAAGCGAAATGGAAAAGTGGCGTTCAAGCCGACCCGCTCGAAGAAGCGCCGGATCAATGATGTCTGGATAGTTCGTTGCGCCGATGACGATGACGCCTTCATGCGACTGGGTGCCATCTAACAATTCCAGGAGCGCGTTGACGACCTGACGATGATAGTTGTCGTTGCTACCGGTCCGATCATCGCGGCTGGTAAAACTGTCGAACTCGTCAATCAGCAGGATCGAAGGTGCCTGTCTTGCGGCTTCGGAGAACGCTTTCCGCATGGCTTTGAGCATATCACCGAGGTGACCGGTTGCCTGCCAACGGGCTGCGGAACCCAATACGAGCGGTACGTCGCAGGTCCTCGCCAACGCAGCCGCGTAAGATGTCTTACCCGACCCCGGAGGGCCGGAAAGCAGGACGCCGCAATCGACATCATCCCAGGTGAGAACTCCCGCTTTCCATGCCGTGATGTCCTCGGCAAGTTCGAGACCCCAGGCTTTGGCCTCACCATATCCGGACAGGTCGTGCAGTGTCGGTCCCGCCGACGACGGGTCGGAGAAGGGCTTTCCTTTTTCGATATGTGGATACCGACGGAGACGCCCAATGCTGACTGCCATGGATCGTCCGCGCCGCCAACCGAGTTCGACCCGTTTGGGAGATTGCTTCGCCAAAAAATCGGCATCGGCATTCGTGATAGTCCCGAAACCCATTCGCTGTCCCGCAATTCGGTAATCGTTTGGAGCCGGTAACGGCAAACGAACAACGATATCGGCCGCAATGCGGACCTCATCCGATAGAAGCTCATCGTCATGGAGAAGAATGATCGCCCGCTTGAGTTCTCTCAATTTCCTGAAGCCAGCGAACTCGTCGGCAACTTCAGTTTCTTCACCGACGAACAGAACGTAGTTGTTCCCGTGTTCGCCGCCAACCGGCACAGTCCCCTCAAGCAACCATTTCGCGGCCATCTTGTAGGCATGGATGTCTGCCTTCGGCGGCATGACGAAAACCGCGACGAACGACGATCGCCTTTTCAGGAACTGGCGGATCGATCTCGACATTGCGATGATGGCTAGATGGGTCGGCAGGGTAAGCTCGTACTTCGAGCTATGGAACGGATCGCGATTGGCGATCAGGTTATCGCTATAAGACTGCATGTATGCCTCGGAACACGGGGAATGATGATGACGATTACGGGCGGTCAGGTCCGTATCCGCCGCACCATTGTCTCGGGGCCGAGTAATTCCGTATCGAGATCGACTTCGACGAAACCGCGCAAGATCATCTGGGCCAGTCCGGCAACTGGCTTGGTTTCGGTAAAAACTGTCAGGCATTCGGCGACAGTCAGATTGCCGTGCTCTTCCAAGACGGCGAGTAATCGCAAACGGTCACCGAGCGCTAGAACCGTACCGCCATACCGAAGCAGGTCTTTGGCATTCTGAAGACGCGGGCCATCGTAGACTTCATCGGTCACCAGACGTCGATATCTGACGCCATGGTTTTGGGCTGCGGCCTCGATCCTGCCTACGTCGACCAGCATCACCCTGTCGGACGCATCGACTAACAAGCGCCCGCCATCATCGTCGAGAATACCAAAATCAGGGACGTGGACGCCACCACCGTAATCGAGCGAGAGTGGCATGCAGTGCCATGACGTGATTGATGGGTTAACGTCAAACAGGCAGGCAGCATCACGCGCCGCCTGTGATCGGAAGACTGGGGGGCCATCGCATTTAACGGTGGCCATTGGATAGAGCGTACGGATGGAAGCAGAATGACGGCTTGCGCGGAGCGACTTCGCGCGCTGTGCGATACCCATTTTCTAAAACCTCAACAAAACACAGTTGCTCGTCGCCGCGAATGTCACGGCGGGCGGAGATCAACCTATTCGTATGAGGCGGGTAAGATTTTTCATGTGTGAACAATTAGAGAACAGATTTGATAATGTCAACTTCCAGCAATGACTTAGGCAAAAATATAAGACGAAAGCACTTCAGAAGATCGTAGTTTAAAGGCCTTGACAAAAATCCATATATCCAGCATTGTAGATATATGGAAAAAGATTCAGCAATTACGGCGCTTGCTGCCCTCGCACAATCCACCAGGATGGATACATTCCGGCTCCTTGTCAGGCATGAGCCAGATGGCGTACCGGCTGGCGAACTCGCACGACTTCTCGACATTCCGCAAAATACCATGTCCGCTCATCTCGCCACACTGACGCGAGCGGGCCTCGTGACAAATGAGAGGCAAAGCCGCTCGATCATCTATCGAGCCGATCTGGAGGGGCTACGTAATCTGACTCTCTTCCTTTTAAAAGATTGCTGCGGCGGCTCAACCGACCTCTGCGCACCGCTGATCGCCGAACTCACGCCCTGCTGCATTCCCGGGGTGCAAGTGTCATGAGCAACATTAGGCTGGAGCCAGTCACGGGGAGCGATCTCGAACTGAAACTGGCGCTGTCGGCTTCCGGTCTTCCAACCGAAGACCTCGAAGACACTGGGCGCTCGTTTTTCAGGGCGGTTTCATCAGATGGCGGCACGGTTGGTTATGCTGGCATCGAGGCGTGCGGCGACGACGTGCTTCTCAGATCGATAGTCATATTGCCTGAGCGTCGCGGCAAGGCGTTTGGAACATCGCTAACCAGGGAAACGCTGAAGGCCGTCAAAGTAAATTCGGCGGTCTTTCTGGCGACGACCTCCGCCGCACCGTTCTTCGAAAGCCTTGGCTTCGCTGTGGTCGAGCGCGCAGATGTGCCGCCCGCCGTTCTCGCGACCCGTCAGTTGTCGGGCATCTGCCCGGCATCGGCAACGATCATGCAATTCAACAGAACTCCGACCTAACCACGGAAAACGACCATGACTGACAAGACTTACAACGTGCTCTTCTTGTGCACGGGCAACTCCGCACGTTCTATTCTCGCCGAATCCATCCTCAACAAAGAGGGCGGCGGGCGCTTCCAGGCGTTTTCCGCGGGCAGCCAGCCTAAGGGCGAAGTCAATCCACATGCCCTGAAGGAACTGGACGTCCTCGGCTATCCGGCGACTGGCTTCTCGTCGAAGAGCTGGGACGTTTTCGCACAGCCGGGCGCGCCCGAAATGGACTTCATCTTTACCGTCTGTGACAGCGCGCACGGCGAGGCTTGCCCGGTCTGGATCGGACATCCGATGACTGCACATTGGGGTGTCGAAGACCCCGCAGCCGTCGAGGGTTCCGAAGTCGAAATCCAGCGGGCGTTTGCACAGGCCGCGCGCTTCCTCAAGAACCGCATCATGGCCTTCATCAATCTGCCTCTGGCTTCCATCGATCGCCTGGCGCTCGAGCAGCACGTCCGCCGGATCGGTTCGCTCGAAGGCGCTTCCGCCAAGTCCGCAAAGGCCGAATGAGATGTCTACCTTCGAACGCTATCTGACCATCTGGGTGTTCCTCTGCATCGTCGTTGGCGTCGCCCTTGGCCATCTGATGCCCGATGTATTCCAGATCATTGGTGCGGCTGAGGTCGCGAAGGTGAACCTGCCCGTCGCCGTCCTGATCTGGCTGATGATCATCCCAATGCTCATCAAGATCGATTTCCGCTCGCTGGTGCAGGTGGGCACGTATTGGCGCGGCATCGGTGTAACCCTGTTCATCAACTGGGCCATCAAACCGTTCTCCATGGCGCTGCTGGGATGGCTGTTCATCGGATGGCTCTTCCGTCCCTATCTGCCGGCCGACCAGATCGACTCCTATATCGCTGGCCTGATCATCCTCGCGGCCGCCCCCTGTACCGCGATGGTGTTCGTCTGGAGCAACCTGACGCGCGGCGAACCGCTATTCACGCTCTCCCAGGTCGCCCTCAACGATGCGATCATGGTCGTCGCCTTCGCGCCGATTGTCGGGCTGCTGCTCGGGCTGTCGGCCATCACCGTGCCCTGGGACACGCTCCTTCTGTCGGTCGTCCTCTATATCGTGGTCCCGGTCATCATCGCCCAGGTCCTGAGAGGGCGGCTGACCACCGACGGCACGACGAAGGCGCTGGACGCCATGCTGGCGAAGCTGCAACCGCTTTCGCTTGTCGCCCTGCTCGCTACGCTCGTTCTCCTCTTCGGCTTCCAGGGTGAGCAGATCATCGCGCAGCCGACAATTATTGCTCTCTTGGCCGTCCCGATCCTGATCCAGGTCTACTTTAACTCCGGGCTGGCCTATCTCCTGAACCGGATGTCGGGGGAGCGCCATTGCGTCGCCGGGCCTTCGGCATTGATCGGGGCTAGCAACTTCTTCGAACTCGCGGTCGCGGCTGCCATCAGCCTGTTCGGCTTCCAGTCCGGCGCGGCGCTGGCGACAGTCGTCGGCGTACTCATCGAGGTCCCCGTGATGCTCACGGTCGTCTGGGCCGTGAACCGCACCAAGGGCTGGTACGAGGCAGCTCCCGCTGTCTCCCGGAACACCATCACTGAAAGGACATGACAATGGACGCCACCATCTATCACAACCCCGCCTGCGGCACGTCCCGCAACACGCTGGAGATGATCCGCGCAGCCGGGATCGAACCGGCCGTCATCGAGTATCTCAAGACGCCGCCGTCGCGCAACGAGTTGGCAAGGATGATCTCCGATGCTGGGCTGACAGTCCGACAGGCGATCCGCGAGAAGGGCACGCCTTACGCTGAATTGGGTCTCGACGATCTGGAACTGACGGACAATGAGCTGCTCGACGCCATGCTGAAGAACCCTATCCTCATCAATCGTCCGTTCGTCGTGACACCGCTCGGCACCAAACTTGCACGACCCTCCGAGGTCGTCCTCGACATCCTGCCGGATGGCTTCAAGGGAGCGTTCTTCAAGGAAGACGGCGAGCAGGTCCTCGACCAGGAGGGAAAGCGCATTGTCTGAGACCCTTCCCGCTTTGCAGGAGCGGCATCTTCGCCAAACTGACCTCGACGCGTTGCGTCCAGCGTTTTCGACTCACAAGCCGCGTATGCTAATCCTCTACGGCTCGCTCCGGGAGGTGTCCTACAGCCGGCTGCTCGCGCATGAAGCCAGACGTCTGCTCGAGCGGTTGGGGTGCGAGGTGCGGATGTTTGATCCGAGGGGACTGCCGCTTCCCGACGAGGCTCCGGTCAGCCATCCGAAAGTGCAGGAGCTACGCGAGCTGTCGCAATGGTCGGAAGGCCAGGTTTGGGTTAGCCCCGAGCGCCACGGTGCGATGACGGGCATCATGAAGGCGCAGATCGACTGGATTCCCTTGTCGCTCGGATCGATCCGGCCGACGCAAGGCAAGACGCTGGCGATCATGGAAGTCTCCGGTGGCAGCCAGTCCTTCAACGCGCTGAACCAGATGCGCGTGCTGGGCCGCTGGATGCGGATGATCACGATCCCGAACCAGTCGTCCGTCGCCAAGGCCTACCAGGAGTTCGACGCCGACGGCAGGATGAAGCCTTCCTCCTATTACGACCGCGTCGTGGACGTCTGCGAGGAGCTGGTGAAGTTTACGCTGCTGACAAGGGACGCCTCGGCCCACCTGACAGACCGATACAGTGAGCGGAAGGAACAGGCGGCCGAACTCGAAAAGCGCGTCCAGCTCAAATCGATCTAGGGATGAATGCTGTCAGCCGTGTCGCCAAACCTTCACGGCTGACAGCAACAAGATCACGGCGAGCGCGGGAAGAAGGACAGAATTCGGGACGATGCCGAGGAGTAGGCCGCCCACAAACGTCCCCACGATTGATCCCGCGGCCATTACGAGAACGAATACCCTGTTGCAGCCCAGAACCGAAAAGCTCTGGTCGCGGCTGTAGCGGGTAAAGCCCACCAGCATTGTGGGAAGACTCACCGCCAGTGAAAGGCTCCCGGCGAGCTTGATGTCCGCGCCGAAGAGCAGAACCAACGTCGGAATGAGCAACTCGCCCCCGGCGACGCCCAGCAGCGACGCAACGATGCCTATCACGAAGCCGACGGATATTCCCGCGACAATCTGCCAGCTTCCCGTCAGCAGCGGTTGGCCGACCGAGGTGCCGTGGCCAAGCACCAGCACGACGGCGATTGCGACGAGAAGAAGGGCTATCACCCTGTAGAGGGTCTCCGATTTCAATCGGGTGGCCCATCCTGCGCCGAACCAAGCACCGATCAGGCTCCCTGCAAGAAGGTTCAGCACGATCGGCCAATTCGATGCGATCTGGCTGAAAGGGATCGTGCCGGCTCGAAACGGCAGGGCGGAAGACACTACGACAAGGCTCATTGCTTTGTTCAGGATCACCGCCTCGAGAGCCGCGAAGTTGAATGCGCCGATGAGCAGCGGCAGACGGAATTCCGCGCCTCCAAGCCCGATCAACCCGCCGAGTGCGCTGATGATGGCTCCGCCGCCGAAAGCGGCCGGATGACTGCGTGACGTCGTGGATTTGATCGGAGTGTTCACGGGGCTTGGCTTTCATGACGGTGATCCGCGGACTCTTATGTACGCTCTTCCATTATGAGGCAACGCGGTCGCCACGCACCGATGAGGCGACCGCGATGAACGCGAGGATTCCAAGCGTACCCAGCGCGGCGATCACGAAAAGTGAGATGGTTGTCCCGAAGTGGTTCATTGCCGCCGCGAATGCAAACGGTGCGGCTGCGCCAGTCGCCAACCTTGCCGCAGCCATCTTGCCCGTGATCGCGCCGTAACCGGCGGACCCGAAGAGATAGAGTGGGAGGCTCCCCTGAGCGATGCTGTTGATCCCTGACCCAAGGCCCAGACAGATGGCGAAAGCCACCGCACCGGGCAGCCAATCACCTGACACCCCGAGTATCACCGCCCCGACAACCATAAGCGCCGCGGACACAATGGCAAGCGCCGGCGGCGACAGGCTCTTTCCGAAGACCATGTTGATCAGGCGGCTCATGACCTGTGCCGGACCGAACAGGGAACCGATCACTACTGCCGCACTGCCAAGTCCGATCGCGCCGAGCATCGGCACCATGTGGGCAAGTATCGCGGCGAGAGTGAAGCCCGACAGCGCGAAGGCGAAGGAGACCAGCAGCATGCCACGGCGGCGCGCCTGCGGCTCAAGAGCGCCAACGACCACCTCGCGGGTTCGTATCTCGCCCGTATTGGAGCCGTTCCTCACGTCACGCATGATCCAGTAGTGCAGCGGCATGCAGACGAGCAGGTTCAGCGCGGCGAACACAAGATAGATTTCGCGCCAAGACAGGTATCCGGTCAGTGTGGCAGCAATCGGCCAGAAGATTGTGGAGGCAAAGCCACCGATGAGTGTCAGATAGGTGATGCTACGGGAGGCCGTCCGAGGTTCGCTTTCGACCAGTGTGGCGAAGGCCGCCTGATACTGGACCATCCCGGAGGACACCTCCAGCATGACGATCGCAAGGGCGAAGAGTGCCATGGATGGTGACCACGCGCATAGCGCCAGGGTGAACGCCGCAAATGCCGATCCCAGGGTCATCACGGTCGCCGCGCCGATCCTGTCCATGTGCCTGCCGATGAAGGGAGCAGACAGCCCGCCGATGAACAGCGAGACCGAGAAGATGGCGAAGACCCGCTCCACGCTGATGCCGAAATCCTTGGCCATCCCGGGGGCGAGGATGCTGAAGGAATAGTAGAGAGTGCCGTAGCCGATGATCTGCGTGACACCGAGAGCGGAGACGATGCGCGCTGGAACCTTGGTCGAATGCAATGACGTATTCCTTCAGCCTATGCTTCGTTTGAGCAGCAACTGGCGGATCGCTCGACGGACCCACGAATACCGGGATGTCCCGCGCAGCAGTCTTCCATCAGGAACGTCACGAGGTCGGCCAGTGTGTCGTAGCTTGCGCTGTAAAGGATCGAACGCGACTCCCGGCGCTGGACGATGAGACCGGAGCGCTCGAGTTCTTTGAGGTGGAACGAGACATTCGATGGCGAGACGCCCATTCGTTCGGCAATCGCGCCGGCGGCTAGACCTTCAGGGCCGGCGACGACCAGGGTCCTCACGATGGAGAGACGGGTTTCCTGTGCGAGTGCGGCGAACGAAGAGAGGGCTTGACGATCATCCATATTTCAATAATCCTTGAATTGTTGAAATAGAGGATATCCACAAATGAGCACGATCGACAATAGCCATTTCGACAAAACCGACATCTCGCTCGGGAAATTACTAAGCAGGGCGGCAGAGACACCGGACCTGCCATTGGTCTTCCTGTACGATGGTAAGACCGTGAAGCCTGGCTATCACGTGACCGAGGTCAAAGCTGGCCAGTTCTCCGCGCTCGACTGCGGTGCAAATCCGGAAGCCTGGTCGGAAATTTTCGTGCAGCTTTGGGATATCGAGGAAGGCGAACGGACCCATATGACAGCCGGGAAGTTCTCGGCCATCGTCCGCAAGGTTTCCGAACACGTCCGTCTCGACGGCTCCGCGAAGCTGACATTCGAGGTCAGCGACGGCGTTCGACCGATGCAACTGTTTTGCGCGGAAGAACCTGTGGACACCGACGGCGTCCTTAATGTCTCGCTGATTCCGAGACCAGCGAGTTGCAAACCGCGTGACCGCTGGCTGGCCGAAAACAACGCGAGGACCACCGCCTGTTGCGGCACCCATATACCGACTGAATGCTGCTCACGATGATAACTCGCGACCTGCGCCAATAGCGGACTATCCCAACGTACCTGCAAACCGTTCTGGCCACCTTTCGCGTTGAAAGACTTCACCTATGAAATCAATAAACACTCGGGTTTTGGTGGGTAGCAAGGTTCGGTTCGCATAGTAGATCGAAATCGGACCCGCATCCGCGTACCAAGCTGGGACAAGACGGATAAGCTCACCGTTCTCAAGGTATGGCAATACATCGGGTTTGGCGATCATGGCGACGCCAAGCCCCAGAACCGCGGCTGATCGCATTGCGGCCGGGTCGTTGACGACAATCTTCTCCTTCAGCCCCGCCGGCTGCTCTTCGCCCGCGACGTTGCGCATCTGCCATTGCCGAATTCGACCTGTCCGCAATGAACGCATGACGATCCCGTCCAGCTCGATCAACCCGGACGGATCGTGAGGCGGAACGCGGTCCTGCATGTATGATGGCGAGGCAACCGCGATGATGTGGGCGGAGGCAAGGGTTTTTGCGATGATGCCCGGCGTCAGCTCGAATCCGCCACCGATCGCCGCGTCGTAGCCCTCGGCGATCAAGTCAACCTGACGGTTCTCGAACATCCATTCTGGCCTGATTAGCGGGTAACGGTGCATGAACTCGGGCAAGGTCGGAAGGATGTATTCCACTCCGAAGGTAGGGCTCATGCTGAGCCTCAGCACGCCTCCCGGCTCCGCTTGTTCACTGGATGCCTCGGCAATCGCACCTTGAAGGCTCTCCAAGTGGTCACGGACCGAATAAAGGAAGCGCTCGCCAGCCTCCGTGAGCGTCAGACTTCGCGTGCTGCGCTGAAAGAGCCGGAGCTTCAAGTTGGATTCGAGAGCCGCGACGTTCCTACTTACGGCCGCTGGCGTCAACCCCAGCCTGCGGGCCGCTGAAGAGAAGCTGCCATACTCGGCGCTACGGACGAAGGACTCCAGATTTGCCAGTGTTTCCATGATGCCTCTTTCAACGATTACTTGAAAGCAATAACAGCCAATTGCATCTAATAAAAGAGGAATAAGAGGGCGATATTCACTCCATCGAAACCAAGCAACGGAGTTATCGCAATGACCAACACCTCTCTGAAACTGTCCAGCAAGACCGCTCTCGTCACCGGCGGGTCCCGTTCGATCGGTGCCGCCATCGCAAAGCGTCTTGCTGCTGATGGAGCCGCAGTAGCCATCACCTACAGCGCATCGCCGGAAAAGGCAGCGGCAGTCGTAAAGGAAATCGAAACCGCAGGCGGACGTGCGATCGCCATCCATGCCGACTCCGGAAATCCTGAATCGGTTCGGGCCGCCGTGGCCAAGACCGAGGAAACCTTCGGCTCCCTGGATATCCTCGTCAACAATGCCGGCATCGCACTCGGTGGTCCGATCGAGGACATCAAGTTCGAAGACTACGAGCGCATGATCGCGGTCAACGTGACGGGTGTGTTCGTCGGCACGCAGGAAGCTGCGCGCCGCATGAAGTCGGGCGGACGGATCATCCATATCGGCTCGTCGATGGTCCGCTATGCGGCCTTCCCGACTGCCTCTCTCTACACGCTGACGAAGGGAGCTGTCGCCGGCTTCAACCGCAGCCTCGTTCGCGACCTCGGCCCCAAGGGGATCACCGTGAACACCGTGCACCCCGGCCCGACCGACACCGACATGAATCCGGATGGAGGTCCCGTCTCGAAGATCGTCGGCCCCGGAATGGCGATCGGCCGCTACGGCAAGGATTACGAGGTTGCGAGCGTCGTGGCTTATCTCGCCAGTCCGGAGGCTGCCTTCGTGACCGGTGCTGACATCGTCGCCGACGGCGGCTTCACCGCCTGATCATAAATCCAACCTGGAGACTCCCCATGTCTATCGGTATCATCGGAGCCGGCGAGATCGGCTCCGCATTCGCCCGCGCGCTTGCCCGGAACGGTATCGCCGCAATGATCTCCAATAGTCGGGGTCCCGAGACGCTTCGGGACTTCGCAGCCGAACTGACGCCACACATCACGGCAGGCACCATCGAGGAAGCGGCCAAGGCCGATCTCGTGCTGGTCGCCGTGCCTTGGTCGAAGTTGCCAAAGGCATTGGCGGGTGTTCCGGATTGGGCCGGCCGCATCGTCATCGACGCCAACAACCCGATCGAGCGTCCGCTCTTTCAGCCGGCCGAACTCAATGGCCGGCTGTCGACGGAAGTCTTCGCAAGCCTGGTGCCGGGCGCTCGTGTCGTAAAGGCGTTCAACCATCTCCCTCCGCATCTGCTCTCTGGTGATCCACGCGCCGAAGGTGGCAGCCGCGTCCTCTTCTATTCGGGAGACGACGCGCGGTCGAAGGCCGAAGTGGGAGCGCTGATCGCCAAGCTGGGCTTCGCGGGGATTGACCTCGGTGCGGTCTCGATCGGTGGAAAACTGGTGCAGTTTCCAGGCGGTCCGCTCCCAGCACTTAACCTCGTGAAGTTTGGATGACGAACGTCGGCCGGAAGCTCTCGCCTCCGGCCGAACGCCATCATTGATAACATGCCTCTCCCGGACACCACTCATATAGCCTCGAAGAGTAAAATGAACGCCTTGGTCTCCCCAGAGAAAGGACGACACAAAGGCGGACGCTTCACGCCACCGCCAATGTCCAGCCGATCCCAAGCAAGGCCGATATGGCCAAAGTCGTAATGACCGACAGCTTGAGCCTAAAAATGGCGATGGCCGCCAAGACCGTCAGGACCAGAGATGGCAGTATGAGCGAACCGAGCACGGGTACGTCCAGTGTGAGTGGGCCGAACGCAGCGGACCTGACGTCGGAAAATAGCACGTGAAGCCCGAACCAGACCGCAAGGTTGAGAATAACGCCAACCACAGCCGCAGTGATTGCTGACATTGCGCCGCCGAGCGCCGAGTTGCCGCGCATCTTCTCGATAAACGGCGCTCCGGCGAAAATCCAAAGGAAGCTCGGCAGGAACGTTACCCACGTCGTCAATATCGCGCCGAGGGTCGCTGCGGTCAACGGAGTCAACGTGCCCGGATCGCGGTAACCAGCCAAAAACCCGACGAACTGCGTGACCATGATGAGGGGACCGGGAGTCGTCTCCGCCATGCCGAGACCATCAAGCATTTCGCCTGGACGAAGCCAGCCATAGTTTTCCACGGCAGCCTGCGCGACATAGGCCAGGACTGCATAGGCCCCGCCGAACGTCACAACAGCCATCTGACTGAAGAACAGGCCGATCTTCGTAAAAACATTGTCCCAACCGAGTACGAGGACGAGTACCGCGACTGGAATGAGCCAGAGCGCCGCCAGAGCACCTGAAGTCTTCAGCGACCATAAAAGGTTAGGCTTGGCGTGATCCGGGATTTCCTCACCGAGGACAGAATCCCTATCTTCGAGTATCTTGCCCGACCCGGACTTGTGGCCCCCGCCAGCTTTGAAAGCGCCGAAGCCCGCCCTTCCTCCAAAACAGCCGATAATGCCGGCAGCGATAATGATGAGCGGAAACGGCACGTGGAGAAAGAAGATCGCGACGAAGGCCGCCGCAGCTATAGCGACCATCACCTTGTTCTTGAGCGCTCTGCTGCCGATGCGGACTACCGCCTGTACGACGACAGCAAGGACGGCGCATTTCAGCCCGAAGAACATGCCTTCGATTGCGGTTACGTTGCCGAAGATCACATAGATGTAGCTGAGCGCCAGGATCGAGAGGAAACCAGGCAGCACGAACAGAAGGCCAGCAATCATGCCGCCCTTTGTCTTGTTCAGTAGCCAGCCGATGTATATGGCGAGTTGATGGGCTTCCGGCCCTGGCAGGAGCATGCAGTAGTTGAGCGCGTGGAGGAATCGGTGTTCACCCACCCAACGTTTCTCGTCGACAACGATACGGTGCATGACCGCGATCTGGCCAGCGGGGCCGCCGAAGCTCAGCGCCGCCACACGCGTCCATACCTTTATCGCTTCGGAGAGCGGAACGATGTCGTTCCCTGCTGCGTCATCGTGCGCGCTGGCCTTCGTGAGGTCGGTCATGGTCGTCATCCCTTCCTCGGGTTTGGCCAGTTGTGCGTTTCGTCGGTGGCGTCACGGCACCATCTGTAGAACGCGTCATAGAGTGTCATGCCCGCTTCGAGTTGCTCGAGGTCGTCGTTGAACATGCGAGAGAGGCCGAGCGATGCTGCCAGCAGGCCTGCAACTTCGGGGGCCAGGTCAGGCCTCGATGTATCTGCTCCCCGAACGATCGTCGCGAGACAGAGCATGGGTTCGGTCCCGAGGCCGAATTCTTCGACCATGACATCGAAAGTACAAAGCTCGCCGCGGTGACTCCAGAATACTTCTTCAATGTCGAAGGGTGTGGCATTGAACCGGTCGGCAACTGCCGAGACTTCTGCAGCAGGAACAAACAGGAATACCGCTGACGGGTCGACGAAACGCCTGATCAGCCACGGGCAGGCAATCCTGTCGATCTTCGGCCGCGAGCGAGTGACCCAAACAGTCCTCCCGCGGCTGTCACGGGGTGGCAGACTTTCAACGGGGATAAGAGCTGCCTTTGATTCACGCCATGCCTCAAATCCCCCTTCGAGGACCTCTGCAACTTTGCCAGCTGCTCGGAGATGAGCGGCAACGCCGTGGCCAAGCTTCTGGCCTTTCTGGCAAAGAACGACGGACGGTCCATTCAGCTCGTGGACCCATTCCGTGACCACGCGGTAATCGCGGCGCACTGACCCCGGTATGAGGCGGGGATCGGTAGCGAAGTCTTCGTCGTTGCGGACGTCGATGATCATCGGCGCGTTCGGCAGGCCGATGATGCGGTTTAGCTTCTCGGATGTAATTTCAAGAAATGACGGCATAACGCGTCCCTCCGGTTCTCGGGTTTAAAGGACGCGATTCTTCGGCCGTGGCCTCGTGGGGTGATCGCTACCCCATATCTAAAAATTTGCACCGCCGCCGAGCGATGTCAAGGCCCATCCCGCACTTGCCCCAGACATCCCGTAACTGACGAAATCAGGCCGACCAAAATAGTCCAACTAGCGTAACCAATTATGCGCGGCTTCGAATGCGTTGGAGCGCAAACGCTGGCCAGCTAGAAAGCGAGGTTCTCGTGTTCCATGACGCGAGCGATAAGCAGACACCGGGCGGGATGATCATCAGGCTGAAAGCTTCCAACTTCCTTACCCGAAAAGCTGCAGGATCGTGGATGGTTGGGAATTGGCGAGATGTAGCCCATTGATCGCCAGTTGTTGCTGCGTCTCCAGTGCTCTCAGCTTCACCGCTGTGACCTCCATGTCGGCGTCCACCAGCCGCCCGATGCCCCGTGTCGCGGTGCTGATCCGCTTCCTGTTGCTTTCGTCATACAGGTCGAGTGCCGACTGCACCGACCCGACATAGGCCATCTTGGAGGTCAGCTGCTGGATTTTGCTGTCGATGTTGGCGACGAGGTTGCTGTATAGACCCTGCCTGTCCGACCCGAAGCGGACGACATGGCTTTCGATCGACTGGAGGATATAGGTGGGATTGACCGGATAGGCCTCCGGGTCGCCCGTGACGGGGTTCGATACCGGGATGTTGTACCAGTAGATCGCGGCGGGCGTGAACGATCCCGGCGCGTCAATGATATCGCTGCCGTCGAACAATGTCTTTTCCGGGTTGAACTCACCCGGATACGTCGTCGGGTAGCTGCCGAAGTCGTCGTTCAGAAGCAAGGTGTCCATGGCGCTGACATCCATCGTCTGCACCTTCCCGTCCGCATATCCGATGACGAAGGAGAACACCTGTTCGCTTGCCTTCACGTCTTCGTTCTTGCCGTGGTAGATCATGTTCACGCCCGCGAACGACGCCGACGGCATGGCCGCCTTCGCCTGGTCCTGTAGCTGCTGTATCCTGACGTCGATCTTGTAGACGTCCGACTTGGCGTATTCGGGGTCGAGGCTGAAGGTCGGCTTGATCGCGTCCTGCATGCCGGGTTGCGGCATGTCGCTGGCGGTGATCGCCAGGTTCCTGATCTCGACGAAGGACTGCCGCACGGTTTCCATCGCCGCATATGCGGTATCGACGATCCCCATCGCCAGCCCAAGACTGTCGGTGACGGCCTCCATCGCACCAACGTCAGAGCGCATCGATGTCGAAATCGACCAATAGGCGGCGTTATCGGACGCCGTTGAGACCCGGAGGCCCGATGACATCTGTTGCGATGCACTGGAGAGCTGTGCGCCGATCCCGCGAAGCGTACTCAACGCCGTCATCGCCGAACCGTTTGTCAGGATATTGCTCATTCAAAATCCGATGTCCGCAATCTGTAGCAACGAAGCCATATGCGGCTTCACCGACAGATTTCGGACATCGGCGTTAAAACCGCGGCAAATTGAGAGGGTAAAAATACCCTGTCTCAAAGATTCTCTGCCGACGGATTTTATTTCGATAGGCCAAAATGCGCCCTGCGTTTCCGACCCTTACAGTTTACCGTTTTATGTCGAGATAATTCAGTCTGGTACCAGACAGAAAACGCTTACCTCATGACGCTTTTAAAAACGCACGGAGTTGGCGAGAAAACGGTCTATTTTCGAAAAGCCTATCTACTGACGACCGCGATCACCTACTCTTTTTCGGCTTTGAAGGAAGAAGTCCGTCGCGCTGCATCTGCTTACGGGCGAGCTTTCTCTGACGGCCGACTGCTTCAGCCTTTTCCCGCGCTTTCTTGATCGATGGTTTCTCAAAAGCTTCACGAAGACGCATTTCGCGGAAAATGCCTTCGCGCTGAAGCTTCTTCTTGAGAATGCGCAGCGCCTGATCGACGTTGTTGTCGCGTACTAAAACCTGCATTTGATCCTCTGGAGGTGAAAATGGTGCGCTACCATACTCAATTTTTCATTGAATCCAAGATCGACAATCTCCTTGTGATAGGCCTCTTACAGAAAGATCAGCCTTCCGTGTCAGGTTATGGGCCAACGCAGCGTCGTGCAGCTATCGGTCAGTCTTCTGGTTAATGCAAAAAAGTCTCGACACCCCGCGCATGGGGCAGAGATCGTGTTTTTGATCCTGAAACGATCGAACCAAAACAGATATCCCTAAACCTGCGCCGGAAAGGATTGTGCGCAATGAACTTGCGGCTGGGTTTTACGAATGGCACGCTTAAATTGTGCGAATCACCACCAACACGGAGGAAAGCAATATGGCGCATAAGTTTGAAATTTATAAAGATAAGGCTGGCGAATTCCGCGTTCGCTTCAAATACAACAGTGAAGTGATCTTTGCGACCGAAGGCTACTCCTCCAAAGCGAGCGCGCAGAACGCAATCGCCTCGATCAAGAATATGGTCCGGACGCGCCTACCGAAGACAATAGCTAAGGCTTTAAAGCGGCCCGCCCAGTTGGGTGCGCCGCTTTTTCTCAAAAAGACACAAAGACCCCACTCCAGTCGGTCCACTCATTTCTGGAGAGACGACTTCTCTGCGGCAAAGGCCAACTGCGGAAAGTGGCGACCGGTCAATTGAGATCATAACTGCCGAGGGGAATGTCCCCACCTCCGCTATACATTAGTTATGATTCATAATGTTAAATAGCAAGAATAAAAGCCCTACGACATGATCACGTGATCTGATTGGTGCCGACGTCACCTGAGGTATACGCTACGACCTCACCGACTTGAGCCGATATTGATGACGGCGGACGAACCTACCTGAACAAAAGAATACTCCACCGCACCTCGTTTCCACCAGGCTGTCGTACTTTCGATCGCGTCATTCTTGTCCAGATTATCCGGTGCGCCAAGCCTCTCCGATAACGCATCAAGGAAACCGGCAGGTCTTGGCGTGGAATATGCGCATGCTTTGTGTCCGTTCGGACCAGTAGCAAGCCAAAAAGACAATGACTCGACTCCGCCTGCCTTCTCTTGCCGCCAGCCCACAACGTCCACCGAACCGCCATTATAGGCGACGAAACTACGACGCCATTCCTCTGTTTCCGCATCGGTCAGCCGCGGCCAGCCAAGTTCGTCACCCTTGATCATCGCGGTCCGCACGGTGGGCGCGTCACAGATAGTGAGAAGACGCTCCGCCGTCATGTCCGCCGGCATCGCCGTGGCCACCCCGAAACTCAAAAATGCAGCGCAGAAGCTGCCAATGGTCAATATCTCAAGATACCGAAGCGGACTTGCTCGCTCTGCGCTCCTCATTTTCTTCTCCGGTTCGTCATCGTCCATGGGATCAGACCGCCGCGTCCGAAAGTAAACGTGCGGGATGGATGCAGCCAGTTGAGGATCATGCCCCGGCGTTCACACCGGGCGCAACAGGCTTCCTGTCGTTCGCAAACGCTCTTCCAGCAATTCCACAAGCTGCTCCTCGCGAATACGACCATGCCCCAAGCCGAGCTTCATGGTCAACTCGCGCCAACCATATGTCGGCCGTACCTGGGGTGCGCCATAGGCATCAGCGAACCATGCAAGAGCGACTGCATACCCGTATCCGTATTCCATCTCGACCGAGCCGCCGACAGATACCCAGATATCGGCACCGATAAAAATCGGCGTCCTGAAATCGCCACCGACAACCATCGACGAGTCTTCCCTGGACGCGAAAACCCACTCCCTGACGACGGCATCTCCGGTGACGAAGATAATGCTGGCCCAGTCATTATCGACGCTGCCGCAGTTCAGATCACCGAAAACAACGAGGGTAACATGCCCATCGCCCCCCTCAATCTGTGTTGAGACCTTGCCGCTGACATGCAGGTTTCCGTCGATCACAGTGATCCATGAAGTCGGAACGAAATCCCCATCAATCGTGAGATCGCCGCGATGAATGCACGCGTCCGCGGTTTCGTTTTGGGGCCCGCCGGGAACCAGCTGAAACCTCAACAGGGCCTCGGCCACGGCGGAGTTTAGAAGTTCTCCCGACCTCCGGGTTACAAATTCCTGCCACTCTGCTGACGTTACACTGTTCAAGGGCACTCACTCTCCTCTTTTCGCCGAATATACCTGAACGGCAACATGCCACCGGATTTGACCTGAAGTGAACACTAGAAGGCTAATGTAAACATGTCCATCAGGGGTGGTTTGCGCACAAATGGCTTCCTGGAGCACCTCTGTGGAAGCGGGCTGTCCGGAGAGGGAATGATGCAGAATAGACTTCTACCAGTTTTGCGCCTGTTGCCGGTCGTCATCGCGCTCCTTGGCGCGGCCGATACGCCCGCTTTTGCAGAATCTCGTTACGTCGCCGCAGGCACAACGGAACAGCCTGCCGATTTGGGTAAGGTCGAAAGAGTCCTTACCTTCGATGGGCGAACTGGCGAAGGGCCGATGAAGGACGCATGGTTCGCCTTCACGCTTCCGAACGCTACCCGCGTCAGGATCGCAGTTGACCAACCGGACGTCACATTCGATCTTCGTCTGGTTGGCAGTCGAGGTGGCGATGGCGTTCTGATTAGTACCGCCTTCTCCCGTGAAGCCAGCATTGAGTACGAAGTGGATGCGGGAACGTACCTGTTGCGTGCGTACCTATGCGGACACCCCCTCAAGCTACACCGCCACGCTGAAGGCAAACTGACATATACCGTCGACCCGCCACTGACATCGTCAGCGGCGGGAACGACCAGAGGGGACCATCCGTGCTTATGGATAAACGACTATCAGACCAGGAACATACCGCCGTTTAAACTCGAAGCGTCAAAATTTTCAAGAACAACGCCCGCGTACCATACGTCGTACCCATCTTCTGGATTGTCGGTGTAGCTTGTCAGAGCAAAACGCACGACGGCGTTATTTCCCTGCTGCCAACTTAATTTTTCAAATTGCACCAGGGTATCAATCACAGCCTGATACGAACCGTCAGGAACATCCAATCTGGCTTCGGCGAGGTCAAAAAATTGCGAGAAATCGAGCTTATCACCTTCTCCCGGATTGAAGTCCTTCACTACGGCGTAGTTAAAATATTCGGGAGCATTAAAGTCGTACTCGTCCATATGCACGAAGAAGGCTGGAAACCAGCCAATCGTAGGTGAATTGAGATACGATTCAATTTTGAAAATATCCGCTCCAGCGCCACCCGTCGCCGTATCCAGCCGATCATTAAAAACGAAGGTGTCGTCACCACCTTCGCCATCGAAGTGATTTTCTTCACCTTGTACGCCGCGGAAACTGTCAGCAAATTTACTGCCAACAATTAGCGATATGCCGTTATACACGTCACCTTCGGCATCGCCCGTATTTTGTGACATATCGTCGAGGTTGATGTTTACGGATGCCGAGGCGATATAAGAAACGGTATCATAACCACCTGCCCCATTGTAAATGTCAGCACCCTCGCCTCCGATGAACAAGTCATCAGCTGAGGTGCCAGTAATTACATCGTCTCCGTCCCCTCCAATCATCACAACACCGTTTTGGTAATAGCTGTACCAGAATGGATTATCAGGAACCGTCAGTATATCGTCTTCGGCGCTGCCATAAACTACGGGCTTATCATTATAGAGAAAGGCGGTAATCCCATCTTGGAACGCTTCAGTTGCCAATGATGTCATTGCAGATGGAAGGTCCAATATACTCGGACTGTTGGCCTGCCACGCCGCCACATTTCCCAAATCCGCTAAATAGTCGCTCTCAGTGTAGGTCGTAGCAGCCTGCCCCGGTCCCGTAAAATTGATGTTGACCGTCCGACCGATGGTCGAGGGATCAATCACAGATTCAAGATATATGTTGCCCAATATCGTGAGAGGGTTGCTGGACACAAAATCGAAATTCTCCTGAACAGCTTCATTCGGGACTATTCGATAATTTTCAATGGTGCGAGTGCCGTCAGCGGCGACGCGGAAAACAACATCGTCATCCAGCTTGAAGGCCTGTGATCCAAAAATTAAAGTACGCTCTGCCCAATCATTTGTGGCGTCAGCGTATTCGTATGCCTGGAAATTTATCCCATAGGAGGACAACCCGAGTATTCCGGCCAATTGCGCCTTACTGTATATACCTTCAGCTAAAGTATTGCCCGAATTGAAAAATGCTTGCACGAGGGCCGACTGTGCTCCCGTTGCAAACCGGCCGGCACCTGTTGTCATAAATTGTGCAGTGTCCAAATCTACAGTTTCGCCCACTTCATTGGAGCGATTGGCCCATGTGTTTTGGAGGAGGTCGCTCGGCGTGCCTGTTTGGCCGAAGAGATAAAGATTGAGTACGCTTGATGTCACTGGAAGCATTTCTACACTCCTTGTGGTGCAATCATCAATAAGTAAACACTAATACAACTATATGGTGATTTTATCTCTGTCAAACGTTAGATGCGAGGTCGCCCCATGAAGCCTGGAACTGTCACATCATACGAATTGAAATGGGCTTTCGCCTTATGCGCAGTGCCCGTTGCAATCTGCTTATGGGTTGCGATTAGTGTCGAGAATTCCGCCGCGTTCTGGCAAACAACCGCCGTCCCAGTTCTCGGATATGCAATCATATCGTTTGCCGGTATCGGCCCCCTCATATCAGTGATTGCGATTTGGGGACGCAACCCCGTCATCCAATCGGTCTTCATCGCCTACTACATCGTTCTTCTCGGGGTTGCAGACCTCCAACCGAAGCCATTGGAAGACGCTTCATTCGGCGATCAATTCGTCAATGTTTTTCGAGCGGCTTATTACGGCTTGCTGGTTCTCTTTTTGTTGGCTCTCCTCGTAGCTATCGTAAGAAGGAGGAGAGATAGGAGCGCGATGAAGTCGATCGTTCTCGCTGTGTTTATTGTCCTATCATCTGCGCTTGCGCTCGCATTGCCACAGGTGCTTTAATCCCGGAGGATTTAGGCAGGCGGACCATCTCAGCTTCACGCCAACCGGCGTATCCCCCGGACGACCGTCCGAGGATGAACGTTGTACTTTCGAGCGACTTCCCGAACGGATGCGCCGGCATTCAGAACAGCACTGATTTCCCTGCATTGTCCCTCGGTAAGCGCAGGACGCCGCCCGGGCAATTTACCTCGTGCTCTCGCAGCCGCAATGCCGGCGATGGTTCGCTCTCGGATCAGCGACTTCTCGAATTCGGCAAGCGCGGCGAGGATATGGAATATCAACTGACCGCCCGCCGACGACGTATCTATGCTTTCAGTCAGGGACACGAAGCCGACTCCACGGCGTTTCAGAGTTTCGACCATGGAAATCAGATGGGTGATCGACCTTCCGAGACGATCAAGCCTCCAGACGACCAGAATATCGCCGCGTCGAAGCGCCTTCAGCATCGAAGTCAGGCCGCCTCTTTGCTGGAGGCTTCCTGAGACGCCGTGGTCTTCGAATATACGTTCGCACCCCGCCAGACGAAGGGCGTTTCTCTGCAAATCAAGATGCTGGTCAACCGTTGAAACGCGCGCGTAACCGATCCTTGTCATGTCGCCGATGAAACCTTCAATTTCACACATTCCATTCCAGATCACGACTTGACAGAAACGAACGGTTTCGCGGGAGGGGCATTCAGTCTCTCGTTCAGGTCTTGAATTCAACAGTGAGAGGTAATCACGCGTAGAACGACAACCCCCGGTCCGTCGTGACAAAACCGTTCGTTTCTGTCCGTCTGGACGACCTTCCAGTGAAACCGAATGTTTCATTTGCCGACCTCGCGAGGCGGCTGACGGATGCGTGTCTGGAAAATTTAGGGGAACCGTCAGTTTTGCCAGATACCATCTGGCGTTCCGTGAAAGACCTCCTGAAAGTCAATATGGTATTGGTCGTCGTTGACATGGTGAATGCGCCACCCAACTGGCATATGGACTTCATCCACCGATATGGGATTCCGACCAGCCTGATCGACGCCAAAGCCCTTCAAAACGCTGACAGTCTCCGCGACTTCTCTAGGGTACCTCTCCTCGAGCAGCACATCATCGGGGTCTGCCAGAAAGCGATTGCCAACGGCCGCCCTATCATCGGCAAAATCGATCAAGTCATTCGGAATGCGAGGGTCGTCGCCAGTGGAATAGTTGTACCCGATCCGTCGGTAAAAAAGACCTGGTGCGGCATTCTCGGCGAGGTCCATTCTATCTCGGCCGTCGTTCGCGACGTCCGTTTGGATGACATCGATCTGTCTATCGTTCAATTGCTCCGAGAAGGACTGTCCGCACGCGAAATCGGTCACGTCATCGAACTCTCCCCAAGAACGGTGGAACACCGCATTGAGAAGATGAAGGCGCGTGCCGACGTAAAATCGATAGTTCCACTGTTAATCGCCAAAAACCTAGACTCCGCTTCATAGGTTTCACTCAACTTGGGAAGCCCACAATTCTGTATCCGGGACGTTGCGGGCTATTGTAACGAAGGGGGCTGCAATGGAATGGCGTCATGAGTTTCGAGAGGAACGACGCGTCCGAGCGTATTCAGGGATGCAATGATATCGCCGAAGAGATGATCGCGTGGTCCGAAATCCTCCAGAACGGCATGGACACGGGCCGACACTTCTTCGTCATCCAACGGATCAACTACTGTATAGCCAACAGCGCCGATTGCACGGATTTCACAACCGACCTCGATCAATTTGTCCACAAGCTCAGCGACAGAGGGACGCATCTACCAGCTGGCGGCGACTGCCCGAGCCAGCTAAGGGCAGTTCATGGTGGACGCAGTCACGTGGCTGGCGACAGACGGTAGATGCCATAGCTGCTACCCTCAAACTCAATCTTCGCATAAAGGCTCAGTACAACAGTCGAAGGGCCTTCGCCGTCGGTAACCGCTGACACATCAATCGTATGGCCGTCACCAAGCGTCGTCGAGAGCGACATGGCACCCACGGCAGTCAAAAGCGTCCGCGCGACGTCCAGCTCGAAATGACCGTCAGTCATAAGCTCGTAGCGCTGCAGGCCTTCCGCGCTGATCATCTGTTCCGGATACATCACGAGTTCGCTTGTGATACAAATCTTGTTTTGTGCGGCAGTACGGAGGGCGATTGGCCCTCCGACCTCGAAGCCGACGATAGCGGCCAAGGTCTCTGGATCGAACGTGACGGCGGCTTTTTGTTCGACGATTTGAAAAAGGGTCTCATAGAGGTGGTTTAGGCTGCGAGCATCAATCATCTGAACGGTTTACCCGCGTGCCGGCGAAAAATCGATGGTTCCACTGCTGACCATGAGAACGGGTCACCTGCGTCTTGCAGCAGATCAGTCACCCCAACTGACAAACTTGAGGGTGGAATTACTCTTCCTATTGTAGCCGACAACTTTGCACCCGTTTTTCTCCCGCACAGGTGCAGCCCCTTTTAAAACAAGGGTATGCCAACCTTGCTGATGGCCAGAAACACTATACTGAGCAGGATCGCAGCCCTGCTTGAAGACATAAGCTGTTCCGTGAATCATAGCATTATCGTCGTACGGGTCCCAAGGCGCGTTGGCTTTGAATAGTAAAGCACCTGGTTTGACGGTGCCTGCGATCGACTTTTTGGGATCGCGATAGATGATGGTTCCCTTACTGGGTGACACGATCACCGCCGATCCGTTGTGGTCGAAGACTTCACGGTTGTCGACCGACGTCTGCGCGTCCGCGGTGAAGTATTGATCGGTCGGCTGGTGACCACAAGTCGACAACATCGTGCCGGATGAATAGAGCCGACCGTCTTCTTGACGCGTCAAATAGAAATAGTAGTTGCCGTAAGGGTCTTGAGCCACAGGACCACCGAATTCCTTGTCGTAAATCGCATCAACCGACCATGTGCACGCTGACCCCTTGCCCTCCATTGAGAAGGTGATCCGGATCACCGTTCTCGATTTCATGTCATCGATATCGAGGTGGCAGGTTTGGTCATTGCCGCAGTCCCGTGACCAGCGCCCACGGAACTCTTCACGGCTAGCAACCCTATCCGCAACGGCGGTAGAAGCCGAGATCGACAGCAGGAAGACAGATGTGATAACGGTCGATTGCATGCAGCGAGCTCCTGTGATTTTGACGATACCGACCACCGTGGAAAGGCGGCGGCACTCGTGTCGCGCGGCATGGGTGGCACGCGACCGCGCAAATCACGACGTGGTTTCAAGTGTGAGCTCTGTCAGAGCTTGGGTGCCGGAGCGGCGCTGCTCATGTTCTTCGCCCTCGCAGCATCTATCCTTTTTCGCGCGTCCTGATTGTCGGCCTCGAAATCTCGGACGAGATCAAGGTAGTTCATCATGCCCATGTCGAGCTCAGTCGCGAGGCCGGTCTCGGTACCGCGGACTGTGAACTCGATGTACAAGCCACAGAAGGCCGCACTCTTTTTGGCTTTTCCTGCGGTATGGTCATCAAGTCCGACGGGGAAGTCGCTCGTCCCGATACACGCGGGTGATGATTTGAGTTTCTCAGCGGCCGCGTCGACGGCGCTGAATTTCCATACCGCCCAGATGCTCGTCTCACCTTTGTCCATATTGGAAGGCTCGCCATATTTCTGCACAGCGGCTGTATAGACGGCATCCATGGACGGGCGTTCGGATGGTCTGAACTTCAACTCACGACGGACAGCAAACAACTTGTTGCCGCTTCCGAGGCCCGTGAAGGCAAACTGCATGCGTTCGTGTTCCATGTCGTCAGGACGGCTCAGGTCATTGTACAAGGTCCGTCCGTTCGCAACCCACTCAGTGCCTTCCGGAAGCTTCCATTTCGAGAAGCTGTATTGACCGTCTGGACGCAGTTCCTGATACCTGGCAACAACCTGATCGGCATTCATGCCGAGCGCCATTCCGCTAATGTCGAATTCTGCGGCATGGGAAGCCGCCGTCGCCGCACTTAAAAGCAGGACCGATAGAATGATGTTTTTCAATTGATGCTCCATAAGGAAGTAGATTTCGACGCTGAGTCGCCTCGTCGAGGACAATCGGGGGAGACGTCTTACCTACGAGAGAATTTCCGAGGGGGAATTTACCCTGCGACGAAATTCAGGACCTCGTTTCTCGGCACATCGTCAACATGACGCTGAAAGACCAGGGTAAAAATACCCTGCGCAAGATCACCGAAACGCACTATTGGCAGACATCAATTTCTGGAATTCATATTTCGACGATGGCAAAAGAGACACCATTCAGCGCGGTCACCCGCACCATGATAGACAACTGGCTTCAAACCAGCCCCGGAGATGCCGCCAAGCCGGCGACCGTTTACAACGAGGTCCTCGGCCATCTCTCGATCAAGATGCGGCTGACCCTGTTCACTGTAACAAGCGACAATCCAAAGAAATGGCACATGAAAGCCATCAGGCATTCAGGCTTCACGTCTCGCATTCTGAACATCAACAAGATTTTCGCCGACTGTTACGTCGAGGATTTCAAAGATCAGAAATACATGGAGGACGCCGTTATTCCGAGACTTCGCCAGGTCATGGAATCCCAGCAGCCATCCATGGAGTTGGTGAAAACACGGCTATTCGGTGTGAACCTTGGCTATGATCGTATCCTCATCCCGCAGAAGAACACCGGCAGACCGCAATGGGTTATATCGTCGTCTACGCCCAGTTCCTGCTCAGCCCGCCTCAGCAACACGAGAAACTTGATGTCGCCGATGAGGCCATCGTTCAGCTTCTGATCGAAGGCGCGACGGCCAAGGAGATCGCGGAAACGCTCGGCGTATCACCGCGAACGTTAGAACACCGCATCGAGCGTTTGAAGATCAGGTACAGAGCGGAATACCGTGCATTTGATTGCCATGCTCGTGACGGCTCATGCTGAGAAGATGGCGGAACCGACGTCCGGATAATCAACCGGCCGATTTCAGTCCTTGGCAATGGTCACTAATCGCAATTGTTGCCTGCGAAAAGTTTTCGGCCGCAATATGTTTTCTTCCGACATCATATATCAGGTCGGGATGCGCAATCTCAATATCGAGAGGATACCCTCTGGCAATAGAAGCAAAAACTGCCCTCGATTGTTCAACCGATAAATCGCTGACGATGCCAAGGATACCGCCTGCGACGAGCGTAGGAACGCCTTCGACTTGCATTTTTTTAACCTCGCCGCCTCTTACCTTGTATGAGATTGCGACTTTCGTTCCGGAGTAAGAGGGCAAATCAACCACTTGTGCGTTCGACCGCGTTAAAACCTCAACTGCAAACCGCCCATCGGCGCATGTCAACGTGACGGTGGATGAAACACCGTCTTTGTCAGTAGCGATTCCCGTAATCGCGAGGCGGTCTCCGCTGTCCAATCGCGCAAACCATGCTGCGCTACCTGATGTAGCGAACATCATAAATGCGACAAACGTTGCGACGGCTATACGTGTCATCCCCTGGAAACCTCTATGTTTACCCAAACATCTAATTCGCTTGAACAAGCTACTTTAGGAAATGATCGTTGAGAAAATCTCCATAAATTGGGGCGACATTTGATGTCGTTTCCTGGGGGATCGAATGTCTATATTTAAAGCCGCAGTTTTCGTGACCGCAGTGGTTATTTTGCCCGCGACATCGGCAGGTGCCGTCAAGCCACAAATTGTAAATGCAAAGAATGCTGCGGTTCACACTGATTTCAAATCGAGGCCTTACCTGACTGATCCAACACGCATCTTCTATTGCGAATTGGAATACAGCGCCTATTGGGATGAAGGCGAATTTGAATATCGTCTCGCTTTCACCTACGGCCTGCGGTTTCCACCCGTAACGGAGAGACAGGTCCCCATTCACTTCCTATCGTCCTTCCTGTCGAAGACGGACTCAAAGGGCGTTGAAACCGTCATTCCCGTGAAAAAGGCATATGTGGGAACGAGTGACGACAACACCCTGGCCAAAGAAATCAGGTCGCACGAGCCGGCAGGGCATTCTGCGTTTACCCGCTTCGACAATCCGTCCGTTTTTGGCATGACGTCAGAAATGTCCGACGATTCCCGTCTTTACACATACGTTTTGACGGCCACCGATAAGATTATCGTTGCGGAGATGGATTTCTCCGCAACGGAAACCGGGATGCCTGGTGACGCCACTCAAGCCCAGTCCTTCGCCAAGTGCGCGGAAAGAGTTATATACCAATCGGTAGACAAATACTGAATCGTCCATTCATCACGGCCTGCGACAAATTCATCTACGTCGATGTCCTCAGTTCAGTGACCGCAGGCGACGCACCGGCCATCACCTACGCCAAAGCGGCGGCAAAGCCTAAAGCTTCAGTGTCAAACGGAAACTCGGGCCAAAAAAGGCTCCTGCATCGCAGGGCGTAGCCGCCGGCGGCAAGCTGGACAAAGCCGCCCTGGAGATACTCCGCAAGCCGTCGACGCATCCGCGTAAGAAGATCGCCGTGCGAACCTCGCTTGTGTTGGTGGGCATCTAGCCAAGCAGTCACCTGACTTTGACGCTAGGAACTACGGATATGCGAGGCTGAACGATCTGGCCGAAGCTTCTGGCATACTGGATGTAGAGCGAATCGGCGACCATCCCAAGGTCGTCATGGCCAGACTGAGCAGACCTTGAGTGCGCAGTTGCCGCGCATAACTTCTATGTCACCACAGGATGTTCGACCGCTTATTCTAGGCTTGTCGTACACATTCGCGACCCTCCGCGACGGCCTCCCTTCGCGAGATCGTTCAAGAATGCGTTTGGCTTTGTGAAGAGCAAACGGTGCCGGAAGCGCACTCAGTCTTTGCGCGTCGATCATCTTTTCCAGTTGCAGGATAGCCCGTTCCAATGGGCTGACAGTAGTGGGTGTGGGTCGCGGGAAATATCGAGCATGACCCGAGTTGATTGACATCATGTCACCTCATCGGTTGTTGTTATCACCGGATACATAATGGCAAAGACGGCATATGCGCGGCGTGGAATTCAGCAATCCGCGTTGTGGTAAATGAAAGTTTGCGCTCGTCCCGATTTAAAACCCGGCCTGGACCGAGGGTAAAACGCCGCAGAAGAGATGGAGGGCAACTTGTCAATCCTTGTAAAGACGGAACGACTGTGCCTCCGCAGAATCGAGGAAACCGATCTGGTTTCGCTTGGCAGGATTTACGCCGACCCCGTATGTATGCGGTTTTATCCGGGTACCAAGTCACCCTCAGAAATCCGCACATGGTTTCAAAAACTCGCGTTCGACAGCTACGATCGGCACGGCTTCGGCCTTTGGTGCGTCATCGATGCATCCTCAGGAGAAGTCGTCGGCGATTGTGGTATTACACAACAAGAAACCCCTGCAGGTCCCGAGCCAGAAATAGGCTATCATTTATGGCGTGATTTCTGGGGAAACGGTTTCGCAACCGAGGCAGCAATCGCCTGCCGCGACTATGCATTTCACAGCCTCGGTTTGCCGAGAGTGGTCAGCATCACCAGCCCGGAAAACATACCATCCCAAAAAGTCGCGCAACGAGTGCACGACAGAAAAGAAGTTTATCGGAAACAGCTCGCGGAAAGCGGCGTCTTTGTCGACCGCTACCTCTACATCAGTGAGAAACGGTGATTGGTTCAGCAGAAGAACACTCATCGAATTGCAAGCCCTCGTCCGCCGTTAGGCAACCGCCTGTTCAACGTGCGAGCCACGAACTCCGATTTCCACTCGGGTAAAATTTCCAATCGCCGCCGGCATCTTTGGCGTGGAAATCCTAGCAAAGGCTAGTAGTAAGTCTTAGTCAGAGGTATCTATCGCAGGTTGCTATCAGCGCGGCAGGTTCGGAGGCACCGAATGCATCTTCAACATGGACAACGCGACGAGCCGGTGGAGGGCGATGAGCTCGATCGACTCGGGGCGATCGGTGAAGTGCATTTCAACGCCCTCTGCTTGAAGGCTAAGCTGAAGTGTAGCATCGTTTTCCCCGACAAGACTGGAAAAGACTTCGTCGTCGAGACATCGTTGCAGCCTGCGACGCCCGAGCGATCCTTAGACAAACGGCCTGCGCCCACGCAGATCATCGCTCAGGTCAAGACAATCCTTGCCAAGAACAGCACCGTACGCATCTCGATGTCGGTCGCCGAGCGCCTTACGAAAGACACCAGGCCGGCGATTATATGCGTTTTCAGGATTGGGGCTGACGACACCATCAAATCGATGGCGATCATACACCTCTTGGATGACCAGCTCGCGTCGATCCTCAAGCGCATGCGGCGCGCGTCGACAAGGGGACGCGTTCAGCCCCATAAGAATTCGATCTCGATCAAGGTGCCGAATGCCTCATGGGTCGAGGCGTCGCAGACCGAACTCGCCCGGACATTGATGGCGCTGCCCGGCGCAGGGATGGCCAACTATGCAAAGGAAAAGATACGGCAATTGGACGAACTTGGGTTCGACCAAGCGAGATTTACAATGCACTTCAGCGTGACGACGAGGTCGGAAGATGATCTCGCGGACAAGTTTCTAGGCCTCTCCCCCCTATCCGCCGACCACGTCAATCTCTTCGAGAACCGATTTTCGATTCCGCTGCCCGTCAAGGACGCTTCTGGTCCCGGCACCCTGCATTTCGAACCGCACCACAGCCTCCATGGTACGCTCGAACTCAAGTCGACAGTCACGGAAGCAGCGGTGAGGACCACAGCTAGCATTGCGATGATAGGCCCGCCAATCTTGAGCGAAGACAACATCAGGCTCTCGGCGCAAACCCCGCTCGGTCGTATCATCCTTGGCGGCGGCGGATGGACCTACAGGTACCCTGATAACTTCTCTCTGGCCGATCACCACACGGCAAAGACATGGGAGGACTACCTTCTATTCAACGGCATCCTCGCCCGCGGGAGGTTCCGTGTCACCTTGTTTGCAGACGATCGCGAACCGCTCGCCATGGAAGTCGACGAACCGCCGCGAGCCTTCGACAAGTTTGACCAGTACGCAAGCCTTGCAGGCCTGGTTCGCAAAATCTTGTCGCATGCCGATCTGGAGGACGTAGGATTTCCGATGGCTCGAGCGCGCGACGAGAGTAGACAATTGAGCTACCTCGCGCGGGTCTTGGAAACGACCGATGGCATGTTCAGTGTCGTGGACGACAGCGAACCGCCCATCGAACTCAAAAGCGAAAAAACGGCCTATGTCTCGTCCCTTGATCTCATGGGCACGTGGGTCGGTGTCTTCTTTCCGATGACGGTGAACGCGGAGGACGTCGACGGCGTGAGGTCGTTGGTCGGTAAGCAGTCGAGCAAAGCGATAATTGAGAAGCTCAACGACGCGAAGCTGGAGGCGTCCTTCGAACGTTTCCGGGAGAAATACTCATCGATCAGTGGCGTGACGTCCATTTTCGTCCAAGCGCCAGGCGAATTCTGGTCGTCAAAGGTTGCGATCGTCGTAGACTAACCCACGGCAGTCCAGTTTGAAGGAAGTGCTGGCCCGCTAGGCGCATGGGCAGGGTCGTGACAGTAGTTAAAACACGGATGCGGACTTAGCGGCATCTATGTTGCGAAAGAGCCCGCCTGACGCCCATTTCCACTCCATCTCACTAAGGTTCTAGCACGGTGCCGTCCTTGCCTATCCGTCTACGGCAACCGATGCGGTATCGCTGTTATCTGAGCGTCACAATTCGGTTCTACGAGTGAACAATGCAACGTCATCTCTTTGTGTTGTTCCTTCTTGCGCTGACCCAAATCACCGGCTGGGGCATGGTGAGTGTCTTGCCCGTGATTGCGACGACAGTCGCGACAGAATTCCAAACCTCGCTGCCGATGATCTTTGTCGGCACCTCTGTGATGTTCGTCGCGATGGGGCTTGCTGCCCCCTGGACAGGCCGTGCCTTTCGCAGATTTGGACCGCGTTCCGTCATGGCTGCGGGAGCCGGGATGATCGCGGGCGGGCTCTGCCTGCTCGCGCTGGCTCCGGGCCTGTTGGTATTCTGGGCGGCTTGGGTATTGATCGGGATTGCAGGCTCCATGTTCCTGACGACATCGGCCTATGCCTATATCGCGGATTACGCAGAGGATCGGGCGCGGAGCCTTATCGGCACGTTGATGCTGGTGACGGGTCTGGCGGGCAGCGTTTTCTGGCCCATCACCGCTTTTCTCGACGGATTGGTTGGGTGGCGTGCGACCATTCTCGTCTATGCGGGTATCATGGCGTTGGTCATCTGCCCCCTGGTTTTAATCGGCCTGCCGGCAACTGGAACAGCGACCGCACCGGCCATCAGCAAAAGAAGTGCGCACAAGGGTCCTGTCTTCGCCCTTCTTGTGACCGCCATCGCTTTGAACAGTTTTGTTACGTTTGGCATTGAGGCTGTAGGTATTCAGCTCTTGCAGGCGACGGGAATGGACCTTGCCAAAGCCATCGCGATTGCATCGCTTCTGGGGGTCTTCAAAGTCGGCGGGCGCGTGATTGACCTGCTCGGTGGGCAACGATGGGACGGGTTGTCCACCGGGATCGTGTCCGGCGCAATGATACCCATCGGTCTTGTGGTAATGTGGATAGGCGGCCAGGGATTCCTGTCGGTGGCAGGGTTTCTCGTGATTTACGGCGTGGGGAGTGGAGCTTTCGCTGTCGCCCGAGCCACAATGCCCCTCGTCTTCTTTGAGAAGGCCGACTATGCCGCCGCAATGGCAACCATTGCCCTGCCGATGAATCTGATCAACGCGCTGGCACCACCGGTCTTGGCTGCGCTCATGGCGGGTATCGGAGCCCATGCGGTCTTCGCGATGCTTGGAGTTCTCAGCACGATAGCTTTCATGGTTTTGTGGCAACTGAACCGCAAGCGGTCGTGGGGCGTCATGGTTGGATGATCGGGACCTCAAAGCTCTCTACTGCGACAAAACCGGGACTTAGATATCTGCAATAAATAAGATCGTGCACAATGCACGGGTTCGACCAGCCCAAACCCACGGCATGCAGAACAAACTTACTTCATTTACGAAATCCATATTGAAACCGATAAAGCCAAAGAAGATTTTCAATGAGCCGAGAACGAAACGATGCGAATTGGCAACCTCCGCAGGACCGCCCTAAAGGTACCATCCTGCACTTTCCAAAAGGTGGCTATTCCGGCAAATATTATGATAGAACCCGTGGAAATCTGCGGGGGCGAGCCAATATGCAGAAAGCGGCTGAGTTAGAGAACGCGGTATATTTCCAGCGATGTGGTGAGGTGCTCAACATTCTGTCGAACCCAAAACGCGTCGAGGTCGTGCTAGAACTGGCGAGCGGCGAGCAAAGCGTGACGAAGTTGGCCCACCAGGTCGATTTATCGCAGTCAGCGCTTTCGCAGCATCTCGCAAAAATGCGCGAAGCGGGGGTCGTTAAAGCGCGACGCCACGGCCTTGTCGTCTATTATTGTTTGGCGATGCCAGAGCTCATCGGTCTATTGAAAGAGGTCACGAGATTCCTGGAGGCAAGCTCCGAAATGGCATGATCGCCCCAACCGTCCCGAGATCATCGTCGGCCCTATCACCATCCCTCTGGAAGAAGGCGCGTCCATCGCCCGGGTATCTGACAGCCGCGCTCACCTCCATCGTCAACCGCCACAAGCAGAGCCGGATCGGCGAATTGATCCCGTGGAATCATTCGGGGAGAACAAATCTCTGAAGTCTGCTGTGAGCCCTTTGCGGTCATTATTCCATGCCTAATCACACGCAGGGCCTTCACCATGAGCTGTTTTGGCTTTCGCTCCATATGTTTCTCTTACTAAGCAACTATTGGCTGGCCTCGTTCGCTTCGCCCTCTACGATGCGTCACCTCGCGGGAGCAGCAGGCAACGGCTCTCCGTAGTCTCCTTCGAGCCAGCCGTGAAACCCCATACACATTCCATCTCCCTCATCTCGAAGGTTCAACGCTTGTATGAGCGCTCCTTTCAACTCCAGTTCCGCGTTCACCGTAAGACGGACTGTCTCTGAACCATTGGTGAGCTGGCCAGTGACGCCATCCATTACCATCATCAGGCCGTACAACACATCATCAATAGCCTTGAACGAGGCTTGGAGAGCGGCTTCATCAAGCCCTCTATCGACGCGTTCGCGGGCATACCCGCGCACATCTTCGAAAATAATGAGACCAGCCGCGTGCTGAAGCCAGAGGTCGCGGTCGCGGCCTGCCGGAGGTGGCGGCATAAGGTGATAGTCTGAGGTAGCCAACTAGAATCTCCTTATTGTTCCATTTTAGTCAATTTCTTGGCCACTTAGCCTCAGCAAGGCGGCGAAGCGGATACGCCGATCGCTACAGCCCCGATGGCATCAGTATTAAGACAAGGTCAGGGGGAAAGGTCACTCCGAGAAGCGGCGGAGCGCCGCTCACAGACAAATAATGTTTGGAGCTACGGCTTTCGACAAGATTTCTTCGGCAAGCTCCGCCTCGTCCGGGTCGTTCTCGCGATCGAATATAATGTCCGTTATTGGCACGTTCGGGAGGCTACGCTGCAAAATACTGAGGCAAAAGCTCGCCAACGGCTCTTCTGCACTTCTGATAATGTATAAACACTGGACTACATCGGACTGATCCATGTTGGCGACGTGCGGAGGCGGTCCCATTGCTGCCAACTCCGCAAACTCCCGTTCGCTTGTTCAACTGTAAAGCTTGAAGAATGTTCCGGAGACGAAATCTTGCCCGCCTGAGAGTTTGTTAATATCATCTATTTGCCCTGCGGTGTCGCGTCCTTCGTCAATTCCGGTAACAACTTGACTAATCAGCCCTTCTAGCACGTCAACTAAACCGCCATCAGGTTTATTAAGCAGTCGTTGGATTCGCTCGGACATCTTGCTATCCTTTTTTGTGTTCAAGCCGTGAGCTTTGCGGTTTTGTGGCATGACATGAACGATCTTCCAAGGCAGAAGCATGACAGAAGATGACGACCCCATCGCCACATTCGTTGCTCCTATGGCACTCCTTTCTCATATTCGATGATCCTGACCGCTGAACTCCAGGCTAGGCATCCCCAACACGAGTTGCGGCCGATGAAATAAGGCCCGACAATTGTCGGTGAATACATAGGCTACTAGGAGTCGGGCATGACGAATATGGATTTCCCACCACTACTCGTATCGATGCGAAGGAACTTGGAACGCGGTGCCATTCCAGAACTCGAGTTCCAGCTTGAGTTCTAAGAACCCCTCGCCCTAAGGTCCGGCGATCCAAAGGTTATCAACACCTTTGAGGAGCTTAGGAAGGAAGCTGATGCTGGCCTCGAATACGAAAAGGTTCATGGACAGTGGTCATTGCTGAAGCACGACCATCCTGCAACCCTAAGGCTCAAGGCCCGCGGGTACTATAGCGACTTGAAGGTGGTTTAGATTTTCGGCACGGTCTGCGGGCGGCGCATGGTGACTTTCATGTGCTTGCTTGCACAAAAGCGCCCTAACGGAGACGTCGTAGAAGGTAGATGTGTTCAACCCCGACGGTGGCCATCAAAACTATTCATCGGAGCGATACGCAACCCGTGATGGATTTCTCGGTCGGGAGAAAATAGCCTGACAGTCCCCCGCGAGGTTTAATAGGATGCCGCGCAGACCGGCTGGCATTCGAAAGGTTCTGTATGGCTCTTCTCGACGCAAATGCCATCCATCCGATTACGCTCCCCGACGGAGCTGTTTATCGGGACACCGTATATCTGAAGAACGTCATAGATCATCCGCGGATGGAGATCGGTGATTTCAGCTATTATACTCATGCTGGAAAGCCCGAAGACACGGCCTTGATCCTGGCCCCATATCTCGGTCATGGCGTGCGCGAGCGACTGGTAATCGGCAAGTTCGTGCAGATCGCGAGGGGAAGCTACTTTATTACCAGTTCGGCGAACCACCCGATGACCGGCTTCACCACCTACCCGTTTCGTATCTTCAAGCCGGAGACCTTTGGTTACAAAGACCTGCCCGTCAAGGACACGATCGTGGACCACGACGTCTGGATTGGCCAGAACTCGGCAATCATGCCAGGCGTTCACATAGGCACGGGTGCGATTGTCGCTGCCGCTTCCGTTGTTACCCGAGATGTACCGCCCTATGCAGTTGTAGGCGGAAATCCGGCATCTATTATCCGAATGCGTTATCCCAGCGAAGTCATCAACGAACTGCATCGTCTCGCCTGGTGGGACTGGCCGATCGAGAAAATCGAAGCCAACTTGGCGGCGCTCAGCAGCGGTAACATGGCTGCGCTCAGGCTGGCCTACGGGTGAGTGTTCGGCATTTCCACCAGCGGCAAACGGCTCCTTTTCTCTCAACTGGATTGCGCCGTACACCAGACGTTGCGGCCACAAGCTACCCTGATAAATTAATGCGATGACCCAGGATATTCCACCGCACCTTCATATCGCCCAAACTGCTCATTGGTCTATAAACCATCGTGTCAACTCGGCGCTTCCCGGCTATCTCATCATAGCTTCGACGAAAGTCACGAACGATTTGAGTGATCTTTCCGTCGAGGCGCTGAGCTCGATGGGGCGGGTCTTCGCGGTTGTTCAGCATGCCTTGAAGAGCTTGGGTGCAAATAAAATTTATATCAGCCGCTACGGGCATTCCCTTGGGTATCCGATCCATTTCCACGCTATTCCAATCTATGAGTGGGTCGAAAACCTCTTCTGGACGGATCACCGCTATAGACTCCTCCAGCAACTCTCGAACGGACCGGAGGAGATGCAAACTGACGGCGCGGAGCTCACATTGTTTGTATGGCGGGAATTCTGTGAACGGCCTGATCCGCCACTGATCAAGGGGCCGTCTGTAGCAGAGGCCATCGCGACACTACGTCAGGCAATTCAGTTCCCATGAGGTAATAGGCGGCTTCGGCTTCACGCCGGCCAAGGCAGCGATTCAAACTAACCATGCCTATTGACCTCAAGGTCGGTTCAGGTTGCAAACTGGCTGAAACTGGAGTTTCGATGATGGCAAGAATATTGAGCGACAGTGACCTTCTGAATGGCTCATTCATGAACGTTGCGATCGAAGCTATAGAAAATATTCTTCGCGATCGCGCTGCTGGCCAAACAATATCCCCACCCCGACACCATATCTCGTTCCCCGGGCGGGGCGATCTGATCTTTACAGTTGAAGGCGCCCTTGGCGAAAAACCTCTCGCGGGCTTTCGGGTATACGAGACATTTGAGGGCGCGGAACACTCCCAGATCGTCGCCGTTTGGTGTGCGGATGACGGGCGGCTGAAAGGGCTTATCCTCGGGGAACGCCTTGGCGCGATCAGAACCGGTGCGATAGGGGGCGTCGCAATTCGGCACCTCAGTTCACCCGACGCCAGTGTCGTAGGGGTATTGGGTAGCGGGCTCCAGGCGCGAAGCCAGCTTGAAGCTGCAGTTGCCGTTCGGAAAATCAGTTCTGCTCGCGTTTACAGCCGCGATGAACCCGGCGAAGCCTTTTCGCGCGGGAAATGGAAGCGGACCTGGGAATTGAGATAAGGCCAGCAGACAGTGTTTATGAGGCCGTGAGCGATGCTGATATCGTCATCTGTGCCACGTCCAGCAACCAGCCGGTTGTCCGTGCGGCCGATCTGAAGCGCGGTGTGCATGTCAACACGGTTGGCCCTAAAACGCTCGAGGGATATGAACTCGGACTCGATATCGCGGATATGGCAAGCACTATAGCGACAGATTCTTCCGAACAGACGCGAGCCTACACCTCCCCCTTCTTCCTCAATGGTTCAGGCAATGAGAATCGGATGGTGGAGCTTTCTGATATCGTTGCAGAAAAGGTACCCGGTCGGACGTCAGCGGATCAAAGGACCCTGTTCTGCTCCGTCGGGTTGGCGGGTACTGAAGTCGCGGTGGCCTCGGCAATCTTCGACAATTTGTAAGTTAAACGTCTGCCAAGCTGAAGCTGTCATGGCCCCCTAGCGTATTTTGCAACCTATTTGATGTCTGGTTTGGTTCAGATAGAGCTTTTGACCGGATACCACGAATAGCGACACAGGCGCTAAGAAGGCCGCACGCAAATACTGATACTCATTTGCCGCGCCGATCTACGCAGGATGTCTTTCCAACAAGATGGGAGGTTAAGCTGATCAGCATAGTGAATGATCATCCTACCGCAAAATGATCAAACGGCGATGACATTTCCGTCACCGAACCACTCTTTCGCTCTTGCTATGACCTTCAAGGAAGGGTCCCGAAAATACACTGCGAGCGAGTCTTTTGACCGCGTGCAGCAGACATAGAACAGCTTTTCCGTGCGCTCGCGGACGGAGGCTGTCCCGCCACCCTCGAACAGATAGGTGAAATTGTACTTGTTCCACCCCCCAGAATCGAGAACGACGAGAACGCGATCAAATTCTCGTCCTTTGATCTTATGCTGCGTTGAGTAGGTCGTTCGGCCTTCGAGATACTCATAGAGCGCCAGGTACGATGAGCACTTTATTGGCGACACGCGATTGAATAGGTAGGGCTTGCGGGTCACAAAATTGGTGAGAGCGTCATCCTTGCGGACCAGTCCATGTTTCTCAGCGTAATCTATGACTTCGATAATCGGACGGTCGCTCATCGCCCCGATTTCGTTAATACATTCCCTAAGCTGCACCTTGTCTTTTGCTGACCCAAGCTTGAACTCGGTACGCCTCAGAAATTCATTGAATTTCCGCTGATTATAGAGGTGAACGACGTCTAGGATTTTGAAGATGTGCTTGATAAACGGGCATCGTTGTGAGCCCTTGCGTGCGGCCTCTTCCTCGGTTTGCTTTTTGTCGTCGACGAGTTGGTCCTTATCGACATACATGCGCCTGAATACCAGGAAGTTACAGCTTTTTGCATCTGTCAGCCAGTCTGGATGGGCGTCGATAAAATCCCTCATCCCGGGCGTCGGAGCCACTCCCGGGAACTTGGCCATGACTTCGCCGAATGTGTCGGCGTCGTACTTGGTAAGGTCATCGTTGCCTTTGATATGATCGAGGAGCCTGTCACGGAATTTGAGCACCCCGTCTTTGTCGTAGATTTCCATGAGATCGCCAAACCCCGCCTGCGGCGCGATCAAATTGTGCGTCAGGTTCAGCTCTTTGGTCCCAGCGACCTCATTGAAGTCCCATCCGAGGGTTTTCCGCACGGCATCGAGTTTGTCGCCTCCGTCCGCCGCGTAATAAAAGCGGATTGATCCATCCTTCACGGCACCGTCATGCATATTCGGAGCATTTTCGTCATCAGATTCTTTCTGCACGATCCCGTCTGATCTCAAGCGGTTCGCAAGCTCGAACACGAGGCGAGGATTTCGGCGATTCTGGACCTTTTGAACCTCCATCACAGAGGCAACTGCCACATAATCCTTTATCGATCCAACACCTTCATCATAGATCGATTGCATGCTGTCACCGAAGAAGCCGCAGACGCCTTTCCTGTGAGCCAAGGGCAAAAAATCGAGGAGGATTTTGACGACGTCGGGTGAGGTGTCCTGGTATTCATCGACGAGAATGTACCGATAACGATCTCGGAGGATTTCTCGTATCTTCGGGTATTTTTCAAACACACCGTGAGCGAGAGTGATAACCTCGTCATGGGAAATGATCCCTTCTGCTAGTATTCTGAACTCCTTGTATTCAATCGGTTTTCCGTCATACATCCCATCGGAAACAGCGATACTCCCGGGCTTAATGCGAGGGCTATCTCCAGTCATCAAATCGATCAGAACAAGGCGCAGCTCGGCTTGGAACGGGCCGATAGCTGCCCAGAGAAAATCATGGATGGTGCTGACGGCCAGTCTCTCGTCCGCGACGCGTGACTCGATTTCACGAACCGCAGCGTTCGTATAGGTGATACAAGCAATGGACGCGCTTGGCTGGGTCCGCAGCAGCTCTCCAATGACCTGGACCAAGGAGTACGTTTTCCCGCTCCCAGCTCCACCGCTTAGCAGGAAATTCTTGCCGTCGGCGACATGTTTGAGAACACGCTCGACCTCAGGCTCCAGCTTCAACCCGCCTTGATCCATCTTAGACCTTCGTGAATGTATTTCGGAATGTTCCAGTTGCTAAATTCAAGAGTGAAATCTCGTGCTTGGCCGCCCTTATCTGTCTTTGTCAGCTTAGTCGTTTCGCTGTTGAGCAGTATCTCGATGGCGAAGGAGGGCTTCTTATCAATTCCGTTATCAGCCATTACATCGGGCTTGCCGCCACCGATGAATTCGGCCAGTGCCCCTTGTTTGAGACTTGGAAACTTCGGCGGGTCGTCATCATCGGCCACCGCGCTGGCCGATGTCATGAATGCTCGATTGACGTGGAAAAACGCATCCTCAAAGCTCCGAGCGCAGTATGTTTCGTTCTCTGCGTTGGTCTCGGTAACCTGGTAAGCGCACATGATTTCGCCAGCGGGGTCCGCAGCCCAGACGGCATCTGGCTTCTTCTTGACGGTCTTGTGTTCAAGCGCCAGCTCCAGGAAATATGTGAGCGCGGAGCCGACTCCGAAGAAAAATCTTAGGGCAGCATTGGTCGTGTGGGTTCCGCCTTCCACCGGGTGGGCAACGATATCAATAACTGGCTGCCCTTTCTTGTTGGTTACAAGGTTGCCGTCTTTCATGCGCTGCCGCTCTACGGCCGAATCCAAGTCAGTGATGATGAGCGTCTTCACGCCGATGAAGTCGAGGAATATTTCAAAAATCTGAGAGTGTGCACCGACCTCTATTACCGAGATGTTCTGCGACATCAAAGGCAGCGGGGCGATTTCAGTGTCTGCGAAAGCGGTCGCTTCGTCGAGTTGGTCAATTTTGCGCATCATCGCGGGAAGAAGGATTCGCTCTGTGTCGCCCTCAACTAGAATCGCCTTGTCGGCGAAAAAAAGCTGCGAACGATGGAGAGTCAGATACTGTCTTAGGAAGGTGTAATGGCCGTCTTTCCCGGCAACCTTGTACATGGCGTGCAAGTCGCGCAGGCCCTTGGCCACAGTGGTTCCACCGGACTTCTTGAAATACTTGATGTCGTCGAAATCAGACTCGGCCACAATGTGTGCCGAATGCGTCGAGAGAATTGTCTGGAGAGGACACTTAATACCATCCGCGTTTGAAACGGACCGTCCGACGAGGTTCTTGATATTCTTGATGAAAACCGCCTGCATCTGCGGATGAGTATGGGCTTCAGGCTCTTCAATGAATAGGAGATTGATATCAGCGGGTTTCGGCTTATTTCCTCGCTTGAACTCATTAAGGATGATCTTGATATCGAAGATCATGCTGATCAGGTTTAGGTAGCCCAAGCCATTGTAGCTTTCGGGCAGGACGTGCAGTTCTGCTCCCTGCCCGTACATGACGGTTGTGTTGTCTTCAAGCAGTTCACGATGCTGCAACGTCGACCTAATTTGCAGCTGTGTATCGCCCTCCTTAATCCCGCCAAATCGTCTCACATCATCGATGACCTCTTTGAAGAGTTTACCATAGATGGTGTCTAACTGGACGTCCGTATGGCTGAGCGCCTCCTTGAACGTGTCGAAAACCTCCTCATCTCCCGCGTCGGATGACATTGCTGAGTAAATTCTCGACGACATCGTTGATAGCGTCTTGTCAGTCTCTTTGTTTGAAACCGAACGACGCGCCGCGATGCGCTTGAATGAAATGATATCGTCGATACGGATAGATTCCTTGATGAGATCAACGAAAATATCTTCCTGAACCTTCTGATCGAGGTGATCAAATTGCACGCTTCGCCTGGCGACCTTGAAATACTCTCTGTGGTTTTCGCGAAGGAATTTGAGAACGTCCTGCGCTTTATCTTTCTTCCTGTCTTGGTGAGCCTTGAAGTCCCGCCGCAAGATTTCGAGATACTCCGATGAGAGGTGGTACAGGAAGTCCAACACGATCCACTTGTTATCGGGATCGAGGTCCATGATCACCTTGTTACCGACGTTGCCCAGATCGTCATCGTCAGAATATTCGATGAAGACGCGAAGCCTGATGCCACAAAACGGATATGGGTCGTCAGGCTGAATCTTGCTCTCGGCCAATGCTGCGACATGCTGCCGAAAATCCAGATTGAAATCCTCAAAATCGAAACTGGATTGAGAGCTACCTAGAAAGCGTTCCAATGCGACTAGAAGCGAGGTCTTCCCAACATTGTTCTTGCCAACAATTATCGAAAGATACTCTTCGAGATCGACCTCAAGGTTCTTGAGGGATCGGAAATTTTCGATCTGGAGCTTTTTTAGTTTCACAGAAGCGCTCGCAACCTGCACCAATAACCATAGATATATTAGTGATATGCGATTCGCGCTCTACGAGAAATTGGACTGAGTCCAAAAAATAGATATCTTACGGATTACTTCCTGCAACTCCGTAGCAAATCGAAGAAGCTGAATCTGGATCAGCATGTCTGCAATGGGCCGGGAGCGGTCACCAACGGCGAAACCGAATACTTTGGGAACTGCTGTTTCGCCGGCGATCTTGCCAGCAATCGTACCAAGCTCGAAATCGGTGTCATATGACTTTTCAAGCCAATAGAGATTTTCTCGAATTCCATTCTCTTCCAATCGATACCCTGACAACCCTGCTCGAAAGAGCTGAAAAGCTCGCCACCGATTGGGATAGCCACACCGTGCCGCAAACCTTGAAAGGCAAGCGCATCGGCCTCATCGTTGATGATACCGGATGGCGAAATACCACCGCCTTCGATCTCGGCGCAAAGGCGATGGGCGGCATTGTGGTTCAACCGCCGATCAGCTTCAATGCCAGAGAAACTACTGCTGACCTCGCTGGCTACCTCGACAATTGGTTCGACCTCCTTGTCGTCAGAACGAAGGAACTGGCTACCTTGAAGGAATCGGCATCAGCCATGCAGGCTCCAGTCATCAACGCGCGGACGAGGTCCAATCATCCATGTGAAACACTCGGCGATCTGGCCTATGTGAGGAAAATCAGAGGTTCATTGGACACGCTCAAAGTCGTCGGCATCGCCCCTGACGCCAATATTTTGCGTTCATGGGTCGAAGCTTCAAAGTCATTGCCGATAAACGTTGTTCAGGTGTATCCCGAGCGGTGGCACGTTACCGACCCGGCACTCATCAACACTAATTTCGAAGTAAGCCAAGATATCCGTCACATCTTCGAGGCGGACGTGATCATCACAGATTCATGGCCGACGAATATTCATGACGCTGAACTGATCGACTATCAGATCACTACAGCGGTTCTGAATGAATGCAAGAACAACGCGATATTTCTCCCATGCCCACCCGTTGCAAGAGGTCAGGAAGTAACGATCGAGGCGATGCGACACAAGATTTGTCACAGCCGTTCTGCAAAAGCATTCCTTCTCCATGCCCAAAACGCATTGATGGAATGGGCCACGGCGTAACGGATGACCGATTTGGGCCGATCGCGGACACTTGCAAAGCGGTCCTGACAATCAGCTTCGGGCCGAGACGCGTCTGCCGCTCAGCGCCAACAGGAGACATGCTGTTCCCTCCACTAAATTTCGGCTACACGCGAAGGCAAGTGATTTCTTAGGGCATTAAGATGAGAGATTTGTTCATCGTAACACATACCGAGTCTGCCCACCATATAGAGGGAAAGGTCGGAGGCTGGTTCGATACCGGTCTTACGGCGCAGGGACAAGAAGACGCCCGCGCACTGGCTGAGAGACTGTTTACGTTTATCGGTGACGATGAGATTGAGATTTTCTCATCTGACTTAAAACGGGCCTACCAGACAGCAGATTGCATCGGAAGTCGCTTTGGACGGCCTGTAACGCAGACAAAGGCGCTACGCGAGATCAGCTACGGTGTGGCTGAAGGGAAGCCACAGGAATGGCTTGACGCGCGTTACATACCCGCACCCGATACCGATAGACTCGATCATCGAGGCAGCATTGAAGGAGCGGAGTCACGTCGTGATGTGGCGATACGGGTCTATCCCTATATCGACGCAATACTCGGTCGAAAATGCGAAACTCAAGTTGTCGTCACCCACGGCTTCACGCTGAGTTTGGTGATCGCGGCCTGGATGAAGGTGCCCGTAGATGCTTGTGGATTTATCTCCTATGCCGCACCTAGTGGAAGCATCACCCACCTCCGGCAAGACGACTTCTTCCGCAGTAGGGCGATGATCCGGTTCGCTGACACCGTCCACTTGGTCCGATGACCGCAAAGGGTTCAAGGTAAGCGCTGTTTCTCTGGCACCTTGACCGCAAGCGTATTGCCGTTTCGAATAGTATCGCTGTGTCAGAGATCGCAGCAATGCGGCCATCGCAGGACAACACCTTCTGCGACGACCGCAAAGTCAGGATTTATGCGACTTCGTTGACACGGCCGGCGCTCATCAGCTCGATGAGCCTTTCGAGGCGGGTTACGACGTCACTGGTTTCCAGGAGTTTTTGCTTCTCTTCGACACTGGCCGATAGCAGAGGAGCGACTGTGTCGGCTAGCAGGCTTGGATCGCCGACTGAAGGCAGGCTGAAACGCGCTTTGGTTCCCGAGGGAAGCGCGGAATAATCGACCTCAGCATAAGTCTGATACGCATCGAGAACCGCACTCGAAAGAGCGGTTGCCTTCTGCGACTGGTTGCCCCGCTCTTTAATGGGCACGACCTCAGCCGCTAAGAGTTCTCCATCGATAAGGCGTACAATGCCAATTCGTTCAAGCCCGCAGACGGTGACCTTGAGAGCCCCGTCTACCTGTGTCTGGCGATCGACGACGCTTGCCATGACGCCCGTCTGATAGATGGCGTCGAGAGTGTTGGGCCGATCGTCGACACCGCGTCTCTGAGCGACAACGACAACACGCCGATCGCCTACGATAGCGTGTTCCACGGCCTGCCTCGTCTTGTCACGCGCCACGAAAATTCGCGAGATCATGTGCGGAAACAAAACCATGTCCCTCATAGGAACCACGGGGATACGCTCTCCGACAGAAGTAGGAGTGTTAGGCTGAACCGACGTCGCAGGCGATTGGATCGCCTGAATCCTTGCGGCCAACACGTTCCAGTCTCGATAGCCAAAAATTCGAGCGATGAGTTCCTGGCTCTCACTATTGGTGAGGGTGAACGACTTGGCATGAAGCGCTTCGCGTAGAGTTTTCGCCATAGCTTTGGCATCCCGGAAATCGCGCATGAGATGATCCTTTGCATAAACGAACGGAGAGCGTCAGGGGCTTGCGTTGCTGACCCGTTCGTCCGGGCAAAGGGAGCCATAAGTGGCTCGATACATTCACCGTACCCCAACGGGGCGCAAGCAGCAGGCTGTATCTACCGAACATCGATTGTGCACATAGGTCTGTTTCCTGTCAATCTTGGGCAGATGACCGCTTCGGGCCGACAGCGGACTTCAGCCGTGTGTACGCTCAGGGTAATTCCACGGCATTAGCTCGTCGATCCGGCTCTGCTTATGGCCGTTGACAAGGCGGGTGAGCGTGGCGGACAGGTACGCGAACGGATCGGCGGCATTAAGCTTGCAGGTTTCTATCAGTGAGGCGATGATCGCCCAGTTCTCCGCTCCCGCGTCGTGCCCAGCGAAGAGTGCATTCTTACGATTTAGTGCTATCGGCCGGATGGTTCGTTCCACGGAATTATTGTCAATCTCGATGCGATCGTCGGTCAGGAAGATGCCGAGGCCATCCCAGTATTTGGCGATATAGGCGAGCGCTTCGCCGAGTGGCGACTTGCCAGCGACGCGGGTGCGATGATGCGCCAGCCAAGTCCGCATGTCGGCGATCAATGGCGCTGATCGTTCCTTTCGCCCGGCGAGGCGAGCTTCTGGGGAAAGACCGCGCAGCTCGTCTTCGATGCGATAGAGTTCGCCGATCCGCTTCACGCCTTCGACGGCAATCGGTGCCGAGCCGTTGCGGGTAATCTCGACCAGCTTACGCCACGCATGCGCCCAACAATAGGCTAGCCGGATGTCGAGACCGACACGATCCGCTGCGATCAGCCGATTATATCCGGCATAGCCGTCCACCTGAAGGACGCCCGTAAACCCTTGTAATATCCGCTCGGCATGGTGCCCGCCGCGACCTGGAGCATAGGTGAAGGCGACACCCGGAGGCGCACCTCCGCCCCAAGGTCGGTCATCACGGGCCAAGGCCCAGAAGTATCCGGTCTTGGTTTTGCGGGAGCCGGGATCGAGGACCGGCGCACGGGTCTCGTCCATGAACAGCTTCGTCGACCGCTTCAGATCGGCGATCAGGGCGTTGAAGACCGGGCGCAGTTCGAAAGCAGCCCGCCCGACCCAATCGGCGAGTGTTGAGCGGTCGAGATCGATACCCTGGCGGCTCATGATCTGGGCTTGCCGATAGAGTGGTAGGTGATCGGCGTATTTGGACACCAACACATGAGCGATGGTCGCTTCCGTCGGCAACCCGGCCTGAATCAATCGTGCAGGCGCTGGAGCCTGAGCAATGCCGTCAGTGCAGGCACGGCAGGCGTATTTTGGACGGCGGGTGACTATGACACGGAACTGCGCCGGAATGACATCCAGCCGCTCGGAGACGTCCTCACCGATGCAATGAAGGCCTCCGCCGCAGGCGCAAGTCAGGCTTTCCGGTTCGATGACCTCCTCGACGCGAGGTAGATGGGCGGGCAGAGAACCGCGATTGCTGGCGCGGGGCTTGGATTGCGGCTTCCCCGAGGGGCTATCGGCTTCGTCTTCGGCATGGACGGTCGCGATTGCCGTTTCCAGGTCTTCCAGCGCAAGATCGAATTGCTCGGGATCGGCCTTCTCGGACTTGCGGCCGAAGGCGGCCTGCTTGAAAGCGGCGACCAACTTCTCCAGCCGTTCGATCCGGTCATCCTTGCGAACTTCACGCGCTTGCGCCGCGATCAGCATCGCCTTCAGGGCAGCAATATCGTCGGGAAGATCGGCGGCGTCCAACATGCTCGAAGTCTATCAAACCGGGCCATACTTCGCCGTTGGAATTTACCGCCTGAGTCATCGTGCCGCATCTATTCGATGGCATCCGGTGCTCTCGCCTCAACGGAACGGACCCGACGCCAGTCGAGGCCTGTAAACAACGCCTCGAACTGCGCGTGGCCCCGTGTCATCAGGCCATCTTTGATGCCCGGCCAGGTGAAGGTGTGTTCCTCCAACCGCTTGTAGGCCATCACCAATCCGCTGCCGTCCCAGTAGATCAACTTCAATCGATCTGCTTTCCGCGACCGGAATACGAAGACCGTCCCGGTGAATGGGTCCTTGTGCAGCTCGTTTTTGACAAGTGCCGCTAAGCCATCATGGCCTTTGCGAAAGTCCACAGGCTTGGTCGCCACCATGATCCGGACGCGGTTAGACGGAAAGATCATGCCGGAACCGCGCAGGCACGCGCGACAGCAGCGATCCGAGCGACAGACGCACCTTCTTCCAGGCGGATCGTGACCGAACCGACGATGATCTCGGGGCGGTTGGTTTTGTTGACCAGCGGCTCCACAACGGGTGGATCGACGACTACCGCTGCAAACTCGACCGCATCCTCGGGTGCAGGCAGAACAAGCTTGCCCTGCCGCGCCATCGTTCGCCAAGTCGACAAATGGTTCGGCTTCAGGCCATGCCGCTCTGCGACCTCATTCACCATCGCGCCGGGCCGAAGGGTCTCTGAAACGATCTGCGCCTTGACTTCGTCCGGCCAGTGCCGATGAACCTCACGTCCAGACTTCCTGGTCGTGAGAACCTCCAGTGTACTCTCCATGGAGAAACTCCCGTTGCTCGTTCCATAGAAAGGCGATCACAGATCAGGGTGGCGAGGACAATGTGGGAGTCGGACACCGGTTACGGTTCAAGCTGCCTTGATGGCAAAGTACCGATTACGGTCGTGAATTGAACCGAAATGCGCACGTTCCAAAACGGTTAGGGTCAACTATCATCTATCGGACGCGTGGAACGACTGGATTTTCAAGAAAGCAACGTCGGAAAGTTCCTGCAACAACCACACCCATTCCAAACCCAGATAGCAATCTTGCCAGTAAAAGGTCAGGCAATGAATAGGACACAAGCCAATAAAAGGCCCCAAATGCCAAGAACGATGGTGCGATACGGCTAAGCTGGCCGTCCGTGGCTGGCCGACGAAAAGCCACAAAGTGAAAGCCAGCGACGCTCCCCACCAAGCATGGCACAAAGTGACCGAAAGTTATCGTTGGCTTCGCTGTAAGCGTATCCAGCACGTAAAAGATGAACGCCAACAATCCGGTGCCGAGTAACTGCAAAACGACGGTTCCGATGAGACGCGTTCCGTAGGAATATTTGGGTTTCGAATAGCGAAAATATGTGACCAAGACGTCCTCCTCTGAAGTGGTCGCCTTCGATGGGCTGCGACCGCCTCAAATTCGTACGACCTCAACCGAAGTTGAGGTCAAGGGGGAGTCAGTGGCGTGCGAATTATTCGTCAATCGATTTCTGGTTCATTGATGACCGCCAAGACCCAAAAGTCATCATCGTGCTCAGCACCAATAGAAGGCATCAACCCAAATCTTTCGTGAAGGTCGCTTTCGATGTCCTTATGGTCCGCTTGGCTGCGGCAATTTCCGAAAGCGCACCCAGGATCACAGTTATTGGTATGCGGGGCGGTTCTCATCGTAACTGGACACCCAATGGACCCAGACGGAGACTCCCCTAGCCTTCAACAATTCCATCACCTCTCGATTGGGATGCCCCAGAGTCGTGACCTCTTCGTAGAGCTGGTCGTCGAGGATACGGACGCTTCGTAGACTGGGCATGCCGAGCAGAGCCGGGATGTTCTCTAACGCAATCCCTGCATTGATGGTCTCGACTTTGAATGGCGGCAGGAGGTCACGAAGGTCCACAGTCCCGATCATCGACGTTAGATCAAGACTCTTGATGTTCGGGCAGTGCTTGATCCCGGCAAGGCTGCTGACGTCAAAGATATCGTCCTCTCCATCCCAGAAGAACCAGACATATCGATAGATGGAGCTTCCTCCATCCAGAACAAGCTCGTCGATCTGATTCAGAAGGTCTGGCGAGAGAGGGTAGCAATCCAGATAGGCTCGAACTGCGGGAATGGGCTTGTAGCCTTCGTTCTCAAGATCGACGGGCCGTCCAAGAACATGCTCAGCAAGCTGTTGTGGGGTCCCGAGATCGATCAGCTGCTTGTCGATCAGACTGGATAGGATCGCGAGCTTCAGGTTAGGATCGTCGAACGGTGCCCCCGGCGTATCTCCAGGCGCTGGATAGCGTGACGCAGTCGCCATTCGCGGCCATCCAAGGGTTGCCAGGACACCTCCCGCGGCCACAAGATCACGTCGTTTCAGCATGAGTGCGCTTGTATCTCCATGACATTGAGTCATTTTACCACGCTGAACTGATGTACAGTAGCAGTTCTAACCGAAAGTAGCCTACCGAAATGCAGGCGGTGATAGGTCAGGCGCACGTTGCCGTGCGTCATCTTCATCAAGCAGATAACCCGGCAGGAAGCATTCGGGAAAACAAAGCAATCGAACACCGAGCGCCGATGCCTCAGTCATGACTTGGGCGGCATGGCTAGCGCAGCCCGGATGTTACCTCTGAATTCTGGCGCTTGTGCACTGGCGATACGGACGGTGGCCATGCCTCATTCCATCTGTTCGTGAAGAACCAGTCCAATGCTGCCATCATTAACCGGTGATTGCCATTTGAACGCGACAATGTCGAAAATCGTTTTCTGCTTCGCGCCAATTGCAGACGTTGCACAGGTCAGAAAACCCACTATCATCAGGAATAGTTGAGTGATTTGAGTGTCGCGACAGGTGCGACCTGTAGCTTTCAGTAGGACGCTTGAAACGCCATGGCTCTGGGCAACACACGGCGTACCTCGATTGCCAGTACGACGCCCCCAGAACGCCAAGCGCCTCCCAAGGTCATCTTCATTTCAGCGTTGGCTCACGCCATCTTCGTTATCGCTCTGCATTGCTCTTACCTTCCGCTCCTGAAGGAACGGCTCCACCAGAGGACAGCATAGCGGTCGAAATCATTCCGCAACTCGAAACGCCAAAAGTTTCGCAACCAGTGTTCCCACAGGTCGCTGTCCCAAAAGCCGGAAAGGTAGAAGAGGCGCGAGAGTTCAAGGAAGCAAGCGCAGGACAATCAGGTGTAAATCCATCAAAACCAACGGACAATCCGTCTCAGCCTGTAAAGCCTACGCGCATGTTATCTGAAGTAATTCTGGCTGATCGTCGTAGCAGCCAGGCTAAGGAAGCTCTTTCACAACTCGCTCCCGCCGAACAGATCGAACAACTTTGTAATCTCGAAGCGATGGCCCAAGTTGCTGAATTCAACAAGGAGCTAAAGCCTGACCGCGTTGTCGCCTACGCAATGGCCGATACGAAGCTTGAACGAAATTCGTTCTTGGCTGAAGGAGCGGCTGTGCATAGCGGGAAAAGCTGGATTCGCCTTCGATTTAAATGCGACCTTATGCCAGACACAAAAAAGTGAGTGCATTCGAATTTGTCGTCGGCGAATCTATACCAAGAGAACAGTGGGCCGATCACAACCTGCCAGACGAAGAGGAGTCATTTGACTAGGTCAAAACAGGCGTCTTCTCGAGCCCAACAACAGACGGAAACGCCGAGAGTTCAAGTCCGCCCCGCCGAAATCGGGCATCCTTTGCATGTCTGCAAACAGGTTCGTGGAACATAAGCCTCCTCCCCCGCCACGCGCCGCAGCCCGTCGCGAGGCTGCGTATTCTCTGGCAACTTCACCTCTTTAGCTAGTCCCAGCGCCATGAGAACCTGGATGAGGGTCCAGCCAAGGTCGATCTGGCCTCTTTCCAGGCCCAGGCGTGCGGATTGCGGAAAAGCGTGGTGGTTGCCATGGAAGGCCTCGCCAAAGGTGACCAGCCCGAAGGCGGGCAGGTTGTAGCCTTGAACGGCAACATCATCGACGCTCCAGCCCTGGTGGCCGCGGCGATGAGCGAAATGGCCAATCAACCAATGCCCCGTTAGTGAGACCGAGACGCGCACCGCGATCCCCCATACCAACCAACTCCAACCACCGACGAAGAAGAACAACGCTGCCCATGGCAACTGCTGCGCCATCCACGTCCTTTCGAGGAACTGGTAGAATCGGTCTTCGCGCACAGCCTTCTCGATGAGAAATGTGGGCGGCTGGCGCAGTTTCACCGCGCAATGCATCTGCCACCAGGCGTCCGCAAGGAACCAGCGGCGATGGGCATGAAGCGGATGGCATTCGTGCTGGCGCTGTGCCCAATCTCGAATGTCATGGGCATGGATCATGCCGAAGGGCCCGGCCATGCCGACCAGCGTGCCCAGATAAACGAGAATGTATTCGACTGTCTTGCTGGTCCGAAACGAACGATGAATGAGCAGGCGGTGCATGCCAACCGAATGACCGGCGCAAATAGTGATCGCCGTTGTTACCACGAACAGCGCAAAGGCGTCCCAGCCGAAAGTAGCCGGGCCAAAAACCAATGCAATCAGCGTCAGCGAACAGGTCCAGATTGATTTCGATGGCACCCAAACAACATCGCCATCGATCGCACTGCTTGTTGGGCCGGAAATCATACGTTCGGTTGAAAGGGTCTGGGTCACTACAGAAGGCATCATTAACTCCCACTTCCCATTGCTCTCGCCTTGCAAAATCGCGGATGAATCTATATTTAGTTCATGAGCTAAATACCTATTGCCTTAATTTAGGTATTTAGGCAATAGACAAAATATTTTTCGAGGTTTGGCATGACGAATGAGAAGTCGAATGAGGGAATGGAAGAGGCGTTGAGTTCTGATGGCTCCTTCCAGCGCGTCTTCGAAGCTCTGGCTTCGGCACCGCGCCGGCGTATTCTGGCTTATCTGGCACATACCTCGTTGACGGCGGGCGAGATTGCGGCACGTTTCGACATGTCGAAACCGTCAATTTCCCAGCATCTGGGCGTCCTCGAGAATGCCGGGCTGATCGCCAAGAAACGGCAAGGCCAGTTCATCCACTATTCAATCATTCCCAACAACTTGGCCAACACGCTGAACAGTTTTGTACAGGATGTCTGTCCGATCGCCCGTCCGCTCAAGAAAGAAAGCCGCCAGATTGCCGATTCAAAAACGAGTTCACGGTAGCGAGTGGGTGGCGCTGGCAGGTACTTACCTTAACGGATGCTGTATTGGTGCGGCATGGTCAGAGTACTGATTTCCACTAAGAGCTGACCTTGTAGATCGCCGCCATCTTAGGATCATACCTGTGGCAGGTTTCGGGATTTCGTGAGAAATCAGTCGCCAGGGAACAGATATTCTATGAGGGTACTGGGAAATAGAAATGGAGCATATCGAGTTTAAGTCGGATGGCGTCAGTATCTAGGCCGGAGGATTTTGTGACTATCTTCTCGTTTCTCCCGACAAACGCCATGAGGTAATGCTGCGCAATCTCCGTGAACCACCCCATGGCGATTGCTATAGCGAAGCATACATAGACGGGGTTAGATTACTGGGATTTGTCTGGGGTTCTAATTTTGCATTCACAGCAGACTCCAACTTTTTTGCCGCAAGCTGGATGTTGCAACTCTACGAACGGCATACCATCATCGTAGATATTGGGAGGAGGCGATACTATACGCTTCCTGAGTATATTTATGATTTTTCGTTTCAATGGCCCACCGTTCTCGGTGTCGGATCGGAAGAGGGGCTGCTTTATGGGTTTGACGGCAGCGAAGTATGGACACCTTTCTGATTGATTGTCGCGCAATTCCTAAAGACCGACCCAAAGTCCCAAGCTGCCTAATAGTCCTTGTTTGATCTTTACATGATTTGTGGATTTGCGCCGATCGCCCTCGAAACGCTCAGCGCGCTTGGCGCGGCGGTTACTTGACCGCACCATCGAGATAGAGGTCTTCACCTCGTTGCAGCGGCGTGAAAGTGAAGTCGTCTTTTCTCAAAAAGCGGTCGAACCAGCCCAAAAGATCGTCTGCGGTCGCCGAGTTGCGATAGCCGACCAGCTTGACGGTCAGAGGAGCACTGAAGGCTATGTCAAAGGCGGTGTCGAACTGGGTTGTACCAGAAAGCTGAACAGAAAACGTGCCGCCACCATCGTAACGGATGGAGATTTCCGCGCGAGAGAAGAACTCGTCGCTGTAAATGGTGATGAGGCCGGGGGCTTCCCACCAATCTTCCCTAGTCAAAGCGTTTGGAGTTCCTTCGCCCTGGAAATCTATCAAGATTTCTTCAAGGCTACGAAAATCACGGTTCTTAAAGCGCTTCAACGGAATTTTGAGCCACTGTGTATCCAGACCCGGATTCAACCACTGAGAGACGTCATCCTCGGGATCATTGTTGGGATCGAAGAAAAATTTCGGCGATTTCACTTCTAAATCCAGTACCACGTAGTCCTCCAGCTCCTGACCAGGCCAAGAGCCACTTGAGGCCCGCAAGGTGATGCGTGGCTCTTCGACTGAAAGGTCGAGAGGATGTTTCTGATAAACAAGTCTGAAATGTCTCATGCAGTTCTCCGGTACGAAAACTCTTCGCGGATTTCGCAAGATAGCGGTTGATGGTATATTTTGTCATGGCACATCTTTCAGGAACAGACCGCTCGTAACTGTTGCTTCTCCCCGAAGCGGTTGGCGGCTAGGCAGGGCCGGGCAGTCCGGTTCGCTTCAGAACGGCTGCTTCTTCCATAGCCAATCTGAAATCGACATGCCGCTTTCCACCTTTATTTCAAGCGCGGACATAGTCCTGCAATGACCGCTTCGGTCAATTTTTGTAATGCCAAAGAGCGCCAATAGGAGATATTGCAGCGGCGTGAAATTCGTTTAGCTTTTCTCGCATTGACGACCGAGAGGACATTGGCGTGGCTATGGGAAACAACTTTGTGGCATCATTGATCCCACATGACGATGGCGCAGCGAAGCATTTGCCAGGGATGGAAATGCCGGATGTTACATTGGCAGCAACCGACGGCACGACTGTCGACCTTAGAGGGCCAGGTCTGTCCGTCGTATATGCCTACCCACGCACCAGCCCGCCGGGTGGCAATGCGATTGACGGATGGGATGCCATACCCGGGGCTAGAGGCTGCACACCTCAATCTTGCGCTTTTCGCGACCATTTCGCGGAGCTGAAGGGATTAGGGGCCAGCCATCTTTTTGGCCTTTCGACGCAGACGACCGAGTATCAAAAAGAGGCTGCAAACCGGCTTCACTTGCCGTTTCCATTACTTTCCGATCATTCACTTTCTCTTGCGAAGGCCCTTAGCCTGCCGACGTTTGAAGCGGGTGGTTTCACCTTGCTCAAAAGGCTGACGATGATCATCGAAGATGGCAGGATCAGGCATGTCTTTTACCCTGTAGACCCGCCTGATAAAAACGCCGAGGCAGTGATCGCCTGGTTGCAAACAAACTATCATTCGAAAGCACGCGGATGAGTGTTTTGGCCAATTGCGGCGGCAATCCTCATGGCAGAAAGCAGTGTCTGTTGGGACAAGCAACTCTTCGATGCAGCGAATTCCGACGACATAGTCTTCCTGATCGAGACGGTGTAGAAAACTGCCTGACCATGACTATCTTCGAAAACGTCGCGTGCACAATAACTGGAGAGCGGCAACATGGTGACGTTTCGGATTGATCCGTTCCCGCGCCAAGACGAGCTGAATGTGCTTTGGTTAGAAGCCTGGGGCAGCGAAGGGCCAAAAGACTTTTCCAGCATATTGTCACGCAGCCTTGCCCATATTGCGGCTTATGAAGATGATCGCCTCGTCGGCTTCGTGAATGTGGCGTGGGATGGAGGTGTCCACGCCTTCATCCTGGACACCTGCGTTATTCCCCGGATGCGACGAAGAGGTATCGCTGCCCGCATGGTGTTAGAAGCCACAAATGTAGCGCGAGAGCGCGGAGCGAATTGGTTACATGTCGACTTCGAACCGCATCTGAGCTCATTCTATCAGAGTTGCGGATTTCGGCCGACCAAGGCAGGACTCATCAAGCTCAAGTGATTTAAATCGGTCGCTCTCTGGCCATTGCGGCCGCCGCGAAACTCCTTGTTCTGTTCCGTCGCAGATGTCAGGAAAACAAGCGTCGCTTTAATCGGGAGTTTCTTGACAAGAAAGGAAATCACAAGGATGGACCAGCACGAAGGAATTCGATCCGCTGTTCTCGCTAGTCCATTGCTTCGGCCCATCATCGATGGGTGGGATAACGTAGCCTTACCGGATTGTTGGTTGGTCGCAGGCGCTATCGCTCAAACCGTTTGGAACCGGACGTTCGATCTGCCATCTACCCACGGCATTTCCGATATTGATATCGTTTATTTTGACTCGGACGACCTTACGGAAAACGGGGAAGCGCGGCAGGCGGCAAGAATTCGTGCGGCGTTCTCACATCTGCCAGTATGGATCGATGTGAAAAATGAAGCTCGGGTGCATATGTGGTACGAGGGCAAGTTCGGGCATCAGATTATGCCATACACCTCCACTGCCGAGGCCATCACCACGTTTCCCACCACGGCGACAGCAATCGGCGTGAAGCCCATCGGAGACTCCCTTCTCCTCAATGCTCCGTTTGGAACGGACGATCTGGTGAACGGGGTTGTCCGAGCGAATAAGAAGCAAATCACCCGCGAAATATACGATGCTAAAACTGCGCGGTGGATCGCTGTCTGGCCTGACCTCTCCGTTGTGCCTTGGCGTGATGAAGATTCGCAGAAATCCTAATTACGCGACAGTCGGCCGCGACTCAAATCAAAAGGGAATTTCTGTCGCAAAACTCAGAGTTCGCGGCCGATTTTTACGACTGAGTATGTCCGCAATAGGCCGATAGAGGAAGATCGGACGCTTGCAGATAATGCGCCAGCACGAGTCGTCGCAAGGTCGACTGCGGCAACCCCGTCTGCGGCCGTAACGGTAGTCGAGCACGTTGGGCCCACGCGTCGAAGCAGGCACCACCGTCGTGCAGAGAGCAGGCTTTGGTGATAATCCCAAATCGACAAGATTGGGTAGGCGAATGTCTCGGATATCCGACGAAGCAGTCCTGTCCTACCGTCACCATTTGTCAGTTGCTCCAACCAATCTGAAACCGGTCAAATCGGACTTCACTAATGGGATGTCCCGACGGATCGAGTCTGATCGAGCGAAGCACGAGGTTCAGGTTGGCAGAGTAATATTGTTCAAAGATTATCGGAGACAGTCCTTGCAGCTCCACGCGGCTTTTCACCACCCAAACGGGATACGAGCAGAAACCAATTGTTTCCTCGGTCCATCTCTCGAAGGTGATGGTGGTCGTGCCCGCAACCGTTTTTTGACCATTTACGAACAGCGTTGTACCGGATCGCCAATTTCCCTTTAATGGCAAATCGTCGAGCGTCGTCGCATCCGAGTAGGTCACTTCTTGCAAGCCCTTCGCGCTGATCCGTTTGGTGACGAGCAGGGGGTGCAGATATTCCGCCGATATTGGCTCTAGTGAAGCGTGCCGTGCCATCAGGCGCTGCTCGGTTAACCCTGACTGCGTCGGTTTGTAGAAGACGGAGAAGAACGGTTGCTCTCTGGTGAGGAGCACGCCCTGTTTGGTTTCCTTTGGGGTCAAGCAATGTCCAAACGCTGGAACCGCCGAAACTATACCAGCCAACAGAAATAAACTTCTCAGCACAGCCGACCTCCCTAACCTGCATCGCATACCGCTACCATAACGCGCAAAAATCGTCATTCGAGCGATTTTTTGTGATCCCCTCACGGCTTCGGTCCAATGTCGACGCATGATGAGATAGGCCGGCTGGGGCCATGTGGCGACGAGACGGTGGCGTGGCGGAGATTTGGTTATGGACACCGCCATACTGCATGCACGCTGTCCCTGGAACAAAGGCATTCTAGCCTGCCAAAAGCGTCCACTTCAGCCGAAGAACGTCTGTTCAATCCGAGTCCGTCTGGAAATGAGTGGAGCGATCCGGGAGTTGGCCCTCTTCAACCTCGCCATCGATACCAAGCTTCACGCTTGTGATCTCATTAGGCCGAGGATCGCACATTTGTGGTCCGGCAGCTCGATACGTGACCTAACTACGCTCATTCAGAGGAAAACAAAGCGGCCTGTGCACTTTGAGGTTACCGGAGCTCGATCGTGCCGTAGCTCCCATTCGTGCGAAGGAGCGGCGGCGTATCTATTCCCGAGCCGCAAAAACCGCTTCGGGCCGAGAGGTGTCTGCCGCTCAGCGCCGAATCCGGATATCGTTCGCAACCGCCAAAACGCTGGCGATCGTCGAGGCAAATAGTTCGTCACAAGGTGGTATCGGGATTTACGATTGACGGTTTACAAAGGTCTGTCATTGCGGCTAAATCGCCCTATGAGTACGCGACACAACATGACCGTCAATAATAATGACCCCTCCGGGGTCATGGATGGTGTGTGCGCGGTTTAGCGTAGCTCATTAATCACCATAGCCCTGCCGGTTTCGGAAGGGCTGTAGGTGTGGCTTCTCCGTATCGGTTTTTCCTGGAGAAAGTCATGTCGCATCCCTTCCTTTCGCACGATTGCCCGATTTCAGAACTGCCCCTTAGCATTGGGCAGCATGTCAAGCTGCATGGATTCGTCGACACAATTCGCGATCAAAAACACATGCGTTTCATCATCCTGCGTGATGGAACAGGCAAGGTTCAGCTTACTCAGAACAAGGACAATAAAGCTCTCGCCTCAGCACTCGATACTCTGACACCCGAAAGTGCACTCATGGCCACCGGCACGGTCGTTGCTGCCCCGGCAGTAAAACTCGGTGGCCTGGAAGTCATACTCGACGGCGCTGAGGTGTGCGGGCTGGCTGACAGCCTTATACCCATAGCGCGCGGTTCCGGCCTCGAAAAATGGCTGGACCATCGGCAGGTAAGTTTGCGCTATCCGGAGCAACAACTGGTCTTTGCTGTACAGACGACCTTGGAACAGGCGATGCGCGAGTTCTGGAAGCAGTACGGTTTTTGCGAGATTCATTCGCCCAAGCTGATGGGGACTGCAAGCGAGTCGGGAGCTGAAGTATTCTCCGTCAAATACTTCGACACCACGGCCTTCCTCGCGCAGTCGCCGCAATTCTACAAGCAATTGGCTATCGCAGGCGGCATGGAGAAGGTATTTGAGATCGGTCCGGTCTTCCGTGCTGAGCCCTCCTTCACTTCGCGGCACGAAACCGAGTTCACCTCCATCGACATGGAGATCAGCTGGATTAAAGACCACCATGAACTGATGGACTTTGAACAACACTGGCTGGCTCATTCCATCCGGGCGGTCGCGGAGGTTCATGGCCCTGAGATCGAGACTCATTTCGGCGTGAAAGTCGCTCCACCTACGTTACCATTTCCACAGGTGACTTTTGCCCAGGCCCGCGAAATCCTCAGCCAGCTCGGTCACATGCTGACGCGACAGGACGACCTTGATGCTGAAGGTGAGCGAATCCTCTGCGAACATATTGCTGCACAAACGGGGCATGAGTTCTTGTTCATAACTGACTACCCGGCGAGCAGCCGGGCCTTCTATCATATGCGCCATGAGGGTTGCCCTGACATTACGAAGGGTTTCGATCTCCTCTGGCGTGGCCTAGAAATCACGACTGGTGCGCAACGGGAGCATCGCCACGACCGCCTTGTTGCGCAGGCAGAGCAACGAGGATTGAAGCTGGACGCTCTGTCCGACTATTTTGATTTCTTTCGTTTTGGCTGCCCGCCCCACGGAGGTATGGGGGTTGGGCTTGGTCGCATCATGATGCGCCTCCTCAACGCCGCCAGCATAAGGGAGGTCACATTGCTCAGCCGAACACCGAAGCGGCTGCGGCCCTGAGTGACCGCTACATGCACCAGACGGCGCGCGTTGATCGCGCGTCGTCTGGTGCTGCTTCACAACCCATAAGTCCGTTTTAGGCCACATGAAGCCGTGGGAAAACGCCCAGCAAGAAAACTACTTTGAGACGCTTGCAAACAAGTCTCCTGCCTTTCTCGCTACGATGTCGTGGATAGCAGTTCTTGAAAGTCCTTTGGGATCAGCGAAAAGTTCCGGGACAGCGGTCAGCCCGGTTTCAGAACCTTCGGGCAAGAACGTGTAGTGGCCAACGCCGCCGCTTAGAACCTTGGACTTACAAAGCGGTATGTGTTCGGACAGCCATTGGCAGCATTGCGTGGGCGGAGCGATCGTGTCTTCGTCCCCACCTATCAATTGAATCGGTATCGTGATGTGCCGAAGACTGTCTTGTGAGAAGCCTAAGACAGAGCGTCCCGGTGCAATGCCCAGTGCCGAACGGACTCTAGCATCCGAGAAGTCTGCGCGGCGTCGATCCCAGGAAGCATGGAAAACCGGATTTTCATAAAGGTTCGGGAGTTCATCGGCGAGGTTCGGAAACTCTCGTGGCCCTCTGACAGGGCTTTTCAACGGGTTGTCCGGTTCGAACTGCGAGAATGCAACGCGCGCACCGGCCAACAACAGAGCGGTGTAGGCTCCGGCGGAAAAGCCTGCCGCAAATATATGATTATTGATCTCAACTCCTAACTCGCTCCGCCAGCTAGACTGGTCAAGAATGGCCTTGAAGTCAGCGGCTCGCTCCCACATGCAGAGAAACCCTTCGGCGCGGTACGGTTCTGACCCTGTGTTGCCGTGATGATCAATCGCCAAGGCGACGTAGCCTTGCTGAGCCAGCCGGAAGCCAAGCCACTCAAGAGCGACCCCCGTGGCTCCTGTCCCATGCGAAAGGAGGACTAGCGGAAAAGAAGCGTAGGCGCAGGATACCGGCGCATTGGCCGCAACGGCTTCTCTCCTGAACCAAGACGCTTCCAAGGGGACAGTAGCGACTGATCCGTCATCAGCAGGATACCACGCAGTCCAGACCAAAGGACGAGCGGCTGTCCCGTCCCAACTTCGACGTAGAGGATCGACTGTAAAGCCTGACTTTAAACCAACCAGCATGCGATCCTCGGGAGTTCCCGTTGTCGTAGCCAGAGTTTTAGCGCGATGCGGTCGGACTAACCAGAGACCTACCTCAGATGTCTTCATTGGGCCGATAGGCGTCTCTCGCTCGCCGCCAACACTGGTGATTGTCGATCCGATCGCGTGCGCTTAGTATCTCTTCAGTCCAGAGGTAGGATCAATGTTTTCCAAGACGTTCACTGCATTGATGGCGGCTGCGACCCTGATCGGGATGGCTCATGGCTCTGCCATGGCCGCTGAAGAGGTCCACTTTTCAAGTGAACCTGTGAAGCCCAGTGCCTTACGTGAAAGGCTTGCCAAGCAAAGGGGCGAAGCTGTTCCGTCCCAACCAGGCACTCCGCTGGTGGGCTATCTGAGCCGGCCTGAAGGCGCGGGTCCCTTCCCGGCAATAGTGGTCCTACACGGGTGCGGTGGACTTGGCCCAAGGCTGAAGAACGATGTTGCAGGTCGCCTGGTTTCACAAGGCTACGTGGTACTTGCGGTCGACAGTTTTGCGAGCCGTGAAATGAAATCGACGTGCCAAAACACCCGTAGTGACAATCTTTTTACGACTACTGATCGGGTTTACGACGCTTATGGGGCGTTGAATTATTTATCAAAGTACCCTTTCGTTGCGGCAGATCGAGTAGCCTTGATAGGCTTTTCGGCGGGCGGCGTGACCGCGCTGGAGGCTACCAAGGTTTACGGCATCGAGCAGCTTATGACGCGGAAGTTCAAAGCTGCCGTTGCGTATTACCCGACCTGTTCTCCAAATGACGGCGATGCAACTGTTCCAATGCTTATCATGATAGGCGAGTTGGATGACTGGGGGCCACCAGCGCTATGCCGACAGCGCCTTGAGAACTTGAGTGGCAGCGGCCCAGAGATACGGCTCCACGTGTATTCTGGAGCTGCTCATGATTTCGACGTACCAACTGCGAACGCCGGCACGGTCTATTTCGGCCATAAGCTCGAATATGATGCCGCAGCAACCGCGCAATCTAATCGTGACGTCTCTGCTTTCCTTCGCAATGAGATCGGAAATTAGGCGAAACGAGCGACGATCGGTCGGGGGCGAAAACGGACATTCAATTCAATCGCAGTTCGTGTCGCACCACGACCGGCGGAAACTGGACAAAATCTGCTACATCAAATTCGACGGTGAACTTTAGCCTTCGGCTTTCGGCCCACTGGATTGCTGCTGGTTTGGCAGACTGCGGCACCGCAGTCGCGAGGGAGCAGTGAGGGACCCAACGACCAGTGCGGTAATGTTTGTGACAGCTCAGCGGATCAAAGTGACTGTGCAGTCTGCTGTGTATATCTGACAGAGCGTGGTTCGAACGGGGTTTTGCCCAAAGAACCATGGTCTCATTGTCAAAGTATTTCACTGCGTCGAATGTGATCAAAAGTTCTTTCTGCGCCGAAAACACCTCCGCCATGATCGCGCTAACGTCTTCTGGCGATTGCTCAAACACGGCAAGCGTCAAATGCGGCGGGTACCCCAATTCCTGCATCGAGCCTTTGGCCTCAAATAAGCTTGCCTCGTCCCACAGTTTCAGGATTTCACTTGCTGTGGCGTTGCGGCTCTTCAGGCAGATTCCATAAGGCATCTATTCCGTCCATTGTGCGCTTCTGTTCGACCTTACATCAACTAGGTGCTGCGGGTCGAGCGTCTGCTTTGGGCCGAAGCCTGTCATGTCAGGATCGCGCCATTAGCCACGTTGCGGCGGCCGCAAAATCTAGTAAAACAAATGAGCTTGTAATCGGAATTTCGAGAAGTGCGGGCTGGCGCTCAGAGCTGAACGAACATGGAGAGCGTAAATGGAGATCGTCTTCGAGCGGAGCAGCGTGTGCGCCGGTGATGATGTTTTTTCGCCAAACGCACGGCTTGTAACCTTTGCCACGAGGCCCCGCTTATCTGACGTCCTTACCGAAAATGGACCACTTCTTGAATATCTGCCATGTGTACACGCATCGCGGACCTATTGGAAGGCATCGATCGGCGAGGAAACTATCGCCACGATTAGCTTCACCTGTGAGCCGTTTCGCTCGATTTCTGTTAAATTACTCGTCACTGATCGCCACATCGAAGGTGGACATGTTTTCTTCGAGGCAGCAGGACAAGAGCGTATCAGTTGACATCGACTGTTCTTACTCTGCTGTGACATTCAACGGCAGCGAAGGGCCGAGAACAGTCAGAGTCAGTATAACTTGCGCTGCATCCGGCTGATTGACGACATTTGTCGCTTGTGGCAGGACAGCTACGACAAACCGTCGGCGAGAATTTCTATACAGCGGGATATCATGACTCAGATACTTTTGCTCAGGCAGTTCGAACTCTAAGCGCATAAGCGCGAGTTCATCCTTTCGCTTGTGCGCCACGCCCGAATTTTCATCGAGCATTGGAGCACTTATGCGAGCTATCGCGACCACGCCGGTTGTCGGCGAAGACGTCTTTGACGTGAATTCCGAGATCGGCGGCTCATTCACGGTTTCCATTATTGAGGACCTTGGTGATGGCGCTGTCATGGTCCGTATTCTGTATGGTGAGATCAAGGAAGCCGGTTGGAAATCTTTCGGTCTTTTTGACGGGAATATTTTCCAAACCCGCAGAAAGTACCTCACCAATAGGCGCACTTTGCGCTGACGTCCTCTGGCCACCCCTACAACAGCGAGGGGTGGCCGTTTCCAGGCCACGCACCATCATCGCGCAGGCTCGCGGAAACTGTAATGCCGGACTTCAAACGCCGGATCATCGTTACGAGTACAGATTTGTTGCTGCTTAACATCCATACTCATTTAATCGTATTGCTTCGGCCATATTGCGAACGTTGCCTCGGGGACTTTTGAAAAATGGAAAATATCGTTCACGGCTCCAAAGCGGAAATGGCGCTGAAACTCCTGCTCGATGATCTCCGTGAAAGTGCAGCGAACGCGCGGGCCTTTGGACCGGTCTCAGCACTTACGCTCTATGGACGTCGATTCCCTTCCGCTGGAGACGACCCCGCCTGGCTTGAGCGCGGCCCCAAGAGACATTGTTTCGCAAACGCGGCAAAACTAGCCAGCGAACGCGATGACGTTTTTTATGCCGAAGGCTACGCGTTCAACGGCGAAATTCCGATCCCGATGCAGCACGCTTGGCTTGTCGACAAGAATGGCTGCCCAATCGACCCAACATGGGAGCAGAACCCAGACCACATCTATTTCGGCATCGTATTCCGCAAGGCCTTCATCATTGAGATGATGAACATTAATCGTTGCGAGGATGGCCTGCTCGTCTATCCGAACGTGCTTCACCGGCATTTCGGCTCGGCTGAATTACTGGAGGCAGTCATCGAACCCAGTATGGCAGCTTTCCATATTGCGCGTGGTGATTGACACGATAGCATGCACCTGAGGACGGACGGGGGCAGAGGTCGTGTTTCAGCGTATTATATTGGTAGTGACCACGGTTTGGCTTGGGTCGGAGCCGCATATGCCGATATCACCTTTGAGCGTGTTCCAATCGACGGCTCTTCGCCTGTTCTCCTGCTGAAGGGTGAGTTCACGACATCGGACAATCCTGACCAACTTGCACGTGAAGTCGCCGCAAGCGGTGCCAAATTGATCACCTTCAACAGCAACGGCGGCAATGTTGCAACGGCGATGGCGTATGGGAGGATGATACGCTCGCTCGGACTATCCACGCTTCAGCTTCGTTCTGCCGAATGTGCTTCTGCCTGCGCACTCGCTTTCGTGGGAGGTGTAAACCGACAGGCGGAGCCCGGCGCGATCGGAGTGCACCAGTCTTCTTTCTCCCCAGAATCCAGTCTCGAAGGGCACATCGCAGTCGCGGCCGTTCAGGCGCTAACCGCCCAGATCATGACGTACCTCGTCGAAATGGATGTCGATCCCAAACTGCTTCAACTGAGCCTGTCGGTTCCCAGTGACGATATGCGGTATCTTACGGCTAGCGAGATGCAGAACTATAAAGTCACCTGGGGCAACTTAGCCGATCTGACCAAATCTGCTTCAGCGTCCAAGGTCGCTCCAAAAGCTGTTACTGAGGCCCCACTCGCCACCGAGGCTCCTCCACCAACAACTGAGGAAAAAGCATCATCCTTCGTCACGGCATACTATGACGCCTGGTCTCGTAGGAATGTGGAGGCGCTCGCCTTTATGGAAAATGCGTATGCCGACACGGTCGATTTCTATGGGAAAACGACGCCGAAGGCTGCCGTGATTGACGAAAAACGCAACTTTGCGAATAGATGGCCCGTCCGTGCCTACAGCGTGAATGCAGGTTCGACGAAGGTAATATGCACGGAAACCTGCAAGGTTGACGGAATTGTTGACTGGTACACAAAACGCGACGTCGGGAACCGGATTTCATCCGGCTCCGCCGAATTTTCTCTGGTTTGGGACCAGAGAGCTGGTGTGATCCTTTCCGAAACGAGCAAAGTTATCCAGACGGACAAGGACGTCTCTCAACCTGTAAGTTTGATAGCCCAGTGGGCGGACCAGAATGCTGCCTGCCGCGGCGGCAGCGGTGACTTGCCGGAAACAAATGTGGCCTGTGAACGACGAGAAGCCATTGGCGACAAGCTGGAGGCTGCAGGATGGTGTTACGGCCGTGAGGGGGAATACGGATATCAGATGCGCTGGCATGCCTGCGAAGCAAAATCCTATAAACAGGAAAGTCCGGCAGGGATTGTGTTGAGCCCGACGTTCAAGCGACCGGACCCGTCCAGTTTTCCCGTTCGAGGTCGGTTTTCGGGCAAGACCGTTATGCCGGATTTCAAAGCACGTGATCGCGAATTCAACAGTTTCAGAACTCGTATTCGTAACGGTATGCGCGAAGGACCAAATTTCGCCGGCCGTTACACCCTTATCCAGATTGGGTGTGGCACGGGGTGCTCGTTCGTTATCGTCGCGAACAATCAAACGGGTCGCCCGGGCTCATTCCCCCGTGGCGGGGAAGAGCACATGTATCTGAATTTGGACTTTCGCCGCGACAGCCGACTGGTTGCCGCCCAATGGCTAAACTACGAAACTCAAACTTGCGTCATTGAATTCTTCGATTTCGACGAAGACATCTGGAAACCGATCACCAAGACCGTAATCGGCAACGACGACGCGTGTTATCGGACAATCGCCGAAAACCTCCGTTGAGCGAGATGCGGTCTTCATCAGTCAGAGTTTTTCTTCACCCCGGCATAGGCTCAGTCTGCTGCGGCTTTTGGCAATCGCTATTCGGCTCCTGATGTTTGATATGACAAGGCGGCCATTTTCGAACCCGCCTGGGAGGCAAGGCTCGAAGGCTCATTGATTATCAATTTGGGTTACGCAGACTTCGCTAACGGGCGAGGAACGGCAACATCGCCCAGCCCAAAATGCGACCGTAGCGTGCTTCCCTCATAGTCTTCACGGAACAATCCGCGCTTCTGTAAGATCGGAACGACTTCTTCTGCGAACAGTTCAAGCTGGCTGTTTATGGTGGGCGGCATCACGTTGAAGCCATCAGCGGCCCCGGTTTTAAACCAATCCTCGATAATGTCGGCCACCTCTTCTGGAGTGCCGGTCGCAACGAAATGTCCCCGCGCGCCTGCCAGTTTGCGAAGCAATTGCCTCAGCGTCAGGTTTTCCTTGAGTGTCATATCGACATAACCGATTACACGGCTTTTCGAGGCTTCCACAGTATTGGGATCGGGGAAGTCGTCCCTTGTCAGCGGTTGATCGAGCGGGATGCCACTAAAGTCATGGCCGCCAAACCGTGCCGAAAGACGTGTCAATCCAACCTCGGTGCTGGTTAGCGCGTCGAGTTCCTCCCAAACCAACTCTGCCTCTGCCTTTGTAGACCCAATCGCTGCGCTGATACCTGGCAAGATGACAATGTCATCCGCGCTACGCCCATAGCCGACGCCGCGGTTTTTGACGTCCGCATAGAAGTCTTTCGCAGACTCCTTGGTCATGTGTGCAGTGAAAATCGCCTCCGCCCAGCGTGCCGCAAATCCGCGACCCGCATCCGACTGCCCTGCCTGGATGTAAACGGGCCGCGACTGCGGGCTTTCGGGGACATTCAACGGTCCCTTCGTACGATAGTGTTCGCCAATGTAATTCGCTGGCACGATACGATCGCGATCAAGATATTTGCCGTTTTCACGGTCATCAATAACGGCGTCGGCTGGGAAGCTCTTCCAGAGAGCGTCGACGGCTTCCACGAACTCTTCAGCAAGCTTATAACGATCACCATGATCGACGTTCTGTTGGAGACCGTAATTCGCTCCAGCCTCGGGAGCCCATGAAGTGACGATGTTCCACCCGGCGCGGCCGTTAGAAAGATGATCCAGCGTGGCGAACTGGCGGGCCAGCGTGTAGGGGAGACTGTAGGTCGTCGATGCTGTGCCAATCAAGCCGATCTTGCTTGTATGTGCCGCCAGGAGCGAAAGTAGGACGATCGGCTCAAGCGAGCCGGAAGACGCCAAGCCACTGCTGTTGCCGGCGGCAAGAGTGTCGGCAAGGAAGACCGCATCAAACTTTGCCTTCTCGGCAATCGTGGCCGCCTCTACGTAGAGGGAGAGATCGGTCAGAGCCTTGTGGTTGGATTTCGGATGTCGCCAAGCGCCTTCGTGGTGGCCGCGGGACATAAGGAAGAGGTTGAGATGCAGATGACGCGACATGATGGCCTTTCAAATGCTGTCGGTTTCGACGCCGAGGCTTTTAAGCAGTCTCGTTCGGAGCGGGGTTATTTCGATCTGGTGATCCCGGCGGGGATGTGGAACGGAAACGGCATGATCTTCAGCGATCTGTCCGTCTTTGAGGACCAGAATTCGGTCAGCCAGAAGCAGTGCCTCATCAACGTCATGCGTCACCAGGATGATCGTGGGCCTCTTGCGTTCTACAAGGCGCATCAATAGCGCCTGCATTTTCAGTCTCGTCAGCGCATCCAATGCGCCAAACGGTTCGTCAGCCAATAACAAGTCCGGTGTTCGCAAGAGTGACCTTGCCAATGAAGCGCGTTGTTTCTGTCCCCCGGATAGCGTGGAGGGCCATACATCGGCTTTCTCCGCAAGGCCGACTTCCTGGAGCATTGCCTTTGCTGAAGAAGCGGCGTCCGGTCGCCGTAGGCCGAGCGTCAGATTGTCGAGGACACTTTTCCACGGAAGCAGGCGAGAATCCTGAAACAGAACCGAAATGCTTTCCGGCGTGCTGAAATGCCCCTTGGTTTCCGCATCATCGTCCAGGCCGGCGAGCGCCCGCAGCAGGGTCGTCTTGCCTGACCCTGATTCACCCAGAAGAGCGACGAACTGGCCCGCCGGAATGTCCAACGAAATCCGATCCAGAACAATCTTACCCTTGAAGCTGCGCGAAAGATCGCGAAGCGCCACAGCATTGGTGACGTGCACGTTCATGACCCCAACGCCCTTCTGTAGGAAAGCGCACGGGCCTCGACGATTCTCACTACCGCGTCAGACAGGAGGCCGAGCACGGCGTAGATGATGATTCCAACGACGATGATTTCCGTCTGGCCCCAGTCACGGGCCCTGTTCATCAGGTAGCCGATGCCTGTCTGGGTGTTAACCAGTTCTAGGACAACAAGAGCAGTCCAACAGAGAGCAACTGCAAGCCGGAGAGATACGAAGAACCCCGGCAACGCTCCGGGTAGAGCGACGTGCCGGATGAATTCACCACGCGTCAGGCCCAGCGTACGTGCGAGTTCGACATGTCCGATGTCGATACCACGTAGGGCGGCGTGGGTGTTTATATAAACGGGAACGAGCACGGCCGTGAAAATCAGGAACACCTTCATCGCTTCGCCGATGCCTAGCCAGATGATAACCAGAGGGATCAAAGCGAGTGTCGGTACCGCCCGCTTGATCTGAACAAGGCCATCTATAAGCGCCTCACCAGTGCGAGTCAGCCCTGAAAGCAGGGCAAGGACCACGCCTGTGACGACGCCGAGAAAAAGACCTGAGTAAGCCCGTGCCGCAGAGGCTGCAAGATGGGGTAGAAGACTGCCGTCGACCAGCATTTCATATCCGGTCTTAATTGCCGTCGATGGTGCAGCAAGAGTACTTGGCGACAGAAAGCCTAGACGGGAAGCTGCTTCCCAGACGATTAGCACGAGGGCTGGACCTAGAAGCCGGAAGCCTGATGGAAGCTTTCGGGGGACGAGACTAACCGAGCGTCGGGAGGAATCGTTATAAAAATACCCTTCTCTCCGCGCACTTGTTATCTTCCCTGAGGAAATGTCTGTCATAAGACCTCCAAGCTTAGCGTGACTGCTCGACGACGTTGTCGAACGTGTCCACGAATGAACCCTTCGCGTCGAAATTTTCCTTCAGAGACCCGGCTTGATAGAGAATATCGATAAGCTTCTGATGGTGTGGGATTGCCTCTGCAGATGTCTGGAAGACGAGCGGAGATTGCCCCGCCAGTATCGCTGCACTGTCTTCCGGCGACACACGCTGAAAGTCGGTGTAGTAGAATTTCGCCCATTCTTTCTCGTGCTCATTGCTCCATTTGCCAGCTTTTACGTAGGCGACCAGAAACCGTTTGATTGCCTCCACCTTTGCCGGGTCCGCAAGCACCTCGGGACGTGCATAGAAGTAGGAGGTGCTGGGCAGCAGTTTGCGCTCTTCGGGATCGAGCACGGGACTCGCGCCCACCTGGTTGGTAAGTCGTGTGACGAATGGCTCTTGCAGGACCGCAACGTCTACAGCGCCAGATCGTAGCGCATCAGGAAGGTCTGCGACCCGAAGATTTACCAGCGTGACGTCATCAAGCTTCAATCCGGCTCGGTTCAAGGCTTCGATAAGGAATACCTGACGGCCTGAACCCTCCACATAACTCAGTTTTTTCCCCTTGAGATCGGATAACTTTTCGATTTTCAGGCCCGGACGACTTGTAAGTCGGTACTGTGCGACTTCACGGGTAAAGGTCGCCACTATCGGCAGCAGGGTTCCTGAGGCTCGGGCTTGTATCGGTGGCGTGTCGCCAACATAGGCTATGTCCAAAGCTCCTGCTCTGATTGCCTCGAGGATGGCCGGACCTCCCGCAAAGTTCGGGAATTCGATATCAAAATCGAGGCTCTTACGTTGCCCACTGGCGTCCAGCAGATTGCGCACCAGTTCGGATTGATCGGCCACGACCAGCTTGGATGCGGGTTCGGTGGCATACGCGTTTACGCCCCCCACGCTCAAGGTGCCGATCAAAGTTGCGGCGGACAGGCGCAAGAAAATTCTACGATACAAGGAATTCACTCCGAATTTTTTGTCAGCCATTGCTGACTGCCGCGGGCTTGGAATTCCTAAGAGGCTATCAATACACCACTAAAACGATAGAGATACTTGATACGAATTCAGGTCGGAATAGGTATTTCCATTCCTCAAAAACCACCATCGATAGACGAAAATTTCGGAATCAAGGAAATCATTCCACTTGCCTAAATGTTCAAAATATCTCTTCCCGAAGGCCGACGAAAGAAAGGCGCTTGCCGGGTTCATACACCTGAAGTGAAACGTCCGCCGAGCCGGAAGGTTACGTTAAGTTGAGAAATGTCGACGACACTACTTGCGGAACATTTTAGCCCTCAGCAATATACGCTGGGGGCTTTTTCATGAAAAAACGATACTGGTTACTCTGTGGGCTTATTCTGTTCGGCATTTCGAAACTTGGAGAAACACCTTCGGGATATGGCGTAACGGCACCATCGCCGAGTTCTCCAGGGATAACGCATGCCCCGAAACCCAGACCATCAACAAGGAGCGGCGGGCAATCCATCATTCCTCCTGCAAATAACACTGTTACCCTGCCAAGCGAGACGGCCAAATCACGTTCCAGCCAGACAACGCAAACCAGGTTCGTCAGTGGGAACGGCGTCGCACTGCGTGCCGCGCCAGGCCCAAAGGCTCAAATCATTGATAGGCTGGACAAAGGTAGGAAAGTCGACCTCTTGCAACCAGAAGGACAATGGTCTCGGATCAAAGATACTCTGACTCAAAAAGAAGGATGGGTTGCAAGCAGGTTCTTGCAGGACGACGAATCCAAGCGGGAGCAAATCGTAAAACCGTCGGAACCAACACATAAACCTCCGCCGACAATATCACCCACGATCATCATTCAACGGATCATTGCCGAATCCGTTACCAACTATCCCGGCACATGCGCCTGTCCATACAGCACAGATCGCAGGGGCCGACGGTGTGGCAACCGAAGTGCATATTCGAAACCCGGAGGGTACGCGCCGATCTGTTTCGCGCAAGACGTTACGAAATCAATGATCGAAGCTTATCGCTGAGCAGAGCCACAAATACCCCTAATTGAAATGTGAAGTACTTTGTGCCTCATCTATCTGTCGAGCCACTCCGACTTTCATCTTGCCCCAGATATTCCTCTGAAAATCGTTGATCCCGATTTTGCCTCCGAAGAGCGCGCAAACAAGAGCAGGCGACATACGCCGCAACGAAATCGGAAACGACAGCGCGACAAGTGCGATAGCGAAACAGGCCGCAAAGATTGACGTAATGGGAAGTATCGGCACGTTAGTTCCTCGACTTGATTCCAGGACCGTCCTAATGAGATTGCGTTGGAGGTCAGCGACCATTCGCTGACCTCCGCGAGAGTGGACTTCTGGGAAAGAGACCTAACGGCCTGCATCAATGATCATCCCGCCGTCGGGCGTCAGGCTATAACCAGTGATGAACTGTGCATCTTTGCTGGCGAGGAACAGCACCACGGGCGCGATGTCGTCTTCGGGCGAGCCGTACCGGGCAAGGGCATTGGCCGGGGCCGGAATATTGGCAGCCGCCGCACCCCAGGTGTCGGCAATCGGAAGCACGTTGTTAACGGTTATATTGTCAGGCCCCCATTCGCGTGCAGCAACCCGGGTCAAGGCACGGACGGCTTCCTTTGCCATGTTGTATGGAGCATAGGGCACCAGACCCGTAACGCCTGCCATCGATCCGAAGTTGATGATGCGGCCCTCGCCGCTTGCTTTGAGATGGGGATAGGCGACCTGCATCGTCCGTAGGAAGGCAATCGGGCCCGTATCGAAATTGCGCTGCAGTTGTTCCACCGAAAGATCGAGAACAGACGATTGCACCACTGACGGGTTAAAGGCATTGTTCACGAGGATGTCAATGCCGCCCCATGTTGTTACAACCTTGTCGATTGCAGCCTTGATCGCGTCGGCATCGCTAACATCAACCGCAATGCCCAGTGCAATTCCGCCTGCGGCTTCTATGTCTTCCACAACAGCGCTGACATTCGTGGGTGTGAGAGAGAGTACAGCGACTTTTGCCCCTTCCGCCGCGAATAGTTTGGCGGTGGCGCGGCCGATTCCTCTGCCGGCTCCAGTGATAATCGCAACCTTGCCTTCCAGTCTTTTCATGGGTGTTTCCTTTTTCATGTTTACTGGTGCACCGCCGCTTCGAGAGCATACGGTGAGGGAACATCGCGAGCGTGGTTCTGCGTCGCGAAGGATGTGGCCAACAGGATGAGGCCAATGGCAGCGGGCATCGCACCCTTGATGCTGCGGACGCCGAGATGCGCCATTCCCGACAGGATCAGGTGATAGAAAATGCCCGCATAGGCGAGATCGCTAAGTGGCAGAGACAGACGGGCCAGGATCGCAAGTGGTCCGAGTATCTTCACGACGATCATGAACGGCACCAGATGGGCCGCATGATAGCCGAGATCGGCTTGGGCCTTTTCGACGAAAACCCTCTTGGTCAGGTACAGGGTCGCCGAAGACAGATACAGCGCCGACAAGAGAACGGTGCTGATCCAGTAAGTGTAGGTCATGGAATATCCCTCTCACCGGGCGTCCCGGCGAAATTGAGCATTGATCTTGCGCTTTTCGGATGACGCGTTGCATCGGCTACGAAGAGCTTGTAGAGAATTTGTAGGTTATAATGAATTTTCGCAAGTAGGATGAATTTATGACACTAGGTATGGAAATTCAGACTAATGACTGAAACCGGCTTTACGATGCAGGACGAGATGCGTCGCGCCTTCGCGATGCTCTCGGGAAAATGGAAGCTGGAAATCATGTGGTTACTCCATCAGCGGGTCCACCGCTTTGGAGAATTGCGAAAGGCGATCCCGGGAATTACCCAGCACATGTTGTCGGCGCAGCTTCGCGAATTGGAGGCGGACGGTCTCGTCTCGCGCACCGTTTTTGCTGAAGTGCCACCGCGCGTCGAATATGAGATGACAGAAAAGGCGCTTGGTCTCGGCCCGACGATGCAGGCACTGGCCGCCTGGTGGGAAGAGTACGGTAAAACTATCCCCTCGAAGTCAAATGGGCGTGGCCGTAAGCCAACCACGAGAGCCGCGGGAGAGAAATCCAAGCGTCTGGTATGAAACCTTGCTTCTTCTGACTGAAGACTACTTATGTCCGTAGAGCGTTGAAAATCTTATGTCCTTTTTCGATCTTCTCCAGGAGTAGGAATGGCACGCACGCTGTTGAATATCTGGTCGCGATGGCGCGAACGCCTCATCGATGAACTCGACTTCTATATGGATCAGGCGGAAAAACGTATTCTCAGTCAGTTCAACAATATCAATGACGAAGCTGAGGCTTACGCCAACGACAAGTATACTCAACTTGCTGAAATCAGCCGCCCTGAGATGTATGACATGGGTGACCTCGCAGAGGCCGCTTGGGAAGAGGGAATCGAATATTATGAGATGCTCGACGACCTTCGGAGCCGCACATTCCTATCGGTAGCAGCGGGCATGTATCATGAATGGGACAAACAACTGCGCGAATGGCTGCACAGGGAACTGTCTCACAATTTCAATATGGACCACCTTGGTCCCAAAATTTGGTCTGTGAATATCGATGAGATTTTTCGTCTATTCAGACTTTGGGGATGGGATGCCTCTTCCGAAGAATATTTCCAAAAAATCGATGCATGCAGGTTAATTGTTAATGTCTATAAACATGGCCCGGGTACATCTCTCGAAAGCCTAAAAGAATCTTATTCTCATTACTTGAGAATTGGGTTGCCGGACGAAAATGAGGCCGCGTGGCTAAAGTTCGCAGACCATTCGCATCTCTCCGTCACGCGCGAACACCTTCTCGAGTTTCACGCCGCCTTCAGGGCTTTTTGGCTTTCGGTCCCCGAAAACATATGGTGGTCTGATCAGCTTCAAATACCAGACTGGTTCCATAAAGCCGTAGCCAAAAAATAATACTCGTAACGCGCCCAATTATGAGAAATCGCCGAAAAAATTTTCTTTTCATTTACGTTTGAACCCTAAGAGCCCTGCCTCGACGTAATATCCGCTCGCCGACAGCGTGAGCAGTAATGAGGACGCATGATGACGATAGCAGCCACTATAGGTTTTGCTTCTCTCTGAGCCAGAGGATTTCCGACCGGAAACCTCGGCCAGCGAGATCATCGCAGGATACGAGGCAGGAGATCGGAATGCGTCACTCCCATAAAGTCGCCCAATACCTTTACCAGAAACGCGAGGGCCTCGGGTTCCTTTCCCTTGCGTCCATGACCCAACCGCCGGAGAACACCGGCACGACCTTGGCCGGGGGCTTACGAATATAGCCCAGCCGCCAATCCGGCCGTCAGCGTAGCGGACAAGGAGTATTGGCACGAGCCGCACTTCGGCTTGGCCTTGCGCGTGCCCGCCGACAAACAGGCAAAGACCGCACGTGGTCACACGTTCTTCAACGGCAACGGCGTCTACCACGAGAGCGAACTCGAGCACCGCGTCAGCTCTGTACTCCAAACCCTGGCTGGCCTTCGAGAACTCCAGTCGCAATACCCGAAGGTTCACTACACCGACGCCGACGGCGTCCTTCGTGAGCATACGTTCGATTACTTCATCGTTCTCAACGACGGCACAAGGGTCGCCGTTGCGGTGAAGTATGCCCGCAAGCGAGCCGAAATGCTCGACTTGCTTGATCGCATCTGCGCCGCCGGTATCACAGGGGTCGGCCCACTCGGAAAGTTGACGCCGCGCGTCGCGGACGCCGTCGCCTTGATGACGAACGATGAAGCAACCCTAGAGGCATTCGAAAATGCCTACTTCATCCTGACTTCTCGCCTCCACCACGACGATGCCGAGTGTACCAGACTTGTGGATGTGGTGAAACGTCTGCCGGGCCAGTTCCGGTTTGGTGACCTTCTACGCGACGTCCCCTCACGCAGTAAACGCCGCACCGCCGTGTGGCGTCTTATCGATCTCCGTCTGATCGCACCCGTCTACTCGGGCCGTATCGATGATCGATCCTGGCTGCGCGCCTGCGCCTAGCCGTTCCCAATCAAATCAAAATTCCATCCATCAGAGAAAGGACCATCATGGAATCCCGCACCCTGCCCGCTCGTCAATTCCTTCATTCCCTCATCGGTATGGGTCAAATGGATCGCTACCATGACAAGACGAGGAACGCCTTCTTCATTCCTGTAAGTCGCGACGACGTAGGCTATGTGCTCCGTTCAGAAAGCGATGTGGAATATAAGATTTTCCTCTCCCACCAGGAAATCTACGCCGCGCTCGACAGCAACAAAGCATCGATCCGCTACGGCTACAACAGCCCCGCGCAGCAGAAAATCCGTGCCATCTTCGGCGATAAGCCATGGGACGAATTCGACGTCGAAGATCGTGATCTCGCCGTTCATCGGGAAAAGCTGATCCACAGATACGATGTGGAATGCGACCGCATCGGCAAGCTCCTGCCAATGTCCGAGAAAAAGCTCGGCCCGAAGCTGCTGGCGTGGAACCGGGAAATCAACGACGCGCTGTTCGACCTAGCCGCTGATGGCCGAGCCGACCAGAGAAGCCAGGTCGTCATTTTCCCTTGCCCAAGCGTTAAAACCTTCAAACGCGACTACGACGACTATCATAATTGCGACGGTGACGTGATGGCGCTTCTTCCCCGGCATCACGGTCCGGGCCCGAAGCTGTTCGCCCCGAAACCAGCTACGATCGCGTTCGCACACAAGATGGCGATGGCCTACCTGGATCGCCGCCGTCCTACCAAGGCACATGTCTATCGGTCGTATCTGGCTGAACTCCAGAAGCACAATGCCGACCTCCCGATCCCGAAGAAAATCGGCAAGGTATCCCGCAAAAAATTCGAAGCGATGATCGGGAAATTCGACAAGTTCCACGTCATCGCGAGCCGTCACGGCGAGAAGTTCGCCATCCAGAAGTTCAAGGCGATCCGCCGGAGTTTCCACGTGGTCGCTCCTGGCCAGCGGATCGAGATGGATTTTGTCACCGTCGATCTGATCTCGCTTCTCGTGGAAACGGGTATCTGGAACGCCCTTCCGGAAACAGTACAGGAGCGTATCCCTCGCGTTCGCATCTGCTTCTGCGCTGCAATCGACGTCGCGACACGTTACATCCTTGCACTCAAGGCAAGCACAAATCCGAACGCCGCGTCCGCCGTTGCCACGATCCGCATGATCATGACCGACAAGAGACACCTGTCGTCCTATGTGGCCGCCAAGACGCCATGGATCGGGAAAATCAGGCCCCGGGTCATTTACACCGACAACGGCGCGGAATTCACCGCGCAACGGACCGCAGAGGTGCTTCGTGCCGCTCGCATTCACGGCACCCGTCCGCCCGCCGGCGATCCTGGTTGCCGCCCGTTCATTGAAAGCCTTTTCCATTCGATCGGCCTGCTGATCGCACCGTATTTCGAGGGCCGGACTTTCTCTTCGGTCGTAGAAAAGGGCGATTACGATCCGCAGGTTCATGCCGCATTGCTGGTCGACGAACTGATCAAGATTTTCATCTTCGCGGTATGCGACATCTATCACAACAAGCCGCATTCGGGCCTTGGCGGTAATACCCCCCACAATGCGTGGGTCGAGGCCTCCAAAGAATACGAAATCCTCTACCCGCCAGATGCCGAAGAAATGCTCCAGATTTTCGGGATCAAGACGACCCGCCGGATTTCCGACTACGGTATTACCGTATTCGGCATCACCTACTGTGATGCCGAAATCCAGCGGCTCCGGACCAAGTTCGACCAGGTCGACGTCGAGATCAAATACGATCCAGAATGCCCCGCCCACATCGCCGTTAAAGGCGACAAGGGCTGGTTCGTCGTTCGCAACACCGTCGGTCTCGATGACAGTGTAACGCTCGCCGAATGGATGGCCGCGCGCAAGGAATTGCGTGCCAGCTACGCCACTGCTGCCGAGCAGGGCATGACGGTGATGTACGACGCTATCAATCGTCTTCGCGCTATCGGTGATGCCGCAACTCTCCGCGCGGGTCTTTCTCCCAGCGTACCGACCGCAAAAGACTTCGACCGTTGGGACGCGGAACTGTTCGGGGCGTGGATGGCCGCGCCCTCTGAAGATCAGACCCCGCTCCTCGCCGATGGCCCACTGCCCGACGATCCGTTGCGGATCGGCATGGTCATCCAGCGGCCCGACCTGTTCGCCCTCGAAAAATCCGTGACCGAAGAAATCAAAGAAAACGAACCCACCGCCACGCAAGCCTCTGACGCGCTTGCTTCCGGCTTCTACTATGATGAGGAGTACTAAGATGACGGCAACCAACGAACTGCGCGCGTTGCGTGTGAGGGAAACCAACCGTTACTTCGAGACAGGCCGTTGCCTGGAACTCGTGAAGCGCCTTACGGAATTCGAGGAGCATGCCCTCGATTGCCTTGCCGGCGGCGGCTCGAGAAGGCGCTCCTTCATCGTAATCGGCGAGTCCGGTAGTGGGAAGTCAACCTCGCTGGAGCGAGCGTTTACGATGATCCCATCGTTTCAGCCGTACCAGAATGAGTATGGCGAAACGGTGCGTCCACTGATCAGTATCGAGGTGCCGAAACCCTGCTCCACCAAAGATTTGGCAATCCGTATCCTTCACGAAATGGGTCTGCCCGCGAGCAATCGTGCAAATGAGCATGAACTTTACGAGACAGTCAAACAACAGCTCAGAGAACGCCGCGTCCTCTTTCTGCATCTGGACGAGGCACAAGACCTCTTGCGGGCACCAACAGCTGCAGCCGTAAGGTCTCTTCAGGATCGCCTGAAAAGCCTCATCGCCATTCCCGACTGGCCACTCCACACGATCTACAGCGGCGTACCGGACCTGGCCAAGCTGGTATCCGGCGATCTTCAACTCGCGAACAGGTCGTTGGTGATGCGGTTCGAACCGGTGCGTTTTCCTTCCGATAAGCCGCTAGTCGAAAAGCTTCTGCGCGACATTGCCGTCGACCATTGCGGTCTTGTGCTGGCGGACGAGTTGATGACTGACGACTTCCTGGGACGCTTGGTAGCATCCACGGGTGGTGGGCTGGGTACGATGATCGAGATGGTACGGGCAGCTTGTTTCGCAGCCCTGGGACGAAACCGCAAAAATCTCACGGCTCGCGACTTCGCAGGTTTCTACGACCGTGCGTCAGGCAGTCTTCGCGGCGACAACATCATCACCTCGCCCCGGTGGCGCGACATTGATCGCAGCAATGCATTGACGGACCTCGTTGCCCAGCCCTCGAAAAAGAAGAAGTAATAGCCAGAAAGGTATCGCGTCATGGCACTCCCCGTCACCGTCGAGTTTCACAAAACCGAAACGCCCCTGAGCCTGGCATCCCGCCTCGCGCACGCAAATGGCTATCGTTCAATGCGGGGGTTTCTCGCCACGACGGACACAAACGCCACTGCCATCGCCTCGGGCGATCCCGAAGCGATGGCATTACTCGCACACTGGTCAGGTGTCGAAGAAGCGCGTCTCGCAGCGTATGCAATCGCGTCCGTTACCGCCGGAGCGACGTGGAAGCTGGGTCACGCATTGATGGGCCGTGATATGCGACCGGGACGAAATCATCGGTACTGCCCGAAATGTGTCGTTGACGATCTCGAAAACGGCAGCGGACGTCCTTCTTCACGTCCCTACGTCCGGGCGGCGTGGATGACCCGGGCCCTACAGAATTGCCATGACCATGCTTGTGCGATCAAGGAAGCCCCGGCGTCCTCGCAAGAGCAAGGTGATTTCGCCTCGTTCGTACGCCTGAATATTTCAATGATCAGGGAGGAGGCGGTCGACACCAGCGCAGCCTCCTCGTCTCAAATCGATCGATACGTGGTCGCAAGAATCGACAGTCTCCCCGCCAACGAGTTTCTCGACAATTTTGAAACCTATGTGGCTGTCGATGTTTGCCGTCATTTCGGTCGCTTCCAGAAGATGCACCGGATCGCATATGATCGTTGCGACCTGGCGTCTCATTCCGACGTCGAGTGCGGGTTTGGTTCCGCCTCGGCCGGACGCGATCTGATTGAGAAGATTATTTGCCAGGCGATCGAACAATCAAAACCGATGGTCTATGAAATGGCTTCCTTTTTCGGGCCGTTGCGAGATTGGCTGATGCGCAATCACAAGAAGCCTGAATTCTCCCTCGTAACAGAGATTTTTCAGGACATCGCCGAGCGGAATCTCCCAATCGGTCCTGATGAAGCCTTTGTGCTGCCGACCCGAAAACGCCATCTGCATTCGATCAGATCGGCAGGCCTCGAATATGGCATGATGGAAGACCGTATCCAGGACCTCCTTCTGGAAGCTAATCTCATTGCACCTTCGCAGCTGACGAGCGCCCAGATTTACTTCGATGCGCGTCGGGGCCACGAGGTATTGTCCAATGCGCTGGATACGATGACCAGTGTTGAAATCCGGACGGTTCTCGGAATCAGGGATGACCGCATGCGAGCCATTCTCGATGCCGGACTTCTGCGCCGCGTGGAGCAACCAAAAGACGGCGCACGCGTGTTTTCGCGTGTCCAACGGTCCGAATTTGAGGCATTCAAGAAAGCGCTTTTCGGGCGTTCGCTAAACGGTTCAAATACAGACGGCCTGGTGCAGCTGGATAAAGCAGCGCAAAGATGTGGTTGCCAAACCGAGACCATCCTCAAATTGGGCCTGGAAGGTTCTCTGAAAAGCCTCCATTTCAAAGGTGGTCGGACGACTCTCTTGAACCTCCTTGTGGATTGGGAGGAAGTCAGAGCCTGCTTGAACCGCTCTATTCCTGACGTGGCATCGTTGAATGGCAACGTTCAAAACGATAGTCATAGACACCTCAATGTCCGAGACACAGAACGCCGGATCGGGACGGCGAGAGGCACGATCAGCGAACTGCTGCGCCTCGGTTATCTAAAGACGGAAACCCGGATCAATCCTGCTACTCGGCGTGAGCAACAATACGTCTTGGCAAATTCCGTAGATGCCTTCATTGCAGAGCATATTTGTCTCGCTCTTTTGTCAGACCGTGCGGGTGTCTTTCCAGGAATCCTTCGTCAAAAGCTCGAGGCCGAGGGAGTGCTACCCATTTATGAACCGACCGGTAGAAACTCGAGATTCTATCGGAGATCGGACGTGGCGCACTGGCAATAAAACGAAGATCGTCTTTCGACGAACACGTACAATCTTAGTTTGGAAGGCCCGCTTCGGCGGGCTTTTTTATTGCCTGCAGTTCCGGCACTTTAGTTTCTGGACACACCTATCGGAGCAATTCGCCCTGACCTTTGGGATACCCTCTAAAATTCCTCAATGAAATCAGGGAAAACTACCGTCACAGCGACAAATCAACGGAGCGAAATCAGATGATGATCGGATGATCTGCCCGCCTCCGGTGCGCCTCCGGACATGGCGAAGACATCCAGCCATGCATGGAACCGTTTGGCAGACACCATAACTCTTCTGGATTGAGCGACGAAGTATCCCGCATTTCCTGCGAAGCCCATTTGCCGGATGGCAGAAAACTTAGCGCTGCGTGGGAATATTGAAGGGGAACATTGAAAGCCGAAAATCGCTTCCTATTATGAATGATATGCGGCGAAAGAAGGTGCCGAAGCGGCATCCGCAAGGCGAAGGAGATTTGATGATCAACGAATATGGTCCATACGTGCAGATGTCGACGCTTGGAGAGCGCATGGCCGCCCTGTACCAAATGGATGCGAATCTCGCATTGGAGTCGCACCTGACTCACTATATGGACGAGGTCGAGGTCAACATTGCCGCCGATACGTTTGACCACGTTGGTTTCATGAACAAGATCAGTGGCCAGTTGCAGGTAAAGCTGGAGGCAACGGACGACTCCAGACGCCGGGAGTTTCTGCAGGCCATCGTCTCATCGCTCCAGGAGCGTATCCGCCGCCATTCACTGGATATTGCTTGACGGCAGGCCGCCGCACGACGTTATCCTGCCTGAAACGCGTGGCGCTGCCTCGTCGCGTGGGCTTTTTCTGCCGGTTATTCGACGAAAACCCGCACGCTCGAGGCGCGGCCATCGGCGTCGATCACCGTAAGTGTGGAAAATCCCTGGCCTTCCGGCCGCCATTCGCTGTTGCGGCGGTGGGACGCGTTCGGCAGAGGCAAACCATTGGCGAGCCAGCGGAAGGGTGCGCGCCCGCCCTGCAGCTTCAGTACCAGCGGCGAGATGCCCGACTGGCCGGAAAGCTCCACGCGCGCGCCTTCCGGCGGGTAAACGATGCGCGGCACGCTTTCACGTCTTGAAGCAGAAAGCAGGCCGCTGGCCGTCGTGGTGAACCGCCGCTGGTTGGCGGGGAGATCATTGACCGCGACCCGCGCGACACCGGAAGGTGCGGCCGGCATCGGCGTGATCGTCACGCCGGATTTTTCGAAAGCCTCGAACAGGATCGGGGCGGCCGTCGCATAACCGGCAATGCCCGGCACCGCGCCATTGTCGGCCCGACCGACCCAGACACCGACCAGATGCCGCCCGTCATAACCCACCGACCAGGCATCGCGATAGCCATAGCTGGTGCCGGTCTTGTAAGCGATGCCGCGCTGTTTCATGCCGAGCGGCGGCAGTACGCCGGACAGGATGTCGGAGATATTCCAGATCGCAGCATCGGAGAATAACCGGTCACCCTCCAGCCGTTCCGGGGCGGAGCGGACGCCGTCTCCAAGACGCACGGGATCGCCGCCGCCGGCAAGCCCCGCATAGAGCTGCACCAGATCGACCAGCGAAACACCCGCGCCGCCAAGGGCAATGGCAAGCCCCGGCGCTTCATTGGCGGGAAGCACGAGTTTGACACCCACCCGCCGGAACCGCACCATCAGCGCCGAGGGGCTGACGGCATCGAGCAGCTTGACGGCAGGCACGTTGAGCGACAGTTGCAGCGCCTGCCGGATGCTGACATCGCCCTGGTAATGCATGTCGAAATTGCGCGGCCTGTAACCGGAAAAGTCGGCCGGGCGATCCTCGATGATGGTTTCCTGCCCGACAAGACCGTCTTCGAAGGCAAGGCCGTAGATGAATGGCTTGAGGGTGGAGCCCGGCGAGCGAACGGCCCGGCTCATCTCCACGAAACCGCGTCTTGCCGTATCGAGATAATCCGCCGAGCCCACTTCCGCCAGAATATCGCCGCTCTGCGCATCGGCCATGACGATGGCGACGGAGACCCTGTCGCCGAGCTTTTCCGCCGCATGGCGGGCGACACCCTCCAGCTCCCGCTGGATCGGCAGCTTCAGCGTGGAACGCACCTCGGCAGTATTCGGGAACTTCACCCGTGCGGCGACGGCCATATGCGGCGCATATGCCGGCAGGTCCCGCCGGTTGGCGGGCACATTCGCAAGAGCCGACCGTTCCGCCTCCCCCTCACCCACCACGCGTTCCACGGCAAGCCGTTGCAGCACACGCTCCCGCGCCTGCTTCGCCGCCTCCGGAAAACGATCCGGACGGCGCTTTTCCGGCAATTGCGGCAGCGCCACCAAAAGGGCCGCCTCCGCGGTATCGAGCCGGCCCGGTTCCTTGCCGAACCAGGCGAGGCTTGCGGCGCGAATGCCTTCGAGATTGCCGCCATAGGGCGCGATATTCAGATAGAGATCGAGGATTTCCGCCTTGCTGAGCCGTCTCTCGATCTGGATCGCACGCGCGGCCTGCAGGAATTTCGCCGAAAAAGACCGGTCGGCGCGCGGCTCGATCAGCCGTGCCACCTGCATGGAAAGCGTCGATGCACCGGAAACGATCCGGCCGTTGCTGGCCAATTGCCAGGCGGAGCGCAAAAGCGCCCAGGGATCGACGCCGTGGTGATCGTAGAAACGCTGGTCTTCATAGGCCACCAGCATGCGCAGGAACTGTGGGTCGACTTCGGCGGCCGAGGTTTTCAGCCGCCAGCGGCCATCGGGTGTCGCAAAAGCGCGCAACAGCTTGCCGTCACGATCCAGAACCTCGAAGGATCGTTGCTGCGCAACGTCCAGCGGCGGCGGATAGGCCTTGTCCAGCGCATCGAGACCGAAGGCCGCGCCACCCATAAGCAACGCGGCCGTCATGATGCCGACAATGATCGCCTTGCGTCGCCTCATGGGTTTGCCGAGCGCACCTCCATGCGGCCGGTTGCCGTGCGGGCGGCAAATTGCGGCCGGTACATATCCTCAACCGAAGCTGCCGGATGATCGTAGGTGCCGGGGGTGACGGCGCGGACCACATAGGCCAGCGCAATTTCCGAACTGTCGCCGGCCGAGCGGTCGAAGGCCGCCACGAAACGGTCGTAGCGGAATTCCGTATGCGCCGCTTCCGTTTCCGGCAGCCAGTCGAAATTCGAAAGCTCCGCCGAATTGACGAGGCTCGGATTGTCGATTTCGAAACCGGAGGGCAACAGGTCGGTCACCAGAATGCGCGACTGCCAGTTATTTTGCGGCACGATATTCAGCGCCACCACATAACGCTCGTTTTGCGTGACCTCGCTCGGGTTCACCTCCTCGCCATCCATGGAATAATAGGTGCGGGTGATGGTGAAACCTTCGCCGCCCGCCGCAAGCGGCTGCGCCGGCGGCGCCACCGTGGTGACGACAGCCGTTACCGGATCGGCCGAGGCATTGGCGATCTTCAAGGGTGCGGCCAGCAATTCGTCGCCGCTCATCCGCTTGCCGAAGCCTCCGGTCTGCAGATCGCCGTTCACATCGAGACGGATATCCTTGTCCTCGCCTTTGACGGCGCGGGCGGCCAGCAGCATCCATGCCTGTTCCTGGGTGCTGGTATAGGGCTTCTTTTCCCATTCCTTGGCCACCGCACCGGCAAGCTGCGGCACGACGGCCGGAACCGGCCGGCTTTCCGCCGCAAGCGCCAGCGTCGCCGCGCCGTCACGCAGGGCGGAGCCATAATCCGCGCGCGAGAAGCTGACATTGGTGGTGCGGCTTGCCATGTCGAGCGAAGCGCCGAATACGGCCTTAGAACGGGCCTGATCGCCATAAAGCGAAAGGGCGGCGGCAACCTGCGCCTTGGCGAGCGGCGTCGGGAAATCGGCCAGCGCCGTATCCGCGTAATAACGCAGATCGTTGATCGCCGCCTTGCGGTTGCGCGCCAGCACATAGAGCGAATAGGCGATCTCGTGCCGCGATCCTTGACATTGCTGTCATAGGAAAGACCGTTTTGCAGGTTGTTCAGCGCCTGCACCATGGCGGCTTCGGGCACATCGTAATTCTGCTCGCGGGCGCGGGTCAGGAAGTCGCTGATATAAGCATCGAGCCATAGATCGCCGTAACCCGGCGACCAGAGGCCGAAGCTGCCGGAACTCGACTGGAAGGACAGCACGCGGTAGATCGCCTCCTGCACCCGCCGGCGGGTATCGGGGTCTTCTGCAAGGCCGCTATCCTTCGTCAGTTCCGAAACGTAAAGCAGCGGCAAAGCGCGGCTCGTCGTCTGTTCGGCGCAGCCGTAGGGATATTTGTCCAGCATCATCACCAGCGCCGGAATATCGAAAGCCGGCGAGCGCGTGACATTGACCGCGACGGACGAGCCCAGAAGCATGCTGTCGGCCAGAAGATCGCCATTGATCGTCAGGCTGCTATTGGGCGCGATCTTGATTTCGCGTCGCGTCGTGACCGGCAGAACGGCCGGACGTACCGGAACGTTCAGAACCTGCTCCAGTGAAAGACCGGCGGCATTGGAAACCTTGATGGTGATCGCGCCATTGCCGGGCTGTTCGCCCGTCAGCGGCACCGTCAGCGAAGACTTGCCGCCTTTCTGAAGCGCGAGAGTTTGCGTCATCTCACCCTGATCGACCGTCAATGCCGTATTGCTGGTCACATCCAGCCGGTAATCGCCGGCCTCGCCATCGGTATTGGCGATATCGAGCCGCAATTGCGAGACATCGCCGGGAGCGAGGAATTTCGGCGCGCTGGCCGTGACCACGACAGGATCGCGAATGATGGCATCGGAGACGGCATGTCCCACACCCGTCTTCGTCCAGGCCACCGCCATGATGCGGGCCGTGCCGTTGAACTGCGGAATATCGAAGCTGACCGTCGCCTTGCCGTCTGCATCGAGTTCGACCGGACCGGCAAAGAAGGCCACGAGCTTTTCCGTGGGCGGGCTGCCCTGAAGGGCTGCCCCGCCGCCGTCACCGCCGGTGCGCAGCCGGCCGGTGGCGCCGAGCGAACCGTCGATCAGGCGGCCATAAAGGTCGCGGATTTCCAGTCCCAGCCGGCGCTGGCCGAAATACCATTCATCCGGCTTCGGGGGTTCGTAGCGGGTAAGGTTCAATATGCCGACATCGACGGCCGCAACGATGGCATAGGCCTTTTCGCCCACGCCAGCGCCCGCAACCGTGATCGGAATTTCAAGCGGCTGGCGCGGCAGCGTTTTCTGCGGCGCGCCGAGCGTGACGGCAAGTTTGCGCTCGGCCGGATCGACGGCAAGCCATTTGATGCCGATAGCGCGCATCGGCATATGGCTTTCCTGCGCATCGCCGGGACGGAACAGCGTGGCCGTCACATAAGCGCCCGCACCCCATTCCTCGGTGACGGGAATGTCGATCTCGCCGCCATCCTCGCCGATCTCGGCATTCTGCACGGCAATCAGCTTTTCCGAACCGGAAGTCACCATCAACTCGCCGGCAAAACGCGAGGAAACCTTGAGTTTGGCCGTATCGCCGATCTTGTAGCTCTGTTTGTCGAGAGCGATTTCCAGCGCATCCGGCGTCTCCGTCGAGCTTGCCTCGACGTAAAAACCGGCATCGAATTCAACGCTGGAAACAGGCGCGCCATTGCCGGCGCCCTCCACTTCAAGCCGATAGCGGCCCCAGGTGACGGGCACGGAAATCTCGCCGCCATTGGCATCGACCGAAAGCGTACCGGCTTCCTGTTGCTTGGTATATTCCACCGGTTCGTAACGCCAGGAGTTGCCCTGACGATACCATTGATAGTTCCGCTCGACCTTGATGAGCTTCCAGGTCAGGCCATTCATCGCCTGTTTGGCACCTTCGACACTGACACCGATGATATGGAAACGACCAACGGAGTTCTGGGCGAGATCGCCGGAAAATTGCGGTTTGATACCGATGACAGGGGCTTCCGCCTTGATAGGCAGCGTCAGGGAGCGCTCCACGGCACGGCCGCCGGCCTCGCGCATGCGCACGGTGATGTTGGCGGAAAGAAGCTGCGTTGTGGATGGCAGGTCGGTCAGGTCGACATTGAAGCTCGCCTTGCCCTCTTCGTCCAGAACCGGCAGATCGGCAAGCGTGGTGCGGTTTTCCTCTTCGCTCTCCTCATCGGCCAGACCGAAGAAATAACCTTCGAAATCCGCACTCGTGCGCGTCGGCTTGATGGCGACCTCACCTTCCAGCGTCAGGCCGGCTGCGGGCGCGCCATAGAGATAACGGCCATCGACGTCGATCGCCGTTTCCGCGCCAGGGTCGATCTGCTTTGCCTTGCTGGAGAGATCGAACTCGGTGCGGTCAGGCACGAAATCATCGACGAGGAAGCTCTTTTCGCTGATCGCAGGCGTTTTCGGATCGGTATGGATGCGCAATGTCCAGGTGCCGCGCATCGCATTTGCCTGCAACGGCAGATCGACCGCATGGCCGCCCAGTGCCTTGCCGTCGCTGACGAAACGCCGGTCCTCGACACCGTCAGGGCGCGAGAAGATGAAAGTGAGCGGCAGATCCTCGATTGCCTTGCCGTCGACATCGCGGGCAAGGGCTGCGGCATGCACGGTCTCGCCGGCACGGTAGATGCCGCGTTCCGTCCAGCTAAACACGTCGATGGCGCCGGGGGCTGCACGGCCCGTCACGCCGCGATCCGAAAGATCGAAGCCGGCGCGGGTCATGTCGAGGAAGACGTAGTCCTTGTCGCCGTTGCGCGCCGTCAGGATCGCAGGCGCCTGCGCCGCCGTGCCGCGCATCAGGCCGGCCGAGAACACCGCGCGGCCGTCCGCATCCGTCTTCGCGGTGCCCAGCACCTCGTTATTCTTGGCGAGCAGCTGCAAATCCACATCTGCCAGCGGCTTGGCGCTGCCAAGTGCGCGGACAAAAACATTCAGACCATCGGTTCCGGCATAGGTGGTGATGCCGGTATCGGAAACCAGGAACCATTGCGTGGCCCGCGAATCCCAGGTTTCCGGCGCGGTGCCCGGTGGTACGGCGGTCAGCACATAGATGCCGGGCTTGCGCTCCGGCAGGGCCTCATCCACCGGGAAGCTCGTCACCACATCCTTATTGAGATCGGGCTGGATATCGATCGAGCCCTGCCAGACAAGCTCGCCAATTTCGTTTTCGATACGGTCGGCATTGTAGCCGTCCATCTGCGTCAGAAACTGCGAGTTTGAAAGAAGCGAGGTGATGTTGCGATCGCCGACGCGATAAAGCTTCAGGTCGGCCTTGTCGGCATTGACAGAGACGATTGGAATGCCGCGGCGCGCCGTGCCCGGCAGCACGAAATTCTCGCCGGTGAAGCGCACGCTGGCGGCGCGGTCACGCACGTAGATATCGAGATCGACCTGCTTTTCCAGAGGCTCTTCCACCGAAGACGGCAGGCCGGCGCGAAACGCGATCTTGTAACGCTGGCCATGCGTCAGGCCTTCCACGCAAATCTCGCTGCCCTTCGCTTCGATGGCCTTGGGCGCTGCCCCATCCAGCGTGATGAAGGAGGAGTAATCGACGCCGTTCTTCACCAGCGGCTCGGAAAACTGCACGCAGGCGCGCGGGCTGACGCTATCCGTATCCACGGTATTATTGATGACGCGGAAACCCTGCCGGGTGCGCAGATCGGCATAGGCCGCCTTGGTCTGTGCATTGTCGGTGAGCGCAAGGCTTTCCTTATAGGCATTGAGTGCCGCGCGATAATTCTGGGTTCTTTCAAACGCCTTCGCCAGCCGGTTCAGGGCCTCGGTGCGGGCGCTGACCGTGCGGCTCAGCTGGTAGGCATTGATGGCAGCGGAAGCGGCCTGTCCCGCTATCGAATAATTATCGGTGACCTGCGCGGCCTTTTCCGACAATTCCGCCCAGAGCGCGCCATCGTCAGGTGTGATCGCAAGGGCCTGTTTATAGGTCGTGACCGCATCGGGAATATTGCCGGCGGCTGCCTGCTGCCGCGCCGTCTCCACAAGGGCTTCAAGGCCCTGTTCGCCCTCACCCTCATTTGCCGCAAGGCCGGATTTCAGCCGGCGCGCTTCCTGCTGCAGGCTGTCGGTCACGAAGGGCAGGCGCTGCGGCGCGCCGATATCGGCCTCCGCAGCCACTTCCACGATCTTGCCGGCAACCGCGCCGGGGAAGGCGTTCAGCTGATTGAAATCCGATTTGAGGAAGCACCATTTCACCTTGGGATTGTAGGTAAAGGCCTTGCAGGCGGTATCGCCGACGCAAATCTCGCCGCATTGTTCCAGCGAGACATTTTGCTCCGTCCTGAGATCGAAGCCGAAATAATCGCCATTTTGGGTCGTAACGACCTTGCGGGAGGGTTCCGCCGCCATGGCTGGCGGAAAAAACAGGGCGGTTGAGACCGCAACCAGCGAAATCCGGACGAGCGCGCGCAACGACATCAGTTTTCTCCCCGCAACAGACATGTCGGGCGGGACTCTGGTCAAATCCACGCATGGTTGTCAACGCATCTTCGTCAATTCGCGACACGCAATGTGTGAAGACGGGCAAGCGGGGAGCTTAGTCTTCTATTTTGCGCGCTTCGGAAATCAGCATGATCGGCACGCCATCGCGGATCGGATAAGCGAGCCTCGCGCTTTCGGAAATGAGTTCATTGCGGGCGCGGTCATAGACAAGGCGCCCTTTCGTCAAAGGGCAGACCAGAAGCTCCAGCAGCTTGGGATCGACATTGCTCATCCTGTCGTCCATGGCGGCGATCCTATTGCAGCACGTTGCCGCTCTCGCCCGATCCCTGGGCGAGAACGATCTCGGTGATGGCGATCAATGTTTCGGCCCGCGTCTTCAGGTCCGGCGCTTCCAGCAGCGCCTGTTTTTCAGCCGGTCCGAAGGGAGACATCATGGAAAGCGAATTGACGAGGACGCGATTGCCCGCCCTTTCCACGCTTTCCCAATCCGCTTCCAGCTGGTTGGCATCCAGAAACGAGCGGAATACCCGGAGCAGGTTTTCGCGGTCCACCGCATCCTCGTCATATTCGCCGGAAAGATCGGCGATGAAGGGCGCATGCCGGAAGCTGCGATAGGGCTTGTCCGCCTCCACCTCTTCCAGCAGGCGGAAGCGGCACACGCCAGTGAGCGAAATGATATAACGGCCATCGCCGGTTTCGGAAAAGGACGTGATGCGGCCGAGGCAGCCGACCGCGCTCAGCGGACCGCCCTCAAGCCCCGCCTCGATGACATGCAGGGCGGGCTGCACCATGCCGATGATGCGATGGCCGGCCAACGCCCAGTCGATCATGGCGAGATATCGAGGCTCGAAAATATTAAGTGGAAGATGGCCTTCCGGTAGAAGCAGCGCGCCCGGCAATGGAAAGACCGGCACGGTTTCCGGCAGATCGTCGTTCTTTACATATCTCGCATTTCCGACATGCATGGGAATCAAGCCCCCTGTTCACTGCTGCCCGGCCGGCGGATCAACCGCCACGGCCGGGATATGCCCGCATTACGAAAACAGTATCGCCGAAAGCTTCCTGCGGCCGGCAACGGTTGCCGGGTCCTTGAAGCCCCAGGCCTCGAAAAACTCCAGAAGCTGGCGGCGCGCGCCGTCATCGTCGAAGGTCCGGTCCTTGCGCATGATGTAGAGCAGATGGTCCGCGGCCTCGTCCCGCCGCCCTTGAGCATTCAGCACCTTGGCAAGCTTCACCCGCGCCTCGTGACGATCGGGATCGAGCGCGAGCTCGCGCTCCAGCGCCACCGGGTCGCCGATCTTGCGGGCTTCCTCATATTGCGCGATCTTTTTCGAAACGAGCTGAATGCCCGCATCTTCGTTGAGTTCCGCAGGCAGGGAAGAGAGCAGTTCGCTTGCCCGCTCATATTGGCCGGCGGCGATCATGCATTCCGCGATACCGGCAATCGCTGCCGGATTTTCGGGATCGGCCTGCATGACGGCGCCGAAAAGCTGCGCAGCACCATTAAAATCGCCATCCGCCAGAAGCTGCTTCGCCTCTGTCAGAACAGCCTCGATCTCGGCCTTGGGATCACCCGCATCAGGCCCGGCGATCTTCTCGATGAACTGCTTGATCTGGCTTTCCGGCACGGCACCCATGAAGCCATCCACCGGCCGGCCATCGGCAAAGGCGACGATTGCCGGAATGGACTGGATACCGAGCTGGCCGGGAATCGACGGGTGGTCGTCAATATTCAACTTCACGAGCTTCACGCGGCCATTCGCCTCGTTGATGACCTTCTCGAGCACCGGCGTCAGCTGCTTGCACGGACCGCACCAGGGCGCCCAGAAATCCACCAGAACCGGCTGGCGACGCGATTCCTCAAGAACGTCCCTGGAGAAACCCGCCGTCGTGGTGTCCTTGATGTGGCCGGAGGCCGCACCGTTCAGTTCGCCGTTGTGATGGGCGCTTGCGGTCATCTGGCCGCTATAGGAACCGCCGTAAGGATTATTTTCGCCGCTCATGCCGGTCTCCCGTAACCTCTGTCATATGTCTTATTTGAAGCAAAGATCGTATCTCACTCGCTGACTTTCAAGACAAGCGGCGCATGTCCGGTTGCCTCGAGAAAGCGAATGAGATCCGTGGACGCGATCGTTGTCGTCTGGTCGTTGGAAAGCGGATGGCCATTGACCAGCTCGTTTTCCAGAAGCCCGCTGTCGAGCACGAAGGTGACCTGCCTGTCGGTGTCGTTGATGGCTCCGAACACCGTCACCGAGCCCGGCGCGACGCCCAGATATTCAAGCATCTTTTCCGGTCTGCCAAAGGACACGCGGCTTGCCGCACCGATGGTCTTGTGAACGCTTTTCAGATCGACGACCGCATTTTCCTCAACGGTCAGAACGAAATACTGATCCTTCTTGTCCTTTACAAAGAGGTTCTTTGTATGGCCGCCGGGAATGAGGTCGCGCAGCGACTGGGATTCGGCGACGGTAAACACCGGTTCATGCTGCTTCGTGGTGTGGGAAATGCCGAGTCCGTCGAGAAACTCGAACAGCTCCGTTGCCGTCTTCTGGGAATTTTCCGCCATATCCTGCCGCCTGCCTCTGCCGATTCCACTATCCTTGTTTCCTGATTAAGCGGGCAACCGACGCTTGGCAACGCAGGAAAAAACAGCGAGATGAAAAATTCTCAATCATTTCCGCCGCTTGTCGCATTTCTCAAAGAAATTTTCGCGTTTTTGTCATTTCCCTGTTGCATTCCAAAATCGATTGAGCGATATAGCGCCCGTCGCCGCTTGGCGGCCCACGGTTCAGCGAACTACCCCGGACCGGTGGATTTGAGCGGGTGTAGCTCAGGGGTAGAGCACAACCTTGCCAAGGTTGGGGTCGAGGGTTCAAATCCCTTCGCCCGCTCCAAATTTCCCTAAAGATAGAATCATCATCAAAGCGTCCCTGTTCGCGCGCGTCGCATCGTTCCGTCTCGTGCGGCTTGAAACTCGGCCTGCGCAACCCCCCTATAGGCAAGTCGCGACGGAAATTATTCCGCAAGCGGAACTTATACGGAAGATGTTCGTTTCAGATCCGAGGCTCCTAACCTCAGTTCCCCTCTGATTGCCCGCCATGAGCGGGCATTTTTTTGCCGGCGCCTCTGGAACAGCTTATGTGCACAGCACGTTCTCCTGCGTTGTTCAACGCGGGGAAGAGCCATGTCCGCACATCCCGGAAGAATTCTCTTGATTGCCGCAGTCGCCACCTTGTCGATACCAGGCACATCGCTTGCCGCCGATATCACGGTTTATCGTGAGGAACGGGTTTTACCGCACAAAACACATCATCAACCGCAGCGTATCGAAAATACCTATTCCAATACCGCAGAAATGCGCTGCACCGAAAATATCGTGTCCTATCGCTCCCCTTACGAACGGCACACGGAACAGGTCACGCTCTGCCATCCGCCACTAAACTGGCGAACAGGGCCATCAACAGCAACAATATGGTCGCCTTGATCTTGCCATAATTCATTCAATGTGCTTTTGTGCAGCCGCCCTTGTGGGAGGGGGTAGAGGTTGAGACCCGCTGGCTGCATTTTGGCAGTAAGCGGGTTTCCCTTTTTTTGGGCACAACTTACCGGCAGGCACCATCGGATCCATCGTTTCTCCGGCTCGGAAAAGCAATGAAACACGGGCGCAGAATGGTGCGATCTGGATTTTTCATATGAAGAAAAGTGGTAGCGGGAGAGGGACTTGAACCCCCGACACGCGGATTATGATTCCGCTGCTCTAACCACCTGAGCTACCCCGCCACAGGGGAAACGTGACAGTCATGTGACCGGCCGTTCCATCAGGATGAGCGGCTTATAAGGTGCCGCTCCCCAAAGTGTCAAGCGCAAGATGCGCAAAAAATTCGCTTTCCGCATCGCTGCAAAAAGCGAATGGTTTCAGGCGGCAACCGGCTTTTCCAGAAGCGCCTTCAGCGACGCCTCGGCTTCCGCCGAGCGTTCCGACCGTTCGATGAAACCGCCGCCGTAAACGCGGGCATCGGCACCCGGCGCGGAATAAAGCACGCAGGCCTGACCGGGAGCGACACCGGCCTCCCCGGTCATCAGGTCCACATAGATACCGTTTTCATCCGCATGCAGCATCGCTTCCGTCGGCGGGCGGGTGGAGCGCACCTTGGCGAAACAGGCAAAGCCCTGCCCGGCATCGCTCGTCAGCTCGCCGTCGCCCAGCCAGTTCATGTCACGCAGATAGACCCGACGGGTTTCCAGCGCTTCGCGCGGGCCAACGATGACCCGTCGGCCGCGTGCATCGAGATGCACGACATAAAGCGGCTCCCCGGTGGCGACACCAATGCCGCGACGCTGGCCGATCGTATAATGCACGATGCCATCGTGGCGGCCGAGCACACGGCCGTCGAGATGGACGATATCGCCTGCCAATGCCGCATTCGGCTTCAGCTTGTTGATGATATCGGTATATTTGCCCTGCGGCACGAAACAGATGTCCTGACTGTCAGCCTTCTTGGCCACGACAAGTCCCATATCTTCCGCCAGAGCGCGCGTCTCGGCCTTGGAGAGGCCGCCGAGCGGAAAGCGCAGATAATCGATCTGTTCCTGCGTCGTGGCGAACAGGAACCAGCTCTGGTCACGGTCGCTGTCGATCGGCCGATAGAGCGCACGCCGCCCCGGCTGACCGGAAACGGGATTGGGACGCGAGCGGATGTAATGGCCGGTCGCCAGCGCATCGGCGCCGAGTTCCTGCGCCGTGGCGAGCAGATCGGCGAATTTTACCGTCTGGTTGCAGGCCACGCAAGGGATCGGCGTTTCACCCATCGCATAGGCTTCGGCAAAGGGGTTGATGACGGTTTCACGGAACCGCGCTTCGTAATCCAGCACGTAGTGGGGAATACCGAGCGTTTCGCAGACCCGGCGCGCATCGTCTATATCCTGCCCCGCGCAACAGGAGCCCGCGCGGTGCACGGCAGCACCGTGGTCGTAAAGCTGGAGGGTAATGCCGAGGACATCATAACCCTCGCGCTTGAGGATACCGGCCACCACCGAAGAATCGACGCCACCGGACATGGCGACAACGATCCGGGTATCTTCCGGCCTCTTGTCAAAATCGAGCGTATTCACGTTTTTTCCCATCGTCAGTCATAACGGGGGTAAAGGCCCCGCCGCCTGTCGGTCATCCGCCGCGAGAAACCTGGCCATCAATCGGGCCGTCCTGTCTCGTCATCCGGCGGATTTAAGGGCTGCATATAGAAAGGAATGGCCGCGCACGCAAGTACGGGGCGGAAAACCGCCCCGCAAAGCCGTCAGATTCGGGCTGGGACCCGGCTCTCAGGCGCCGGCCGTCTTCTGGCCGCTGCTGCCGAACCACTTGTCGCGCTCCCGCCACAGGGCTGGCAGGGCCAACAATCCGATAGCCGTAAAGGCGATCAGCGTCTTGTTGAGCTGAGACAGTTCCGCCGTGCGACCATCCAGATAATAGACGGCATAAACGATCGCCACGTGCCAGACATAGACCTGCAGCGAATGGCGGCCGAGCAATTGCAGGAATTTCAGCGACAGTACCCAGATGACGCCTTCGGCGATGGAACGCACGAGCGGACGGTGGTGCTTCGGACCTGCGATCACCAGCCACGTCAGGCCAACGCCGACGGCGAGGAAGTTGATGAGATAGACCGGGCCGAAATCGGCGCGGATTTCCATGGTGGAAAATTTGCCCATCATGAATTCCGGCATCAGGCCCCAGGCTGTGGCGATGCGCAGCGGCATGAAGAACAGGCAGATGACGAGCGCCGCCTTCGGCAGCCACGTATGCTCAGGCGAGAAGATCGCCTTCCACGGAATACGGTTCTGCGCCGTCATCGCGCCCATCACCAGCGCCGAATAGAACACCAGCTGCCAGCCGAGTAGGTTGAAGCTGACGCGGATGCCCTGCTCATCCGCACCCTTCACGAGTTCGTTGAGCGGGGTCGTCACGATCTGCTGCAGGCCAAGCTGGCCGGCCATCCAGACCAGCAGGGAGCCGGCCATGACATAGGCCCACTTGCCATCCAGGCAGAGCTTCACCAGCACCGGCGCAAAGATCATGTAGACGATATATTGCGGCAGAATATCCATGAAGGTCGGCTGGAACAGGAATGTCGCAATCGCCGCCAGTCGCAGCGGATCGTCGAACGTCGTCATGCCGAGCCAGTTGTACCAGATATAGGGCGCATGCGGGATGACCATGCGGAAGAACAGCACGGCGATGACGAGACCCATCGCGTAACGATAGAGTTCCAGCGCCCGGTTCCAGATCATCTGCTTGCCGGCATCATAGCCGTATTTCATCATCTTGCGCGCATAGACCATGCCGATCAGCAGGCCGGACAGGAACACAAAGCCCTGGGCGTCCTCGACAAAGGCAAACTGCCGGTGATTGATTTCCACCAGCCAGAAGCCGCCGGCAAACACCAGATGGTTGATCAGCATGAAGACGAGGAAGTAACCACGCATCCCGTCGATCAGGTCAAAGCGTTTCATCTCGATAGCTCTCCGTTCTCGCAGGGCCTGCATTGCCCAGCCACCCAGCCCGGCTTGGGAGGAGCCGGGGATTGGATTGTCAACGCTGTTTTGCGCCTGAGGTTCCCTTTCCAAAGCGGTTTAGAACCGGCGCGAAAAGTCACATTGACGTGTATGCGTTCTGGTTAGGATGCAGGGACTGAATGCCGGATGAATAAAAAAAGGCAATTCCGTGAAGCGCATGAGCCATGCGCGGGTAACATGTCGCGGCAAGCAGGGCTCAAAGCCTTGCATAACAGGGCGAAGCGGAATTCACCGCCGATGAGCGGGGGAGATATCACCCGTTAGATTTATCAGTCGTTTTTTGACCGCATCTTGCTGTCCCCTTGGCGGAGCAAGCGTCGGCGTGACCATGCTTTCCGGAAGCGAGACGAGCAAAGGCCCGGCGGTCGCCAAACCGCCGGGCCTTTATCCGTTAAACACGTTCCGATTCGTCAGGCGGCGGCCTGAATAGCGGCCACCTGCCAGTTGTCGTTTCCGGGGCGGCGAACGAAGGTCCACATTTCCACCGCTTCAGAAGGCTGGTGCTCGTCGCCTTCGATCACCTTGCCGGAGGTGCGGTCGCGCATCACGTCGATGGCGGAGTAGCGCATCGCCACCGTTGCATAATCCTGGCCCTCTTCGTGCCATGCTTCGGCAACGTCGCCCTGTAGCAGCGTCACATCGCGCACGTCGTTTTTCACGCCGCTGGTGGCGTTGTCGCTCAGTTCTTCTGCGAGGTAAGACATGGCTTCCGGCGTCGTCAGCTTGCGCAATGTGCCATAATCCTCGGCGGCATAGGCGGCCTGCACGTCTTCCAGCATTTTCTGGAAAGTTTCGAGATCGCCCTGGGTAATGCCGATTTCATCACCTTCCGACATGGCGTTGGCATGAGGCGCAGGCTTTGCCGTTGCGGCAGTGGCGGCCACACCGCCCGTAGCGCCGGCCAGCGCGCCGATCTTCGGAATCTTGAACGAGGAAGCGGCAGAACCCGCCTGCGAACCGCCATTATAGGAGGAACCGGAATGATCCGTGCGCTGCGACCCACCAGCCGAGCCATAAGCGGGCTGGCCCTGACGGCGCGAGGCGAAGAAACGCATGGCGAGCATGACCAGAAGACCGATCAGCGCCACCTGCAGCAACATGCCGAAGAAACCGGCCATGCCGCCAAAACCGCCACCCAGCAGCATGCCGAACAGACCGCCCATCAACAGGCCGCCCATCAAACCACCCATCATGCCGCCGAACAGGCCGCGATTCTGCTGCGGCGCCTGCGCGCCCGGACGGGCCGGCTGAGCAGCGTTCGGCGCTGCCTGATTGGTGTTGGGCGTCATGCTGCGGTTGATCGGCGCGGTTTGGCCGGGTGCAGTGCTGGTCGAAGGCGGAGCGGAATAGGTCCGCGTGCCGCGGCTGCCGAAACCGCCGCTGGCGCGACGCGCTTCCGCCATATCAACCGCCACGAAAGACACCGCGATACCAAGCGCGGCGACTGCGAACAAACCCTTGAAGCGCCGAAAGGCAGCAAACATCGTTATCTCCTGTTGGCCGCCCTCCCATGAGCGGCATGTCAGCAGGCGATATAGCAACTCATGATCATCATTTTTAGAGCACTTGGCTTAAATTTTTTGTGACATGCAACCAATGCGATAGTCGCCCGTATTTTGCGACGAAACAGACACTGGAAAAACGAAAAACCCGGCACAGGGTCTCCCCTGCGCCGGGCCTTATTGTCCCCTTGGGAGGAACGATAAGATCAGTCGACGTTGAAGGTCAGCGGCTTGACCTGGCGGATCGCCGGGTTGGCGCGCAGCTTGTCGAGCACGGCTTCAGAAACCGGGCCGTCGACATAAAGCAGCGCGATGGCGTCGCCGCCTTCCTTTTCACGGCCGAGCTGGAAGTTGGCGATGTTGACGCCAGCCTCGCCGAGCGTGGTGCCCATGAAGCCGATCATGCCGGGAACGTCGGTGTTGGTGATGTAGATCATGTGCGATCCGACATCGGCATCCATGTTGATGTTCTTGATCTGGATGAAGCGCGGCTTGCCATCCGAGAACACCGTGCCGGCAACCGAACGGATCTGGTTTTCCGTCTTGACCGTCAGCTTGATGTAGCCGTCGTAAACGCCGGTCTTGTCGCGCTTGACCTCGGAGAGGATGATGCCCTTTTCCTTGATCATGACCGGGGCCGAAACCATGTTCACATCCGCAACCTGGCTGCGGATCAGGCCGGCCAGCAGGGCGCTGGTCAATGCCTTGGTGTTCATGCTGGCGGTTGCGCCGTCATAAAGGATTTCGATTTCCTTGGTGGCGCTTTCCTGCACCTGACCGACGAAGGAGCCGAGAACATCCGCCAGACGGATGAAGGGCTTCAGGCGCGGCGCTTCCTCAGCCGTGATCGACGGCATGTTGATGGCGTTGGAAACCGCACCCTTGACGAGGTAATCCGACATCTGCTCGGCAACCTGAAGGGCGACGTTTTCCTGCGCTTCCGTGGTCGAAGCACCGAGATGCGGCGTGCAGACGACGTTCGGCAGGCCGAAAAGCGGGCTCTCGGTGGCGGGCTCGACTTCGAACACGTCGAAACCGGCGCCGGCGACATGGCCGGACTTGATGGCATCGGCAAGGGCCGCCTCATCCACCAGGCCGCCACGGGCGCAGTTGACGATACGCACGCCCTTCTTGGTCTTGGCAAGGTTCTCTGCATTGAGGATGCCGCGCGTCTTATCGGTCATCGGCACGTGCAGAGTGATGAAATCAGCCTGCGCCAGCAGCTCGTCCAGCTCAACCTTGGTCACGCCCATTTCCTGCGCGCGTTCCGGCGACAGGAAGGGGTCATAAGCGAGAACATGCATCTTGAGGCCGAGTGCACGCGAGCAGACGATGGAGCCGATATTGCCGGCGCCGATGACGCCCAGCGTCTTGCCGGTGATTTCGACACCCATGAATTTCGACTTTTCCCACTTGCCGGCCTGCGTGGAGCTATCAGCGGCCGGAAGCTGGCGCGCAACGGCAAACATCAGCGCGATAGCGTGTTCCGCTGTCGTGATGGAGTTGCCGAAAGGCGTGTTCATGACGATGATACCGCGGCGCGAGGCGGCCGGAATATCGACATTGTCGACGCCGATGCCGGCGCGGCCGATGACCTTGAGGTTGGTCGCCGCCTCGATCAGCTTTTCCGTTGCCTTGGTGGCGGAGCGGATGGCGAGACCATCGTAGTTACCGATGATTTCGGCAAGCTTGTCCTTGTCCTTGCCGAGCTTCGGCTGGAAATCGACTTCGACGCCACGATCGCGGAAGATCTGGACGGCGGTTTCCGACAGTTCGTCGGATACGAGTACGCGAGGTGCCATGGTTCACGGGCTCCTTGAAAAACGGTGCAGTTTTGAAAGCGGGGAATATGCGGCCCTGCATCAGCGCAGGGCCGGTATCGAAATCAGGCGGCAGCCTTGGAAAGTGCTGCCTTCTGCGTCTGGTAGGCCCAGGCGAGCCAGGGCATGACGGCTTCCATATCCGCCGTCTCGATGGTCGCGCCGGCCCAGATGCGCAGACCGGACGGGGCGTCACGGTAAGCGCCGATATCGAGGGCGACATTTTCCTTTTCGAGCAGGGCGACAACACCCTTGGCGAAATCAGCCTGCGCGGCTACATCCAGCGCCTGCACCTCGGGATCGACGATCTTCAGGCAGACGGAGGTGTTGGAGCGGGTTTCCGGCTTGACGGCCAGATTGGCGATCCAGTCGTTCTTCTCGATGAAGTCGTAGATAACCTTGGCATTGGCATCGGCACGGCCGATCAGCGCCTTGAGGCCACCGAGATTCTTCGCCCACAGCAGCGCGTCGATGTAGTCTTCAACGCAGAGCATGGACGGCGTGTTGATGGTTTCGCCAGTGAAGATGCCTTCGATCAGCTTGCCGCCGGAAACCATGCGGAAGATTTTCGGCAGCGGCCATGCCGGCGCGTAGCTCAAGAGACGCTCGACAGCGCGGGGCGAAAGGATGATGACGCCATGGCCGCCCTCACCGCCCAGAACCTTCTGCCAGGAGAAGGTGACGACGTCGAGTTTCGTAAAATCCATGTCCTGTGCGAAGGCCGCGGAAGTGGCGTCGCAGATGGTCAGACCCTTACGGTCAGCCGGGATGAAATCGGCATTGGGAACGCGAACGCCTGAAGTGGTGCCGTTCCAGGTGAAGACCACGTCACGGTCGAAATCGACTTCGGCAAGGTTCGGCAGCAGGCCGTAATCGGCCTCGAATTTGCGGACGTCCTTCAGCTTCAGCTGCTTGACGACGTCGGTAACCCATCCAGCGCCGAAGCTTTCCCAGGCGAGCATGTCAACGCCGCGTTCACCGAGCAGCGACCAGAGCGCCATTTCAACAGCGCCGGTATCAGATGCCGGAACGATACCGATGCGGTAATCGGCAGGAACAGCAAGAATTTCACGGGTGAGATCGATGGCCTGCTTCAGCTTGGCTTTGCCAACCTTGGCGCGATGCGAGCGACCGAGCGGCGCATCGGAGAGAACATCTAGCGACCAACCGGGGCGCTTCGAGCAGGGACCAGAAGAGAAATGCGTATTGCCCGGACGAACGCCCGGCTTCACTATATCTGTCATTTGACTACCCTTTCAGATAGGCGCCTCTCGTTAGGGAGAGGTGTCCTGACGCCGTTGCTATTCCTGTCGCCGGTTTCAGTCAAGCGGAATATGTCGCTACGCAGAAGAATCTTGGTCCATATGCGTCATGGTCGATGCCGCTAAAACGAAAACCGCCCGCACCCGAGGAGGATACGGACGGCTCGAAGCTATCAGTCTGGCGTGACGTTTATTTATAAACGGCAGGCTGCAGCGGAATATCGGCAGGCGGCATGTATTGCGCGGTATCGCAACCGTTGAAGACATAACGGCCGCCGACGCGCACTTCATGCGAATAAAGGCCCTTGTCACGACCCGGCCCGCCATTGTTTTCGTACCCGAACATATCGCCCTTGTTGATATGGCGGAAACGGTAGCCGATATCGGCCTTCAGGTTACACGTGACATCGATGGAGGCACCAGCCATCAGTGCGTAGGCGAAGCGCCACTTGCCCTTGCCGCCATGTTCGGTGGTCGGGTCGCAACCGAGACCGTTGGTGCTGCACGAGGTATTGCGCAGCTTGTCCCACTTGACGTAGGAGCCGCCGATACCACCGCCGACATACGGCGTGACACGGCCATAGGTGCCAAGATCGACATAGGCATTCGCCATCAGCGTATAGGCTCTCAGCGAACTCAGATCGGTCGAGACGCATGTGCTAGACACGCCGCAGCTGCCGATCGTGGAGCCGCGGAAATCCGATTTACCCATATAGTCAAAGGTCACGTCACTGCGGAAATAATTGTTGAACTGATAACCGACGCCGGCGCCGATGACATAGCTGTCCTTGATCGTCGCGGTATCGAAATCCGCGAGATAACCACCCGGACCACCCTGATAATAGTGAGCACCGCGTAGCTTGTTGAAGGAATAACCGACATCGCCGCGCAGATACCAGCCGCTCGCCTGGGTAACAGTAACCTCGGGAGCATCGACATAGGCCGGTGCGGGCTCGGCTTGATAAAGATCGGCAGCGATAGCGCTTGTACCGGTCAGCAGGACGGCCAGAAATCCGGCCAGGGCGTTTTTCATGACTTCCACTCCAGAAGAGGCACGTGCGGTTTCGGCAGCAGATGCCAGTGAACTGTTCAGTCATGGAGATTAACGTAAAATGGTTAAGTCCCGATTAACCACGATCATTCACTATATTTATTAGGAAATACTCAAAGAAAAAGCCGGCTGCAGAGCCGGCTTTTTGGGCGTTACTGTCTCGAAGGCTCACGCCGCCGAGCGGGCATTGGCGATGACGCCGACGAGATCGTTGACGATCTGCTCCACCTTCGCACTGTCGTCGCCTTCCGCCATGACGCGGATCAGCGGCTCCGTACCGGAGGGACGGATGACGAGGCGGCCATTATTGGCCAATGCGCTTTCCGCATCCGCAATCGCCTGCTGCACAACAGGGTTTTCCAGCGGCTTGCCGCCGGAGATACGGACATTCTTCAAAAGCTGCGGCACCGGCTCGAACTTGCGGCAGACTTCGCTGACCGTGAGGCCGGAGCGCTTGACCTTGGCGAGAACCTGCAAGGCCGCAACAAGACCATCGCCCGTCGTACCATAGTCCGACAGCACGATATGGCCGGACTGCTCGCCGCCGACGTTGAAATTGTGGTTACGCATGTGTTCGACGACATAACGGTCGCCCACCTTGGTACGGGCAAGGGTAAGGCCCTTGTCGCCCAGGAAGCGTTCAAGACCGAGATTCGACATGACGGTCGCCACGATACCGCCGCCGCGCAGCGTGTTGTCGGCAGCCCAGCTATCGGCGATGACGGCCATCAGCTGATCGCCATCGACGATCTCGCCGCGCTCGTCAACGATGATGACGCGGTCCGCATCGCCATCGAGCGCGATGCCGATATCGGCCCGTACTTCATGCACCTTCTTCTGCAACGCTTCCGGGTGGGTGGAGCCGCATTCGAGGTTGATGTTGATGCCGTTCGGCTCGTTGCCGATGGTAACGACTTCCGCGCCGAGTTCCCAGAGCGCAGCGGGCGCAACCTTGTAGGCCGCGCCATTGGCGCAGTCGATGGCGATCCGCAGTCCGCTCAGCGTCACGTCGCGCGGCAGGGTGCGTTTGACGAATTCGATATAACGATAGATGTCGCCGTCCACGCGCTTGGCGCGACCGATCTCGCTCGGCTTGGCAAGCTGCGCGTAGATATCCTTGTCGAGAAGGTCCTCAATCTCCAGTTCCAGCTCATCGGAGAGCTTGTAACCATCCGGTCCGAAAAGCTTGATGCCGTTATCGGAGAAGGGATTGTGCGAGGCCGAGATCATTACACCGATATCGGCGCGCAGCGAGCGGGTCAGCATGGCGACGGCGGGCGTCGGAATGGGGCCGAGCAGGAAGACATCGAGACCGGCGGCGGTGAAACCAGCGACCAGCGCGTTTTCCAGCATGTAACCGGAAAGACGCGTATCCTTGCCGATGACCACGCGATGGCGATGATGGCCACGGCGGAAGATCGTCCCGACCGCAATGCCCACACGCATCGCCAGATCAGGCGTCATGGGAAATACGTTCGATTGTCCGCGGATACCATCGGTTCCGAAATAACGGCGTGCCATTTGAACTCCAAATCTTTTCCAGCATTCCGGCAAAAGCTGAAAACAGCCGGAAGCGTTTTTGGCTAGATGCCACAAACCACGATAAACAGCACGTAAATTAGCGCAAAAATGGCTTATATCTTGTTACCAAAATGAAAAGGCCACCCGGAAACCCGGATGGCCTTTTACAATTTTTAGCTTGCGCGAACGATCAATGCGGCTGCGGCTCCATGCCGCCTTCGGCCTCACCGTCACCCTTTGCTTCGCTCGGGCCATCCTTCTTGGTGCCGGCTTTCGGCACTGCCGAACCACGGCTGCCCGGAGAATCGTCACCCAGATCGCGGGCGGGCTTCTCACCCTTCAGAAGGGCCTTGATCTCGTCGCCCGTCAGGGTTTCGTATTCAAGCAGACCCTCGGCAATCGCAACGAAACCATCGTGGTTTTCCGTCAGGATGCGGCGCGCCTCGCCATAAGCCTCGTCGATCAGGCGGCGAACTTCCGTATCGATCGTCTGGGCCGTCGCCTCGGAGACGTTCTTCGACTGCGAGACGGAATGGCCGAGGAAGACTTCCTGCTGGTTTTCACCATAGGAGACCTGGCCGAGAGCATCGGAGAAGCCCCATTGCGTGACCATGGCGCGGGCAAGCTTGGTGGCCTGCTCGATGTCCGAAGACGCGCCGGAGGTGATGTTTTCCTTGCCGAAGGTCAGTTCCTCGGCAACGCGTCCACCCATCATGATCACGAGACGCGACACCATCCACTTGTAGCTCATGGAGTAGCGGTCGCCTTCCGGCAGCTGCATGACCATGCCGAGCGCGCGGCCGCGCGGGATGATCGTCGCCTTGTGCAACGGATCGGCCACGGCAACCTTCAGCGCGGTGATGGCGTGTCCGGCTTCGTGATAGGCGGTCAGCTTCTTTTCGGCCTCGGTCATGGCGGAGGAGCGGCGTTCCGCGCCCATCATGATCTTGTCCTTGGCGTCTTCGAATTCCTGCATGGTGACGACGCGCTTGTTGCGGCGGGCAGCCATGAGGGCGGCTTCGTTGACGAGGTTCATCAGATCCGCACCCGAGAAACCGGGCGTACCACGAGCCAGAACCTTGAGATCGACATTCGGCGCCAGCGGCACGTTGCGGATATGCACCTTCAGGATGCGCTCGCGGCCGACAATATCCGGGTTCGGCACGACGACCTGACGGTCGAAACGGCCGGGGCGCAGAAGTGCGGGGTCGAGAACGTCGGGACGGTTGGTGGCGGCGATGAGGATGATGCCTTCATTCGCCTCGAAACCGTCCATCTCGACCAGCAGCTGGTTCAGCGTCTGCTCGCGCTCGTCGTTACCGCCGCCAAGACCGGCGCCGCGATGGCGGCCGACGGCGTCGATTTCATCGATGAAGATGATGCAGGGCGCATTCTTCTTGGCCTGCTCGAACATGTCACGCACACGGCTTGCGCCGACGCCGACGAACATTTCCACGAAATCCGAACCGGAAATGGTGAAGAACGGCACATTGGCTTCGCCGGCGACGGAACGCGCCAGAAGCGTCTTACCCGTACCGGGCGGGCCGACGAGCAGCACGCCGCGCGGAATTTTACCGCCAAGGCGCTGGAACTTCTGCGGATCGCGCAGGAATTCCACAATTTCCTCAAGGTCCTGCTTGGCTTCATCCACGCCTGCAACGTCATCGAACGTCACGCGGCCATGGGCTTCCGTCAAAAGCTTGGCCTTGGACTTGCCAAAGCCCATCGCACCACGCGAGCCGCCCTGCATCTGCCGCATGAAAAACAGCCAGACGCCGAGAATGAGGAACATCGGCAGAAGCGTGCCGAGATAGCTCAGGAAACCGGAGGAACCGTCGCTTTCGGGACGCGCCACGATGGTCACGTTCTTGCTCTGCAAGCGCTCCATCAGGCTGTCGTCGATGACGGGGGAATAGGTCTGAAAGGCCGTGCCGTTTTCGGTGTAGGTTCCGAGAACCCGGTTACCGGTGACGGTCACGTCGCGAACTCGCCCGGAATCCACATCGCGAAGAAACTGGGAATACGGAATTTCCCGCGAACCCGTTTGCGTCGGCGACGTCTGGAACATGCTGAACAATGCGATCAGCAAGAGGGCAATCACGGCCCACAAGGCGAAATTTCTGAAATTTGGGTTCATCGAACTCCCCGAACTCACACGGGCATATCTGCTGCCCGCTCTTACGTGCCCCTAACATAAGGACGACATCTGCCGTTGCCAAGGCAAAGCGCATTATCTGATGCGTTTTGGTGTAAAAACTATTCCAAGGCAATTCACGAAAAAGAGGCCGGATTTAAACCGGGGGCTGTGAATATGCCGCCCGCCCGAATAAATTGGCGATTGCATTCGCCAACTCAAGGTCGAAACGCGACAGGAACAGATCGAAAGGTGCGAGCCTCGGCGTGACGGTGACGGCCTCCGCCCGCGAACCCGGCTCATCGGCCGCTGCGGCAATTTGCGGCAGCCCCGCCATTGCCTGTTTCGCCACCCCGGCCGGTACTGACGGAAAAAGCGCGGCCGCTTCCGCAGCATCGCTGGCCCCGCGCGCTTCGACATGGACTGGAAAAGCCGATCCATTCGTCACGAGGAAACGATCGTCCCACAGCCCCTGGTCATTTGCGCCAATGTGAAGCTCCGGCAGGTTTCGCTGCTCACGGAACATATAGAGCCCGTCCCGCCGGCGATCGAGCAGGACGCGACCGACCGTCAGTCGCCCGTTTTCAGCCGCTTTAAGAAACTCCAGAACGCGCTCCATGCTGCTTGCGGCCGGAAAATATGCCCTTCCGCCAAGGGTGGCGATCAGCGCCGCCAGCCCATGCCGGAACTCGGGAAGATCGGGATTGACGCCATCGCCGGCCAATCTGGCGAGTGCAGCATGGAAAACCTGTGTATGACCGCGCAGGAAAGCGGCCGTTGTTTCGGAAAGCGCCTGTCTTTTGAGAGAGGTTTCCGCATCGATCCGGACAGGAGAGACGGGAAGCGCCTGCCGTACTCGCACCCTCTCATATCGGGTATTTTCATTGCTCGGATCGTCGAACCAGCCGCGTGAGCGGGAAGACACATAATCACGGATCGCCTGCCTCTCACACATCAGGAACGGTCGCATGATCCAGTGGCGGCCATCGTATAAGACCGCATCCGCCATGCCGGAGAGACCGAGATTGTAAGAGCCGCCGCTGCGGGCGGCGCGCATCGCCACGGTTTCGCGCTGGTCGCCGATTGTATGTCCCGTCACGACAAGATCAGCGCGGGTCTCGCGGGCGACCTCGGCAATCAGGCGGTAGCGGGCAAGCCGGGAGGCTTCGGAGAGGCCGGAGGCCGGTTTGGCACCGTCCCATCGGCGGGTAAGGTGGGTGATGCCGAGTTCGGCGCAGAGCATCGCCACCTTGCGCGCCTCGTCGGCGGATTCCGCTCTCAGCGCATGGTCTACGGTGACGGCGGAAAGGCGCAAGCCATCCCGATCCATCTCCGCCATTGCCTCATGCAGGGCCAGCAACAGACCGGTGGAATCACTGCCTCCGGAGATTGCGACGAGGATATGGGCGGGTGTGTGGAGATTTTTGACAAAAGACCTCGCCGCCGCGAGCGGCGCAACAGTCTTTTCGTTCAGAATGCGGGCATCAACCGGCATGGAAATACCCGCGATCGCAGGGAAAAATCAGCAGCTCAGCCGTTTCTGTTCGCTGGCAACCTTGCTCAGCACGGTCTTGGAAGCATTGGGATAACGCTTCGGCACCTCGCGCAGCGTGGCGCAGGCGGTTTCGGTATTGTCGAGAGCGGCAAGCGACATGCCGAGCTTCATCAGCATTTCCGGCGCCTTCGGAGATTTGCCATAGGCCTGATGGCCGTTCAGGAAGGTCTTTGCGGCCTCGTTGAACTTGCCCTGGGAATATTGCGCCTCGCCCAGCCAGAAGCTCGCATCCGCGGCCTTCGTGCCCTTGGGATAACCCTGAAGATATTGCTGGAACCCCTGTTCCGCCAGCTTGTAGTCACCGGAAAGAACATGGCCGTAAGCGGCCTGATAAATATCGCCTTCGCTGGTAAGCGCCGCCGTATTCACCGGATCCGTCTTGCGCTGGCTATTGCCCGTGCTAACGCCCGGAAGGCTGGCGGAGGAATTGTTAGCGCCCTGATTCAACGTACCGCCAACCGGCATTCCCTTGGAATCAAGCTCGATGGAGCCGAGCGTCGTCTCTCCCGGTGCGCCTGTCGGGGCGGTGGAGGGAGCAGACGGAGAAACGGAAGCGCCACCCTCGGGTGGCGTTTCGATGATCGTTGCAACGTCGTCGGTCGGCGGTGAGGCCGGATTGACCGGACTGGCTTCCGCCTTCTTTTTCGGTGCAGCGGTCGGGCTTGCACCCTTGCCGCCGGCATTGCCGCTCTCCAGTTCCTGGAAGCGGAACTCATTGTCTTCCTGCGCCTTGCGGATCGTTTCCTGCATCTGCAGAAGCTGGAAGCTCATTTCCTCGATACGGCCGTTGAGCTGCCGGATCTGTTCTTCAAGCTGCTGAACCCGATAGGCTTCATTGGCCTGAACCCGGACGACCGGGGGCTGCTGAGAGTTGATCGTGCCGAAGCTACCCCCCGCACCGAACAGCGGACCCGAAACGGCGATGCCGCTCAAGCCGGTGCAGGCTGCAAGCCCCAGCATTCCCGCCACGACAAGTTTCTTCATCTCATTCGTCCTGCCTTAACTGATTTGCACCGGAATGGCGCAAGCCGGATTTTTTCCATATCAACCGAAAAAGCAACTTAACTTCGGCCAAACTATGAAAAAAACGAAAGGCGGCCCAAAGACCGCCTTTCATTCAAGATCACAATAACGTCAGGCAATCACATGCCCGCGCCACCGAGAACCGTCACGGCGCGGCGGTTCTGCGACCAGCAGGAGATGTCGTCGCAAACGGCGACCGGCTTTTCCTTGCCGTAGGAGATCGTCTTCATGCGGTTAGCCGGAACGCCCTGGGAAGCCAGGAAGTCGCGGGTTGCAGCCGCACGACGGGCGCCGAGCGCCAGGTTGTATTCGCGCGTCCCGCGTTCGTCGGCATGGCCTTCAACGGTGATGGCGTAGTTCGGGTAACGGGCGAGCCACTGAGCCTGGCGCTGCAGGGTCTGCTGGGCGTCAGCGCGGATAGAGGTCGAGTCGGTGTCGAAGAAGATGCGGTCGCCGACATTGACCGTGAAGTCCTGCTGGGAGCCCGGCGTTGCGGAGCCCGCGCCACCAAGGCCAAGTTCACCGGCGCTGTTCGGCATGTTCTTCTTGTTCGCGCAGCCTGCGAGAGCGAGCGCGAGCGTCATGGCGATGACAGCCGGGTTACGGGCCAGTTTCTGCATGGGGCTGAGTGCCGAAATGTGTGTACGGCTCATCGCCGGTCTCTCCTTAGGATTTCAATAACGTTGCCGGACACTAATTGATCGCGGTTAATAGCCGGCAAACGCTTATGGTTAACAGAAAGGAAATGTCCCATTTTTTTGCTCCCTCACAACACTTTGCGGCAAGAAAGAGGCGCACTTCCCCATGGTATCAAGTAAAACATGACGGCGCCGGTTCATGCCGGCGCCGTCATGGCAGTCATATCAGTCCAGAAGCGGCGACCATGCCGGATCCGAAGCGAAAGTCGGCGTCTTGATGAGCTGCTCGTTGTAGCCCGTAAGATCGATCGAATAGAGCTGCGGACCGCCCGCACCGGCGTTCTGACGGAAGAACATCAGCACGCGGCCGTTCGGCGCCCAGGTCGGGCCTTCATTGTGGAAACCGCTGGTCAGGATGCGCTCGCCCGAACCGTCGGTCTTCATCACGCCAATCGAGAACTTACCGCCCGACTGCTTGGTGAAGGCGATCAGATCGCCGCGCGGCGACCAGACCGGCGTGGAATAGGAACCATCGCCGAAGGAAACGCGCTGCTGGCCGGAACCATCGGCATTCATGACGTAGATCTGCTGGCGGCCGCCGCGGTCGCTTTCGAAGGCGACGCGCTGACCGTCGGGCGAATAGGACGGCGCCGTATCGATCGCCGACGTGTTCGTCAGCCGCGTCGTGGTGCGAGAGCGCAGGTCCATGGTGTAGATATTGGCGTTGCCATCCTGCTGCAGGCTCATGATGACCTTTTGGCCATCCGGAGAGAAGCGCGGCGAGAAGGTCATGCCGGGGAAATTACCGACGACTTCGCGCTGTCCGGTTTCCAGCTGCAACAGATAAACGCGCGGCTGCTGGCCTTCGAAGGACATGTAGGTCACTTCCTGACGGTTCGGCGAGAAACGCGGCGTCAGGACGATGTCGTTCGAGTTGGTGAGATTGCGGACGTTGAAGCCATCCTGATCCATGATCGACAGCTGGCGCTTGCGGGCCGTCTTCGGGCCGCTTTCAGAGACGAAAACGACGCGGGTGTCGAAGTAGCCCTTTTCACCGGTGATGCGCTCATAGATGGCGTCGGCGATGATGTGGGCGACGCGACGCCAGTTTTCCGGCTGGGTAAAGAACTGCTGGCCAGTCATCTGCTGGTTGGCGAACGTATCCCACAGGCGGAATTCGGCGCGCAGGCGGCCATCGCTTTCACGCGTGACACGGCCGGTCACGAGCGCCTGTGCGTTGATGACCTTCCAGTCCTCGAAACGCGGCTGCTGATCCGGATTGCTGATCTTTTCGATGAAGGCGTTCTTGTTGACCGGCGCAAAAAGGCCGGAACGCTGCAGGTCGGCGGCAATGACCGCGGAAACCTGCGCGCCGATGCCGTCGCTCGACATGAAGTCGGTGATGGCGATGGGCAGCGGCTCGACATTGCCCTTGTTAATGTTGATTTCCACCCGCGCAAAAGCCGGAGCGGAGAAAACCGACATGAGGGCCGCAACAGCGAGCACCAGCCGGATCGGCGAAAATATCTTCATGTTGCCAGGCCTTTCAGCATTCATAGCAATTCACTGGGATCGAAGTTCACGACAACTTCGTTCCATGCGTCATATTTGTCGGCAGGAAGGTTGGTGAACGGAGCAGAACGCATGATGGCGCGATAGGCTCCGCCGGAAAGAGCACGACGCGTTCCTTCGGAACCGCCGGTCGCCTCGATCTCGGGCCGACCGATGATGGTTCCATCACGGTCGAGCTTCATGGTGACCCGGACGCGAACGTCCGAGGCATCCGCCATGCCGGGAATGATCTGCCAGTTCTTCTGGATCGCGCCACGCAGCGCATCCATTTCCGTCTGGCTGAGCGTCGAACCGCCCGTCGTCTTCTTGCCGCCAAGCGAAGCCTGCTGGGTGGAGCGCTTGGCGCCGCCGCCCGAGGGGGCCTGCTTGTTCAAAAGCGCGGCGATATCGTCAGCGTTAAAATCGCTTTCCTTCGAGGAAGCCGATTTTGCAGTCTCCTGCTTTTTCTCGCCGGGCTTCTTGTCGGAAGGCTTGTCGGTGGACTTCGCCTGATCGGGCTTGGTCTCGGCCGGTTTTTCCGCGGGCTTCTGCTCGGCAGGCTTGGTCTCGGCCTGCTTCGGCTCTTCCGGCTTCGGCGGTTCGGGACGGGAATTCGGACGCGGCACGTTCTGCGGCACGGGGATTTCGGCCGGTTCCTGCTGCGCGGGCGGCGGCTCTTCGGCCTTGGTTTCCTGCGGCGGCGGCTCCGTCTTCGGCTGCGGCGCGATCTCGGGCTTGGTCTGCGGCAAGGCGGCCATTTCCTGCGGCTTCGGAGCCGAGGTCTCTTCCTTGACGATTTCCTTCACCTCGTTCGCCTTGGTGTCGACGACGGGTTGCGGCTTTTCCTGCTTTGGCGGAGCGGCGGCGCTGATATTGTCGTTGGGCTTGGTGGTCGGCGTCGGCGGCGCGTCAAGATCGACCGTGTTGTTGCCGACATTCTGGGCGTTCTCGACAATATCCGGACGCGTGGTCGGAACGGGGGCCGACTTTTCCGCTTTCGGCGCGTTCTTGTCGCCCTGCTGGATCTGGCTCAGCTCCTCGATGGGCACCAGTTCCACCGGCAGGGCCTCGGCCTGCGACACGTCAAGCGGCTCCGGCGAGCCCAGGGAAACGAGGGCGAAAGCCAGAAGCGACGCATGCACGATCGCGGATGTGGTAAGGCTGCCCTTCATCGTTTTACGTCAATTGTCCTGTTTCTGCTGGGTCACAAGGCCGATATTCTTGAAGCCCGCCGCCTGGATGCGCGCCATCACATCGGCAACGACGCCGTAAGCGGCAACGGAATCCGCGCGCACGAAGATGCGTTCGTTATAACCTGTCGTGGCGATTGCCTGCAGCTTGTCGGCCACTTCGGCCGCCTGGATTTCCGTTTCCTGCAAATGGATCTGGCCATTGGCGTTGACGGAAATGGTGATCGGCTGCGTGTCCGAGTTCAGCGCATTGGCGGATGTCTGCGGCAGATCGATCGGCACGCCGACCGTCATCATCGGCGCCGCCACCATGAAGATGATGAGCAGCACGAGCATGACGTCGACCAGCGGCGTCACGTTGATCTCGCTGATCGCGCCGCCCCTGCGTCGTCCGCCGCGCCCCCGGCGTCCACCGGAACCGCCGCCGCTGCCACCTGCTGACATACCCATATCATCTACTCCATTTTGCCTTGCGGCAAATTACTGCACAGCATGCGGCCGCTTACTGGGCGGCCTGCCGCGTCTGAAGTTTTTCATCGATCTGGCGCGACAGGATCGCGGAGAACTCGTCGGCGAAACCTTCCATACGGGCGGAAAGCTTGTGCGCGTCGGCCGTGAACTTGTTGTAGGCGATAACCGCGGGAATAGCCGCGACAAGGCCGATGGCTGTTGCCAGAAGCGCTTCGGCGATACCCGGCGCCACGACCGCAAGGTTGGTGGACTTCGACCCGGCAATCGCCTGGAACGAGGTCATGATACCCACAACCGTACCGAAGAGACCGATGAAAGGACCGGCCGAACCGATGGTGGCCAGCGAACCGAGGCGCGCCTCGTATTGTTCGCTTTCACGCGCCATGGTCACGTCCATCGCACGGTCGATGCGCATCTGCAGACCGATGGGCGAACGTGCGCCACGCTCGAAGGATTTCTTCCATTCGCGCATGGCGGAAACGAAAATCGCCGCAAGACCGCCATTCTGGCGTTCCGCCAGCGTGCGATAAAGCTCTTCGAGCGACTGGCCCGACCAGAAGACCTGTTCGAACTGGTCGAACTGGCGTCTTGCCTTGCCGAAGCTCACATATTTGTCAAAGACGATCGCCCACGTCCAGACCGAGGCGGCGATAAGTCCGATCATCACGAGCTTCACGATGAGGCCCGCCTGCATAAACAGTGCCCAGAGACTTACATCGTGCGTCGCCGCTGCCAAACCTGCCTGTTCCATAAATATCCAATCCCCGAATCCAAACGCCCGGTACGGGACCGGGCGATTCAAACGCGTGTTAACGCTCGAAGTCCTGCGGCAACGGCCGCCAACCCCTTAGCCATACCCCGATACTTGCCAGTAAGCCTTACTTGCCAATAAATTTGGTGAAAGGAAGGCGTGCGCCGCACAAATGCCAGTTGCTAAAGTAAGACACCATTATGGTTAAAGGAGTGTTACAGCAGCGCCACGCCGGATGGATTTACTGGACCGGGCCGCCAATTACTTCAGGAATTTTTCCGCCACCGTCTCCGGAAGACGCCTCGGGCGACCATTGGCGTTGATGACGGCGATGATGACCTTGGCGGCAACCAGCAGCGTTTCGCCGCGCCGGATTTCCTGATTGAGCACCATTTTCGCGCCGCCGGCCTTCTCGGTAACGGTGGTGACCGTCAAGACGTCATCCATCCGCGCCGGGCTTTTGAAATCGATCTCCATGCGATGCACGACGAAGACCAGCCCCTCCTCGTCAGCGGTCAGAAGCGCGCTTTGTTCGCAGCCGAGGCAGCGCAGGTAATCGGTACGGCCGCGCTCGAGAAAATGCAGGTAACGCGCGTGATAAACGAGGCCGGAGAAATCCGTATCCTCGTAATAGACACGCTGCGTCAGGCGGTGGCCATGTTCGATAAGCTCACCCGAAAGCGAAACCACAAGCTCGCTCATACTATCTCCTTGGGAATTTCAACTGCATCGCGACGTCCTTCGCGGACGATAAGATGCTCATGCCGTTGCGGCAGCGCCTCGATACGCTCCGCGATGAAACGGGGCCTCAGATCGCTCTGCAGAAGCGCGGAAGGCTGCGCGGGCAGCCAGCGGAACTCCACCTCGACGCCATCCAGCACCCGATGCACGATATCGCTTTCATGGAACGGCAGAGGCTGGCGAAGCGAAACGAGATAATAAAATCCGAGTTCATGCGCCGCAAAATCGTCATAGGCGAAAAAATTCTCGGCCGACCAGAGAAGACGCTCGACCGAACAATCCCGACCAAGCTCCTCGCCGATCTCGCGGATGATGGTTTCCTGCGAGCTTTCGCCGATTTCGGCACGCCCGCCGGGCAAGGCCCAATAACTGTCCTTCGTGCCGCGCTGGACGAGAACATGGCCGTTCTGAAAGATCAGCGCCGCCACGCGCATGCTGAAAAGCTGCGGTTTCCGGTCCAGCCGGATCATGTGGCGTTCGGGGGCAGAGGTCATTTATCGTCCAGATCGCCGTCATGCCAGACGAGGTGTCTCGTGGCCTTCGGCAGGTGTTCTATTTCGTCGGCGATGAAATAGGGCGGAATATCAAGCTCCGTCAATGCATGCCGGGTTGCGGCGACCCAACGGAACTCCAGTTCGTTATCGCCGTCCTGAACGCGGTGAATGATATCGGTCGGATGAAAGGCCAGCGTCTCCGGCAGGTCCATCAGGTAATAGAATCCGAGTTCGTGCCAGTCCTTGCCTTCGTAGTGAAAGAAATTTTCGACCGCCCAGAGAAGCCGCCCGATCTTGGCCTCGACGCCAAGCTCTTCCACCATTTCCCGCGCCAGCGTTTCTTCGGAGCGTTCACCCATTTCGGCACGGCCGCCCGGAAAGGTCCAGAATTTTTCATGCGACGCCCGGTGCACCAGCACGTGGCCATCGCGAAACGCCAGTCCCGCCACCCGCATCTGGAAAATGCGCTTCGGCTTGAACTTCATGCGGATGCGGGTGTCCTGCTTGGTATCGTGTGTCATGGCGCTGACCTGCGGGCTGGAAACATCAAATCGGTTTCCGTCCACCCTAGCGCATCCATCTCGTCTTTTCTCGCTTTTGCGTCATCTCCCACAATGAATTCATCCAGTTGCGGCGGCTTGAGCGCGGTGCCGGACAACATCGCATGCGCCTGCCCGCGATGATGCGTCTGGTGCTGGAAGAGATGGGACAGAACATCGTCACAGCGATCCTGCTGGATACGCGCGCCGCGATGGATATTGACGTTAGCCGCAAGGCCGTCTTCATCGAGACTGTCGACAAATGCGATCAGCACCTCGTCCAACTCCGTCTGGGCGACACGCAGATCCGCCATGGTGACAAAAGGCTCCTCTTCGGCAAAGGCCGCAAGGCCGAGCGTGCCGCCCTGCAGGGCATCGATATAAAAAAGGTCGACGGTATAGATGTGGTTCAGCGTCGCGCGCAGCGTCGGAAAGAAACTCACACGGGAAGCCACAAATGCCTCCTGCGAAAGCTGAAGACAGGCCTGATGCAGCCGAAAATTGGCCAGCCGGTTGTTGCGCGCGAGTTTGCGGAAGACCCGCAGCGGATCGTAAGACATGAAGGCTCCTCCATTGCCGCCGAAGGACGGCGTCGTTCAATCGACGCGCTCAAGCTCCGATCTGCTTTTCAGAACCCTGGCGCCGTCCTCCTGTTCGATCAGATAGGCAGGCTCCTGCCTGCTCGCTTTCCGCTTTATTCTGGAGCCGGCGATGGTGCGTTCAACATCATCCGTGAAAGTCTCGACGATTTTACCTTCACCGGTACCACTGCCCCAGTTCCACCGGACCTTCGTGCCCTTGCGATACACCGACATGATCATCTCCGTGCCAAAGACGATCAAATGCCGGCACAGCGGGCCCGTTCCTTCAATCCTCCTCCAGAGTCAGCCGGAACTGCGCCGCCTCGATATCCTTCGGCGGCTGCATGCCCAGATGTTTCCAGGCCGTGCCGGTCAGAATACGGCCGCGTGGCGTGCGCTGGATGAAGCCCTGCTGGATCATATAGGGCTCAATAATATCCTCGATGGCGTCGCGCGGCTCCGAAAGGCCAGCGGCGATGGTTTCGATGCCAACCGGGCCTCCGCCGAAATTGACGGCGATCATGGTCAGATAACGCATGTCGAGCTGGTCGAGACCCATTTTGTCGACCAGAAGCCGGGTCAAAGCCTCATCGGCGATCTCACGCGTGACCGCTTCCGCCCGCGCCACCTCAGCGAAATCGCGCACGCGGCGCAATAGCCGTCCGGCGATACGCGGCGTGCCGCGGGCACGCCTTGCCACCTCGCGCGCGCCCTCGTCGGTCATATTCAGCCCCATCAGCCGCGCGCCGCGCCGGACGATCAGTTCCAGCTCATCGACGGTATAGAAAGCCAACCGGACGGGAATGCCGAAACGGTCGCGCAGCGGCGTCGTCAAAAGCCCAAGACGGGTCGTCGCGGCGACAAGGGTGAATTTGGAAAGATCGATCTTCACCGACCGCGCCGCCGGTCCTTCGCCGATGATGAGGTCGAGCTGAAAATCCTCCATTGCCGGATAGAGGATTTCTTCCACCGCCGGGTTGAGACGGTGGATTTCATCGATGAAGAGTACGTCGCGCTCCTCGAGATTGGTCAGAAGTGCGGCGAGATCGCCCGCCTTGGCGATGACGGGGCCGGAGGTGGATTTGAAGTTGACGCCGAGCTCCTTGGCCATGATCTGCGCCAGCGTGGTCTTGCCGAGGCCGGGCGGGCCGACGAACAAAACGTGATCCAGCGCTTCGCCACGGTTCTTGGCCGCCTCGATAAATACCTTGAGATTGGCGCGGGCCTCCGCCTGGCCGGTAAAATCGTCCAGGGACTGCGGACGCAGGGTGGTGTCGATGTCCTCACCGCGCTTGTCCGCCGAAATCAGTCTGTCCGCATCGCTCATTCAGGGCATTCCATTGTTCTAAACGAATTCATGAGGTGGTCTTCGCCGCTATATCATGACTGTCACGCCAAGGCGCTTCACGAAATTCAACATCGCGCCCGAACAGCATGTGTACCGCACCCAGCCTACCGCGAAAGCTCTTTCAGCCCGAGCCGGATCAGCTTGGCGCTGTCGCCGCCCTCCCCGCCGTTCTTCAGCGCGGCGGCAACCGCATTGGCGGCCTGGTCGCGCGAGTAGCCGAGATTGGTGAGCGCGGAAACGGCATCCGTAACCGGCGCGGATGCGACGCCTTCGCCAAGCTCCTGCTTGAGGCCGATCGAGGCGGAAGCCTCTCCTGCGAAGGCCGGCGCCTTGTTGCGAAGCTCGGTCACAAGACGCACCGCCACCTTCGGCCCGACGCCCGGCGCGCGTGAGATCATCGTTTTGTCCTGTAGCGCAATGGCATTGGCCAGTTCGGAGGGCGACAGCGTGGAAAGAACGGCCAAGGCTACTTTCGAGCCCACGCCCTGCACACTCTGCAGCAGGTTGAACCATTCCCGCTCCAGCGCCGAGAGGAACCCGAAGAGCTTCAGTTGGTCCTCACGCACATAGGTTTCGATGAACAGCACCACCGCTTCCCCGACGGAGCCGATTTTCGACAGCGTGCGCGCCGAACAATAGGCGACGTAACAGACGCCGTGCACATCCACCAGCACATAGTCCGCGCCGATTTCCTCGATGCTGCCTTTCAGTTTTCCGATCATGATGCCGCCCGCTGCAATGAGACTTTAAATATTCAACCGGCCGCCAGCAGTCGCCGCATCCTGTCACCGCCGCGATTATGGGCGTGGCAGATTGCGATGGCGAGCGCGTCCGCCGCATCGTTACCCTTGAATTCGGCCTTCGGCATCAGGATTTTCAGCATCATGTGAATTTGCTGCTTTTCGCCGTGCCCAACGCCGATCACGGCCTTCTTCACCGCGTTCGGCGCATATTCGAAGACCGGCAATCCTGCGCGCGCCGGAACCAGCATGGCGATGCCGCGCGCCTGACCGAGTTTCAGCGTGGCAACCGCATCCTTGTTCACGAAAGTCTGCTCCACCGCCGCCTCGTCGGGCTGGTGGCTGTGCACGATATCCGCTAGCCCGTCATGCAGCTGGCAGAGCCGCGAGGCCAGATCCATATCGCCGTCCGACGTCACCGTGCCGGAGGCGACAAACCGCAGGCTGTTGCCGAGGGTGTCGATCACCCCCCAGCCGGTGCGCCTTAATCCGGGGTCAATGCCGATGATTCGAATCGTCTTTTGCATGAGGCACCTTATCTTTCCGGCTGCGACCCTGCCAGCGATAAGTGAACAAAACGACAACATTCATCAAATTTGCAGTGCAGCATTTACCTCTGCTTAAACCGCGTACCGCATTGTTCCCCCACAAAATCAAAAAAGGGGAGCTGCGGACATGATGATCCGCAGCATAATATTTGAGCCATATCAGCCATCCGGTGGCGCCACATGCATGGCGCGGGAACTGATCCGGCATTGGGGGCTGCATCGGCCATGCTGAACCGTTTTCATTCCATATCCACCAAAGTGCTGGCGATTTTCCTGCGCTTATGGCGATCTCGACCGGGGCTCTGACACTTCTCGGCTATCAGAGCAGCAGCGGCGTTCTCGAAGAACAGGCGTCGAAATCCATGGAGAGCATTCTCGTCTTTCGCGGCGACATGCTTCAGGAGCGTCTTGAGCAGCTGAAAACGCAGGCGGATTCCATCGCCAAGATCGAATCCCTGCAGATGGCTGTCGTCTCCATGCGCAGCGGCTGGGCGACCGTGCAGAAGAACTCCGGCGACGCGAAGGCGGAACTGCAGCGCGTCTTCGTCAAGGAAAACCCCTTCGGCGAAAAGGAAAAGCTGATCAAGCCGGAAAGCCCGAGCGGCTTTTATTATTCCACCCATGAAAAAACCCAGACGGATATTGGCGGTTATCTGCAGGGAACGCCGTTCAGCGACGTTGTCTTCATCGATCCCGCAGGCACGGTCTATTACTCTTACCTGAAAGGATCGGCTTTCGGGGAAACCGTCACCGGCAGCGCCTGGGCGGAAAGCGGCCTCGGCGCGGCTTTCGCACGCGGTGCCGCGAATGCCGAAAAGGCCGTGAACGACGTGGCGCAGACCAGCTTCTCCGGCCTGCGCATCGATGCCGCCACGAAAGAGGCCGGCATTTATTTCGGCGTTCCGGTCGTCAAATTCGGCGCTTTCAAGGGCATCGTGCTCTTCCGGGTCAAGGAAGATGTCTTCAGCCAGATCCTCACAAAGGGTGTGACGGCCGGCAGTTCCGAACAGTCCGCGATCGTTTCCGCCGATGGCAAGGTTATCGGCGTGGAGGGCAACAGGCTGGTTGGCCTCGATCCGGCAATCTATGGCTTCCATGGACAAGCGCTGAATACGACGGGCATGACGATTGCCAAGATCGACCGTGCGGATGGCGAGGCCAATGCCTATGCCCGCCCCTTCTCCTTTGCCGGGGAAAAATATCTCGCGGTGGAAAGCATGCTGCGCAGCGAATTGAATGCGGGCTCGGTTTCGATTGCCGGCACGCTTGCCGTGATCGGCCTTTGCGTTCTGGCGGCCATGTGCGCAGCGACGGCCTTTTTCGCGCGACGCCTGTTCGCACCGCTGGAAAAGCTTGCAGGGCTGACCGGCGAAGTGGCCGCAGGCCGTCTCGATGCGGAGATCGGCAATCAGGACCGAAAGGACGAGATCGGCCGCATGGCGCAGGCGCTAGGCAGTTTTCGCGAAAAGCTCATCCTGCAGCGGGAGATGGAAGAAACCGCATCGCGCACGCGTGAGGAAGCCGAAACGGCCCGCCGCGCGCATCTTGCGGAACGGGAGGCCGAGGCCGGCACTCTGCAGATGGTCGTGCATTCCCTGGATGAAGGTCTCGACCGGCTGGCGAACGGCAACCTCGCCTATCGTATCGAAACCGTCTTCCCCGACGATCTCGAAAGCCTGCGCCATAACTTCAACACGGCGCTTTCCCGGCTCAGCGAAACCATGCAGGCCATCGGCGGCAACTCCGCCGCCGTTCGTGGCGGTTCCGAGGAGATGCGGGTGGGGGCCGATCAGCTCGCCGAACGCACCGAGCGACAGGCAGCCTCCATCACCGAAACGGCAAGCGCCATCAAGGCGATCACAGAGGCCGTCCGCGACCAGATCGAACGCGCCGAACAGGCAACGCGGATCGCCCGCGACGCCAGCGCGGAGACCACGGCATCCAGCCGCGTGATGGAGCAGACCATCGCCGCCATGGAGGCGATCCAGACCTCGTCACGCCAGATCAACCAGATCATCGGCGTCATCGATGAAATCGCCTTCCAGACCAACCTTCTCGCCCTCAATGCCGGCGTGGAGGCAGCCCGTGCGGGCGAAGCCGGCAAAGGCTTTGCGGTCGTGGCGCAGGAGGTGCGCGAACTGGCGCAGCGTTCGGCGGCGGCTGCCAAGGAGATCACCAGTCTGCTGAAGCGCTCCACCGACGAGGTTTCCGCCGGCGTGGCGCTGGTGGAAAAAGCAGGCACGTCGCTTTCCGGCATCGGCAAGCATGTGCAGACCATCAGCGCGCGCATCGAGGAGATCATGGACTCCACCCGCGAGGAAGCGCACACGCTCTCGGAAATCAACAGCACCGTCGCCAGCCTCGACACCATGACCCAGCAGAATGCCGCCATGGTGGAAGAAACGACGGCCGCCATTCACAATCTCGCCTCCGAAGCGGGTGAAATGGATGGCAGGCTTGGACAATTCGCGCTGGCTTCCGACCGGGATGCGGCTGGTCATCGCGACACCCGACAAATTCGGCGGGCAGGCTGAAAAAGCAAAGGGGCCTCTCCGGAGGCCCCAATTTTTTTGAACCATCCTTCAATTCTGCGCGACTTCACTGGTAAATCGGGACACGCGCCTTACATCCGCAGCAAAGATTTCAATTTCGCAGGAGCGTCGGATGATCCCCTTTTCCATTCTCGACCTTTCGCCCATCGGCGAAGGCGAGAGCGTCAGCGAGGCGCTTGAAAATTCCCGCCGAATGGCGATCAAGGCCGAAGAACACGGCTATAACCGCATCTGGCTGGCGGAGCACCACGGCATGCCGGGCATTGCCAGTGCGGCAACATCGCTCGTCATCGCCCATGTGGGCGCGGCCACGAAACATATCCGCGTCGGTTCCGGCGGCATCATGCTGCCCAACCATTCCCCGCTCGTCATCGCCGAGCAGTTCGGCACGCTTGCGGCGCTGCTTCCCGACCGTGTCGATCTCGGTCTCGGCCGTGCGCCCGGAACCGACATGCGCACGGCACGGGCGCTGCGCCGCAATCTCGATGCCGGTGCGGAAAATTTCCCGCACGATATCGTCGAACTCCAGCGTTACCTCGGCCCGCCGCAGCAGGATCAGGCCATTCTCGCCATACCGGGCATGAATTCCAACGTGCCGATCTGGCTGCTCGGCTCCAGCACCTATAGCGCACATCTCGCCGCAGCCCTCGGCCTGCCCTATTCCTTCGCCTCGCATTTCGCGCCGGATATGCTGATGGAAGCGATCCATATCTATCGCGAGCGCTTCCAGCCCTCAGAAGTGCTGGACAAGCCCTATGTGATGGTGGGTGTGATGGGGGTCGGCGCCGATACGGACGAGGAGGCGCAGCATCTCTTCACCTCGTCGCAGCAGCAATTCGTCAACCTGCGCCGCAACGTGCGCACGCAGTTTCCGAAGCCGGTGCACAGCATGGACGATTACTGGAACGAGATGGAACGTTTCTCCGTCGAACACACGCTGCGTTTCGCAGCCGTGGGCTCGCCTGAGACGATCCAGCGCCATCTCGACGGTTTCCTGGCGGAAACGCAGGCGGACGAGCTGATCGTTTCCATGCCGATCCATGACATCGAAAAGCGGCTGCGATCCGTGGAGATTTTTGCCGACGTGCGGACCTCCATAAAGAAGGCCGCCTAAACAAAAAGCCCCGGAGCGGACGCTACCGGGGCTTTTTTTGAAATATGAGACGTCAGGCGGAAAGCTTGGCGAGAATTTCTTCGGACACTTCGAAGTTGGAATAGACGTTCTGCACGTCGTCATCGTCTTCGAGATTGTCGATGAGCTTCATCAGCGACTGCGCCTTTTCTTCATCCACCGGCACCGTGTTCTGCGGCTTCCAGATGGCCTTGACGCTCTCGGCTTCGCCCAGCACGCCTTCCAGCGCCTTGGAAACCTCGTTCATCGCTTCGAAACCGCAGATGATGGTGTGACCATCTTCGGAAGATTCGACGTCGTCGGCGCCGGCCTCGATGGCGGCTTCCATGACCTTGTCGGCATCGCCGACTTCAGCCTTGTAGGAGATTTCGCCGACGCGGTCGAAGGAGAAGGAGACCGAACCGGTTTCGCCAAGCGCACCACCGGCCTTGGTGAAGATGGAACGAACGTTGGAGGCGGTGCGGTTGCGGTTGTCCGTCAGGGCCTCGACGATGACGGCGACGCCGCCCGGGCCGTAACCCTCGTAACGGACTTCGTCATAGTTCTCGCCATCGGCGCCGGAGGCCTTCTTGATCGCACGCTCGATATTGTCCTTCGGCATGGACTGGGCCTTGGCGTTCTGGATTGCCAGACGCAGGCGCGGGTTCATGTTCGGGTCGGGCATGCCCGTCTTTGCCGCAACGGTGATTTCGCGCGCAAGCTTGGAAAACATTTTGGACCGCACGGAGTCCTGCTTGCCCTTGCGGTGCATGATGTTCTTGAACTGTGAATGACCAGCCATGGAAAACCTGATTGTCGTAATTTGGAGATTGCGGGCCTTATAAGTGCGATAGGCGCGCCATTCAACCCCGCAAGCGCTTTCTCTTGCCGCAACAACAGAAGGAACTGATTTATCCGCTCTTCGTTCTGATCATGAACGCGGCGGAACAGGGCATTTTTCCTCCGTCGCAGCATGACACCCGAAGGAGAAAACATATGGTCAGCCTGACTGAAGCACGAGAAGCACCGGCCCGCCAGCTCTGGGACGAGATCAATTCCGTCCATGCCGGCATGCTCGGGCTGGAGGGACTGCACAACCACATGCAGCCCATGGCGCCTCATGCTGACCCCAAGACCAACACCATCTGGTTTTTCTCCAAAAAAGACACCGATCTGGTTAAATCGCTGAAATCCGGCTCCCGGGCGCATTTCTGCGTGGTGGGCAAGGACCATGACTACCACGCCTGCCTTTCAGGCATCCTCGAAGCGCGCGACGATAAAACCAAGATCGACGAATATTGGAACTCCGTTACGGCGGCCTGGTACGAACATGGCAAAAGCGACCCGCAACTGACCATGCTGGCGTTGCATGTCGACGATGCCGATATCTGGGCTTCGACGGACAGCACGCTGAAATTCGGCTGGGAAATCGCCAAGGCGAACATGTCGGATGACAAGACGCCTGACGTCGGCGTCCGTCAGCACCTGACCTTTGCCTGATAAACCACTCCCCCCGGCCTTCCCCACCCGTCGCCATGCTACATGCCTTTCGGCACCAGTATCTGCGGCTGGCGGGGAAGGTTCCTCATCGAAACGCGGATCACCGGATCGGTCGCATAGGCAATGCGGAAACTTTCGCCGAACATCGTCAGAAACTGCTCCAGCGGCGGGCCGGTGCGGTGCATCGGCAGGATAAGCGCGGAGCGCAGACGCTTGACCACCCGGCTCATGCTGTCGGCACCCATGGTCAGCCCGCCATCCACCGGCACCATCAGCACATCCAGACGGCCGATCTCGGCATAATGCGTATCCGTCAACTCATGATGCAGATGCCCGAGATGGCCGATGCACAGCCCGGCAACCTCGAAGATGAAGATGGAATTGCCGTTCTCCTGGAAGGACTCATAATCGCCCCAGCGGTTGCGGATGTCGGTTGCGACATTGCGGATATAGACATCGCCCACCAGAACCTTGTGCTCGGCCTTTTCTCCCGGCGTATCGCTCCAGCCATGCAGCACATATTGAATGGCCGGGTCCGGACTGAGGGTAAAATGCGTCGAATGCGCCCGGTTCATCGTCACCACCGTCGGCGTGACGGGCGGACGATAGACGCCGTTATAATCGGTGGCGATGGTCACACCGCCGGGGCTTTCGATGAGATAGGTGGAATGGCCGATGAAGCTGATCTTCACCTCTTCCTTCGCCGTCGCCTGCGCCAGCTGAACACCCGGCGGATTGAAGCTCGCGAACATGACGCCCGGAATGTTGCTGGCGATCGCCTGGCACTGGCTGACGGGAGGACGGCTCGCCGTCTGGGAGAAGGCCGCTCCCGAACAGGCGATCAGCCCCGTTATTGCAAGCATTAGCACGCGCAGCATCATGCCACTCCCCTGAACTTGCGAAGCTGAGAGGATGGGACAGGTTTTGGCGAGCGTCCAGTTACAAGAGCAACGGAAGGCTCACACTCTCGTCATTGTGAACGCTTCGGGGAAAATTAAACCCAGAAGGACGGCAGGGTTTCCGAAAGCCGCGGCCCGATGCGCAGCGGCGCAATCTTTTCCGCCAGTCCGGTTCGGTCGGAAATCTCAACGCCGACACCGCAGATCGTCGCCGGTCCGCTCGCTGCCTCGAAACGGCCCTTCGGCATTTTGGAAATGAAGCGGTTGATCGGCTCTTCCTTCTCCATGCCAAGCGAGCTGTCATAATCGCCGCACATGCCGGCATCCGACATGTAGGCGGTTCCACCGTTCAATATCTGCGCGTCGGCGGTCGGAACATGGGTGTGGGTGCCGACAACGAAACTAGCGCGCCCATCGACGAAATGGCCGAAACACTGTTTTTCGCTGGTCGCTTCCGCGTGGAAATCGAAAATAATGGCGTCGGCCTGTTCCTTCAGCGGGCAGGCGGCAAGAATGTTTTCCGCCGACTTGAAGGGATCGTCCAGTTCCGGATGCATGAAGACCCGGCCCATGATGTTGGCAACCAGTATGCGCGCGCCGTTGCGGGCATAAAAAATGCCCGAGCCCTTGCCCGGCGTACCATCCGGATAATTGGCGGGCCGCAGGAACTGGTCGTGGCGCTCACAGAAGGAAACCGCTTCCTTCTGGTCCCAGACATGGTTGCCGGTCGTCACCACATCGGCGCCGGCATTGATGGTCTCGAGATAGATATCTTCGGTGATACCGAAACCACCGGCAGCGTTTTCACCGTTGACGATGACGAAATCCAGCTTCAGGTCGGAAATCAGCCCCGGCAACCGCTCCCAGACAGCCGTGCGTCCGGTCTTGCCAACCATATCTCCGAGAAAAAGAAGTCTCATTCACCGCCCCGTTTTGCGTATGTTCTTTGGATTTCGTCCCTCTAGCGGGTAATCCGTCTTTTAAAAAGTGCTAAAGCGCCGTTTGCCCATTATCAGACATCAACGGCTGGCCGGAAAACCAGCGCAGGCCGCTCTCCGTCAAAATGGCATGAAGCGGCACATCGTGGGGTTCTGCCGGTACCGACGGCACTTCCTGACAGTCATAGGCGACGCCGATGAGAATGGGAAACCGACCTTTGCCATGCAATCGCGCAATGGCGCGGTCATAATGGCCCGCGCCATAACCGACCCGCTGACCTTTGCCATCGAAGACGGAAAGAGGCACGAGCAGAATATCCGGATCGAGAACCTCCGCATCCTCGCCCGGCCCGGTCGTGCCGAAGCCGGTCTTCACCAGCGGCGTATCCGTTTCAAAGGCGCGGAAGACAATGGTTTCACGATCCAGCACAACGGGCAGGACGAGACGCCCGCCCCTTGTCCGCAACGCTTCCATCAGCGGCCGGGTATCGGCCTCGGAGCGGATCGGCATAAAGCCGGAAATTACGGTGCCCGGTGCAAAGGGGATGCCGGAAGCGCCATGGGCCGTCATGGACTGGCTCTTTTGCTGGCGCTCCGCCAGCGTCAGCGCATCGCGCGCGGCGAGCCTTTCGCCGCGCAGCCTTGCTTTTTCGGCAACGTCACCGGGCATCAGGCGGCCCGGCTCACGAGAACCTTGTCGATGCGGTGACCATCGAGATCGATAACCTCGAAACGCCAGCCATTGCGGGTGACATGTTCGCCCAGTTCCGGCAGGCGGCGGAACTCGTCCAGAACCAGACCGGCAACGGTTTCGAACTCGGCATCCTCGTCGATCTGGAAACCCATGCGATAGGCGAACTCATCGGCGGGCATCCAGCCAGCGACGAGAAACGAACCGTCCTCGCGCTCGACCATGGCCGGCTCCTCGTCATTATCTTCCTGGAAAGCGCCGGTGATGGCCTCCAGAACGTCGCCGGAGCTGACGATACCTTCGAAATGGCCGTATTCGTCGTAGACCAGCACCATATGTACGGTGGAGCGACGCAGCGACTGGATGACGTCCACCGCGCTCGTCAGATCCGATACGACCGGAACTTCCCGCAGAAGCTCGCGAATGTTGAGTTCCTTGCCGGAAGCCAGCGCATCGAAAGCGTCCTTGGCGAAAAGCACGCCGAGAATTTCATCCGAAGCGCCGTTGCGCACCGGCAGGCGCGAACGCTGCGTCTGGCGAAGCTGCTCGCGGATTTCCTCCGCGCTGTCTTCGATATCGACCACTTCCACATCGCGTCGCGGTGTCATCAGGCCGCGCGCATTGCGGTCGGCAAGGCGCATGACGCTGGTGATCATCGCCGATTCCTCGGTCTCGATCACGCCGGCGCTGTGGGCTTCGGCCAGAACCGTGCGGATTTCATCGTCGGTGACCGAAGCGTTGGATTCACCGCTATGGCCGAGAAGCGCCAGAACGGCCTTGCCCGACCGGTCGAGCAGCCACACCAGCGGCGCGCCGACCTTGGACAGCAGCATCATGGTGGGGGCGACGCGGGCGGCGACCTTTTCGGGATCGCGCAGCGCAATCTGCTTGGGCACCAGTTCCCCGACGATCAGCGACAGATAGGTGATGGCGACGACCACCGAGCCGACACCGAGCGCATCGGCGGCACGGTCGGGAACGCCCTGCTCCAGAAGCCACGCGGTGAAGCGCGCGCCGAGCGTGGCACCGGAAAAAGCGCCGGAAAGGACGCCGACCAGCGTGATGCCGATCTGCACCGTGGAAAGAAAGCGTCCGGGATTTTCGGAAAGGCTGAGCGCCAGTGTGGCGCCCTTGCTGCCTTGTGTGGCAAGCACTTTGAGCCTCGCCGGTCTGGAGGAGACAACGGCAAGCTCGGACATGGCAAGCACACCGTTCAATACGGTGAGCAGGACCACGATCATAATTTCAGTAAACAAGTTTAGCTCTTTGGGCTGTTGAACGGCACGTCGCGGTTTTGGCCGCAGCGCCCTTTTTTAAAGGGCATGACAGACATACCAATCCGGATAATAGGGAATTGTTCCGCCATTGCAATGACGGCAATATAAAAAAGCCGCGTCCGGCAGTTATGAAAAATGACTGTCGAATATATCAAGGGTACAGGGAAGCACCGGGGGTTGATCCGAAACTTCAAGCGCGATCCACGGCGACCGATGGAGATTTACGATCCTGGGCGCCTACAAAAGTAGGTGGGCACCGTGTGTCCAGCCCCACGGGACTGGCCAGGGACAGCTCCCTTTGGATCGAGTATGGCCCCAGGGATTGTGGTTCCTGTCGGGAAGCGCAGAACGCATAGAAGATATAGGACGGATCGGAGAAAACCGCCAGAGGGCAGCGCGCGAAATTTTGCCGCCTCAGAACCCTTCAGGCCATCAATGCGCGGCGGGCTTCGGCCGCGCCAGCAGTTTTTCGGTGATCCCGTTCAGGCGGTCGGCCAGATCGCCGATGGCGAGCGCCACCATCTCGTCCGATTTCGCCCGGTGCTCGGCCATGCCGTCGCGGTTGTGGGAAAGGGATGCGACCTCCCCTTCCAGCTTCTCGATCTTGCGATTGAGTTCGGAAAGCTCGTCCATCACCATGATGCCCGCCATGACGGTCAGGCGAAGATCGCCGATTTCACCGAACTGGCTCTTGAGGTGCCCGACATACCGGTCGAACCTCGTTGCGAGATCAGTCAGATGGTCTTCCTGCCCCGCCTCGCACGCCATGCGATAGGCCTTACCGTCGATCATAACTGTGACTTGCGCCATGAGCCCGCTCCTATCGATCCAGCACCGCGCGGATCGTCTCCATCGCCGTCACCAGCCGGCGGGAAACCTCGCGGTTTACTTCTTCAAGACGATTGGCGCGAAACTCGGCCTGATCCAACTCATGCGCGAGCCTTGCGCGGTCGACATGGACCCGCTTGACCTCGTTATCGATCTCGCCCGTCTCCCTTTGCCGCTCGATACGCATATCGATGGCATTTTCGAGATTTGTGATGGCAGCATTCAGCTCCGTCAGCGCAGATTGTACGGTCTTGTCAGCCGACATCGTTTTTTCCAACTCGCACGCCACCGGCCGAATCGTCCGGTTTCAGGCCTTTTCAACAATCACGAGGTTATTACCCGATTTACCATCCCGTCAATCAAACCAGTGCATTGAGACGTTTTGCTCTGTGGATGAACGAAGAGGCGGCAGCGCCTATCGCACGGATTTTGTCAGGATGCCCGATTTTCTAAACGATTTTTTCTCCCTCAGCGAACCGCAAACGCCCGTGGATTTATTGACTTGCCTGCCTCACCTGCTATGGATCAACCCGCTTTTTGGATAGTTGCGTAAAACTATCTCCTTTCACCCGGAAACAGACGGAAAAGCCATGATTTCTCGCGACAAACACAACCGGATGGCAAATGCGATCCGATTTCTTGCCATGGATGCAGTGGAGAAGGCCAATTCAGGCCATCCCGGTCTGCCGATGGGCGCCGCTGATGTCGCCACCGTTCTCTTCACCCGTTACCTGAAATTCGATCCCAAGGCGCCGCTCTGGGCGGATCGCGACCGCTTCGTGCTGTCGGCAGGTCATGGCTCGATGCTTCTTTACTCGCTGCTCTATCTGACGGGCTACGAGGACATGACGATCGACGAGATCAAGCGTTTCCGTCAGTTCGGTTCCAAGACCGCCGGCCACCCCGAATATGGCCACGCGACCGGCATTGAAACCACGACCGGCCCGCTCGGCCAGGGCATCGCCAACGCCGTCGGCATGGCGATTGCCGAGCGCAAGCTTGAAGAGGAATTCGGCTCCGACCTGCAGAGCCACTTCACCTATGTCCTGTGCGGTGACGGCTGCCTCATGGAAGGCATCAGCCACGAAGCCATCGCGCTTGCCGGCCACCTGAAGCTCAACAAGCTCGTTCTGTTCTGGGATGACAACAACATCACCATCGACGGCGAAGTCGGCCTCTCCGACAGCACCGACCAGATCGCCCGCTTCCAGGCCGTTCACTGGAACACCATCCGCGTTGATGGCCACGATCCGGACGCGATTGCCGCCGCCATCGAAGCCGCGCAGAAATCCGACCGCCCGACCTTCATCGCCTGCAAGACCGTCATCGGCTTCGGCGCGCCCAACAAGCAGGGCACCCACAAGGTTCACGGCAACCCGCTCGGCGCCGAAGAAATCGCCGCCACCCGCAAGCACCTGAACTGGGAAGCCGAAGCCTTCGTCGTTCCGGAAGACGTGCTGGATGCATGGCGTCTCGCCGGCCTGCGCTCCACCAAGACCCGCCAGGACTGGGAAGCCCGCCTTGAAGCCGCTGAAGCCGGCAAGAAGGCCGAATTCAAGCGCCGCTTCGCCGGCGACCTGCCCGGCAATTTCGACAGCGCCATCGATGCCTTCAAGAAGAAGATCATCGAGAACAACCCGACGGTCGCCACCCGCAAGGCCTCGGAAGATTCGCTCGAAGTCATCAACGGCGTCCTGCCGGAAATGATCGGCGGTTCGGCTGACCTGACGCCGTCCAACAACACCAAGACCAGCCAGATGAAGTCCATCACGCCGACGGATTTCTCCGGCCGTTACCTGCATTACGGCATCCGCGAGCACGGTATGGCGGCGGCGATGAACGGCATCGCGCTCCATGGCGGTCTCATCCCCTATGCCGGCGGCTTCCTGATCTTCTCGGATTATTGCCGTCCGTCGATCCGCCTTGCAGCGCTGATGGGCATCCGTGTCGTTCACGTTCTGACGCATGATTCCATCGGCGTCGGCGAAGACGGCCCGACCCACCAGCCGGTGGAGCAGATCGCAGCCCTGCGCGCCATTCCGAACCTGCTCGTCTTCCGCCCGGCGGATGAAACCGAAACGGCGGAATGCTGGCAGCTGGCTCTCGAGCAGAAGCATCGTCCTTCCGCGCTGGCCCTTACCCGCCAGAACCTTGCGCCCTCGCGCAAGGAATATGAAGAGAAGAACCTGTCTGCTTACGGCGCTTACGAACTCGTTTCCGCCAGCGACGCCAAGGTTTCGATCTTCGCATCCGGTTCGGAAGTCGAAGTGGCGCTGAAGGCTGCCGCAACGTTGAAGGACAACGGCGTTTCCGTCCGTGTCGTTTCCGTTCCCTGCTTCGAGCTTTTCAAGGAACAGCCGGAAACCTATCGCAACGCCATCATCGGCAAGGCTCCGGTGAAGATCGCGGTCGAAGCCGCCATCCGCCAGGGCTGGGATTATTTCATCGGCTCCGACGGCGCATTCGTCGGCATGCACTCCTTTGGAGCGTCCGCACCGGCGAAGGATCTCTTCAAGCACTTCGGCATCACGGCGGAAGCCGTTGTCGCCGCAGTCGAGGCAAAACTTGCGTGAGGGCTTCCCAAGCCCTCACCACTCAGCAAAGACCACGCCCATTCTTGTTCGGGAGACTGTAAATGACTGTAAAAGTTGCCATTAACGGCTTCGGCCGCATCGGCCGCAACGTCCTGCGCGCCATCGTCGAATCCGGCCGCACCGACATCGAAGTCGTTGCCATCAACGACCTCGGCCCGGTTGAGACCAACGCCCACCTGCTGCGTTACGATTCGATCCACGGCAAGTTCCCGGCCGATGTGAAGGTAGAAGGCGACACGATCATCGTTGGCGGCGGCAAGCCGATCAAGGTGACGGCCGTTCGCGATCCGGCAACGCTGCCGCACAAGGAACTCGGCGTTGACATCGCCCTGGAATGCACGGGCATCTTCACCGCCCGCGACAAGGCTGCCGCTCACCTGACGGCCGGCGCAAAGCGCGTCATCGTTTCGGCTCCGGCTGACGGCGCTGACCTCACCGTCGTTTTCGGCGTCAACGACGACCAGCTGACGAAGGACCATCTGGTCATTTCCAACGCGTCCTGCACCACCAACTGCCTTGTGCCGGTCGTGAAGGTTCTTGATGACGTCGTTGGCATCGACCATGGCTTCATGACGACGATCCACTCCTACACGGGCGACCAGCCGACGCTGGACACCATGCACAAGGACCTGTACCGCGCCCGCGCCGCAGCCCTGTCCATGATCCCGACCTCGACAGGCGCTGCCAAGGCCGTTGGCCTCGTTCTGCCGCACCTCAAGGGCAAGCTGGACGGCACGTCGATCCGCGTTCCGACCCCGAACGTTTCGGTCGTGGACTTCAAGTTCATTGCCAAGCGCGCCACCACGGTTGAGGAAATCAACGAAGCGATCAAGTCTGCCGCCAACGGCAAGCTGAAGGGCATCCTCGGCTACACGGACGAGCCGCTTGTTTCCCGCGATTTCAACCACGACAGCCATTCGTCGATCTTCGCCAACGACCAGACCAAGGTCATGGAAGGCAATTTCGTGCGCGTCCTGTCCTGGTACGACAACGAGTGGGGCTTCTCCAACCGCATGTCGGACACGGCCGTCGCCTTCGCGAAGACCATCTAACGAAGACGCATTAATGGATGCAGGTCCGGCGGGAGCAATCTCGCCGGATTTTTTATTTCGATTTTCCTATGAGGTGCCTCCAAGTTTTCAATTTCCTGCCTTTGTCTGGTCGATTTTGAAACGGACAAGAGATGCAGGGATAACGGTCGTGCGCAATGCACTTCGGCCCTGCCGTATCATTCGATACACCCCGCCTTGCGTCGCCTTTCAACGCCACCCGAAACAGCGCTGACAGACCGCAACCCGTGGCGCATTGACTGCAGACGCGCAGAGCATTCATTGCGCCACGGGTTGCGGTCTATCAACGCGGTTTGAATGAGGCGGTGGACGTGGAATCATTTTATCTTCTGTTGCTGGTCGCAACCGTTCTCGTTCTCGTCGCCGCCTTTTCCAGCCTCATCGCCTTCCGCTTCGGCGCGCCGCTGCTGCTGCTTTTCCTGATGATCGGCCTTGGGGCCGGTGTGGACGGCCTCGGCATCGAATTCACCAACAATCCGCTGGCCTATATGCTCGGCTCGCTGGTGCTTGCCGTCATCCTGTTCGATTCCGGGTTCGGCACATCCATCCAGTCCTTCCGGCTTTCGGCGGCACCCGCCGTCGCTCTCGCCACAGTCGGCGTCATCCTCACATCCGTCTTTTTTGCCGGCGCGGCGGCCCTCCTGCTCGGGCTTTCATGGCTTGAAGGCCTGCTGCTTGGCGCCATCGTCGCCTCCACGGACGCGGCAGCTGTGTTCTTCCTGCTGCGCATCGGCGGCATCCATATCCGCGATCAGGTGCGCTCGACGCTGGAAGTCGAATCCGGCACCAACGATCCGATGGCGATCTTCCTCACCATCGCCCTGGTCGAAATCATCGCCAAGGGCCAGGGGCTGGCCGGCATCGATAGCGGCTTTCTGCTGCTTTTCATCGAGCAGATGGGCCTTGGAGTCATTTTCGGCCTGCTCGGCGGCGTCATGATCGCCACCGTCGTCAACCGTTTCGCCGCCGACCGGGGGCTTGCGCCCATCTTCGTGCTGGCGCTGGCGCTGCTCGTCTTTTCCTTCACCGGCACAATTGGCGGCAGCGGTTTTCTGGCGGTCTATGTGGCAGGCATTGTTGCCGGCAACCGCCGGATTTTCGCCAAGGAAACCATTCGCCGTTTCCATGAGGGGCTGACCTGGCTTGCCCAGATCATCATGTTCCTGATGCTCGGCCTGCTCGCCACCCCGTCGCAGTTTCCGGCAATCGCCATTCCGGCCGTGCTGCTCGCGCTGTTCCTGATCTTCGTCGCCCGCCCGCTTGCGGTGTGGCTGAGCCTCATGCCCTTCAACTATACCCAGCAGGAAACATCTTTCGTCGCCTGGGTGGGCCTGCGCGGCGCGGTTTCCATCCTGCTCGCCATCATGCCCATTCTCGGCGGGCTTGACGATGCGCAGATCTATTTCAACGCCGCCTTCATCATCGTGCTGGTGTCGCTGCTGGTACAGGGCTGGACCATCAAGCCGGTGGCGACAAGGCTCGGGCTGATCGTGCCGCCACGCATGGGTGAGGTGGACAAGCTGGAGGTGGACCTTCCAGGCACCGCCAATCATGAGCTGATTTCCTACCGGGTCGCCAAGGGCAGCGCCATCATGCAGGGCGAGCGCATTCCGCGCTGGGCCATGCCTTCGCTGGTGGTGCGCGACGGCAAATCGATCCGCTACCAATATGCCGGGCGGCTGCGCGAGAACGATCTCGTCTACCTCTTCATCGCACCCGGCTATTCCCGTCTGATCGACCGGCTGTTTGCGAGCGCCCTGCCGGTTGCCGATGACGACGCCGATTTCTTCGGCACCTTCGCGATCTCGCCCGTCCGTCCGGCGAAGGAGCTGGATGCAGCCTATGGTCCCGGCCTGCTTTCGCCCGCCGAACAGGCGATGAGCGTCGCGGAACTCATCGAAGCGCGCCTTGCCGGAAAGGCAGATTATGCCGACCGCGTGCGCCTCGGCTCCATCGTGCTGATCGTTCGCACACTGGACGAACACGAGGCGATAACCGGTGTGGGCATCTCCCTAGAACCGGTGGAACCGGCGACCAGCCTGCCGATCTTCATCAGCTTTTCGGAAATCCTCAACCGTGTCCGCAACCATCTGGCAGAGAAGCGCCAGCCACGCTCCGCCAGCGTTGAAGAAAGCGCCCCCCGCCGCTGCGAATACAGTGAGAGAAAATGAGGCCTGACCGGCTTGCGTCGTCAATCAGGCATAGTATGGTCCGTGCCGAACTCGCAACAAATCAGGATCGACCTATGCCCGCTTTCAAGACCCTCGACGACCTCAACGACATTGCCGGAAAGCGCGTTCTCGTCCGCGTTGATCTCAACGTGCCGGTCGCAGATGGCAAGGTGACGGACGCAACCCGTATCGAACGCGTTGCGCCGACCATTCTGGAACTGTCCTCCAAGGGCGCGAAAGTCGTTCTGCTTGCCCATTTCGGCCGCCCGAAGGGTGAACCGGTGGCCGATATGTCGCTTTCCCAGATCGTACCCGCCGTCGAGGAAGTATTGGATCACGCCGTTTCCTTTGCGACCGACTGCATCGGCGCACCGGCGGCGGATGCCGTCGCGAAACTGAACGATGGCGATATCCTGCTTCTGGAAAATACCCGTTTCCACAAGGGCGAGGAAAAGAACGATCCGGCCTTCGTCGAAGCTCTGGCAGCCAATGGCGATATCTACGTGAACGACGCCTTCTCCGCCGCCCATCGCGCCCACGCTTCCACCGAAGGCCTTGCACGCCACCTGCCCGCCTATGCCGGCCGCACCATGCAGGCCGAGCTTGAGGCTCTGGAAAAGGGCCTCGGCCAGCCAGTCCGTCCGGTCGTCGCCATCGTCGGTGGCGCCAAGGTTTCGAGCAAGATCGATCTGCTGATGAACCTCGTCAAGAAGGTCGACGCCCTCGTCATCGGCGGCGGCATGGCCAACACCTTCCTCGCCGCCCGCGGTGCGCAGGTCGGCAAATCGCTTTGCGAGCATGATCTCGCCGAGACCGCAAAGCAGATCATGATCGAGGCTGCGACATCCGGCTGCGCCATCGTGCTGCCGGAGGACGGCGTCGTCGCTCGCGAATTCAAGGCCGGTGCGGCCAATGAAATCGTCGACATCAACGCCATTCCCACTGATGCCATGGTTCTCGATGTCGGCCCAAAATCGGTTGAAAGCATCAAGGCCTGGATTTCCCGCGCCGAAACGCTGGTCTGGAACGGCCCGCTCGGCGCCTTCGAAATCGAGCCCTTTGACGCGGCGACCGTTGCCGCTGCAAAACACGCGGCGGAATGCACCAAGGCCGGCAAGCTCGTCTCCGTCGCCGGCGGCGGCGACACCGTTGCCGCGCTCAACCATGCCGGCGTTTCCGAGGATTTCTCCTATGTTTCGACGGCCGGCGGCGCCTTCCTCGAATGGATGGAAGGCAAGGAATTGCCGGGCGTTGCCATCCTGACCGCCGCCAAGTAAACTCACCCTACTTGCCTGACACGAGGCCGGACAAGCCATGCTTGTCCGGCCTTGCTTTTTGGTAAGCGGCACCGGGAGGAAAAGTTTCAAACGATTGAAATCATTTCAATCGTTTCAATGAGTTAGCGTGCCATTTCCCTGCCCTGGAACTTCTGTTATCGGAAATTTATTGTGCCTTGGGAGAATAGCAAATGACCGAACGTCTCGAAGACATCGCAATCAAAATGGTCGCCGACGGCAAGGGCCTGCTCGCCGCCGACGAATCCACGGGAACGATCAAAAAGCGTTTCGACAGCATCAATCTGGAGTCCACCGAGACCGCCCGCCGCGATTATCGCGAGATGCTGTTCCGTTCAGACGACGCCATGAAGAAATACATCTCCGGCGTCATCCTTTATGAAGAGACCCTGTTCCAGAAGGCCGCCGACGGCACGCCTTTCGTGGATATCATCAAGGCGGCCGGCAGCCTGCCGGGCATCAAGGTGGATATCGGCGCCAAGCCGATGGCTTTCCACCCGCATGAATTCATTACCGAAGGCCTGGACGGCCTTTACGAGCGCCTGCGCAAGTATCATGAGGCCGGCGCGCGTTTCGCCAAGTGGCGCGGCGTCATCACCATCGGCGAGCAGCGTCCGAGCTGGGGTTCGATCAAGGCAAACTCCCAGTCGCTCGCCCGTTACGCCGCTCTCTGCCAGCAGGCGGATATCGTGCCGATCGTGGAGCCGGAAGTGCTGATGGACGGCGAACCGGGCACGCATGACATCGACCGCTGTGCGGAAGTCACGCAATGGGTTCTCCAGACCGTTTTTGCGGACCTGTTCGACGCCCGTGTGAATCTTGAAGGCATGATCCTCAAGCCGAACATGATCATCGACGGCAAGAAGGCCCGCAAGGCCTCCGTCGAGGAAGTGGCGGAAAAGACCGTGAAGGTTCTGAAGGCGACCGTGCCTTCGGCTGTTCCCGGCATCGCCTTCCTTTCCGGCGGCCAGTCCTCCGAAGAGGCGACCGCCCATCTCTCCGCCATGAATGCCGGCTACGACCTGCCCTGGTCTCTGACCTATTCCTACGGCCGCGCGCTTCAGGATACGGCCCTCAAGACATGGGGCGGCAAGCAGGAAAACGTCGCCGCCGGCCAGCGCGCCTTCACGCACCGCGCCGCGATGAACAGCCTCGCCGCCAAGGGTAACTGGAAGCAGGAACTCGAAAAGGCAGCCTGAGGCTGACAGAGAACATCAGATAAACAGCAGCCGCCTTAAAGGGCGGCTGCTTCGTTTGATAAAGCAAGATCGTCCGTATTCCGTCACCCGGACCCAATCGTCTTTCATTTTACCCGACTGATAATTCTCCACCGTTTTGATTGTGCATCGCCTGAGTGGAAGCATGTCCACCATGGGCAGCCTTATCCGCTCAAGTCGTGCAACCTGACGACTTTATGGACCGTCATTGCCGCAATAGGCAGCGGATTTGCTCTCCGACTTCTTCAGCGCGTAACGCCAGACCATCCGGCTCGCCCGGCATCATAAGCGATTTTGTCTCGACGGGCTTCCGAAAAGCCCCGGAAATTGCTGCGCGCTCGTTACATCACAGATAAATTTCAATCAATTATAGTATGATCCACTATGTGGACCTATAAGCTTACGATGAAAACCGCGCAATACTGCATTTATACAGTTGATTTCGGCACTTTTCCTGTGTATCCCGAATGCATAGTTTTTTAACGGTCCATATTGTGGAGGCAATATACCGCTAGTTTCAGGCTTTTGGAGGGGTCTGGCCGGTCTGGCAATGACAGATATATCCTGATGCGTCGGTCATGATATTGGCCTGGGCGCGGATAACTCTCTTTGTCTGCCGCAGTCCGTTGCGAAGGTTGTTCTGTGGGAGAGGAGGCCCCGATGACCATGACCGCAAACGCGAATGACGACGTATTTGTGCTCGATGGAGAGCTTTTGCATACCGGGCCGGTAACAGGCTCATGGTTCATGCGACCCATCGAGGCTGTCGCGGCGGTGCTGCTGGCGGTGATGATCGGCCTGCTTCTGCTGGGCGTGACATCGCGCTATGCCCTGCATTTGCCAATCGTCTGGATCGATGAAACGGCGTCGTTGAGCTTCCTGTGGTTTGCCATGCTGGGTGCGGCAATTGCCATCGACCGCAGCGAGCACCTGCGCCTGACACTATTTCTCAATATGTTTCCGCAGCGCATTCTGGGCTATGTCAACTCGCTCGCTTTGGTGCTGGTAGCGACATTTCTTGCGGCGATTATCAAGCCGGCGATAGAATATACCATCGAGGAATGGGTCGTCACCTCGGCAGCGCTGAATATTCCAATGTCCTTCCGCGCCGCGGCCTTGCCGGTTGGCGCCTGTCTGATGCTGCTGCTGGTCCTCAACAATCTCTTCCGCAGGGAAAATCTGCGGGACATCATCGCAGCCGTTGTCACCGTCGCGGTCGTCTCCGGCCTGCTCTATCTGGCATCGCCGACGCTCGAAACTTTCGGCAATTTCAATCTGGCGATCTTCCTCGGCCTGTTCGTGGCGGTGTTTCTGGTGCTGGGCGTACCGATCGCCTTCTGTTTTGGCCTTGGAACCCTCGCCTACCTGACCTTTACCACCTGGGTTCCGACCATCGTGATGATCGGGCGCATTGACGAGGGCATGTCGGGCATCATTCTGCTCTCGGTTCCGGTTTTCGTGCTGCTGGGCTGTGTGCTCGATGCCACCGGCATGGGCAGGGCGATTGTCGAGCTGCTATCCTCGATGTTCGGGCATATTCGCGCCGGCATGTCCTATGTGCTGCTCGGCTCGCTGTTTCTGGTCTCGGGCATTTCCGGCTCCAAGGTTTCGGACATGGCAACGGTTGCACCGGCGCTGTTTCCGGAAATGAAGCGCCGTGGCCACAAGCCCAAGGAAATGATTGCGCTGCTCGCCACCGGCGCCGCCATGGCCGATACGGTTCCGCCCTCCATCGTGCTGATCGTTCTCGGTTCGGCGGCGGGCGTGTCGATTGCCGGCCTGTTCACCTCCGGCTTCATGATCGCCATGGTGCTGCTTCTGGTACTGGCCGTTCTGGCCCGCTGGAAGGCGCGGCATGAAAACATGGAAGGCGCAAAACGCACCCCGTGGCCGCTGGTCGGCAAGGCGGCCCTGGTTGCAGCACCTGCACTGGTTCTGCCCTTCCTCATCCGCAGTCTGGTCGGCGGCGGCGTGGCGACGGCAACCGAGGTTTCCACCATCGCTGTGCTCTATGCGATGATTATCGGTGCGGTGCTTTATGGCGGCATCAGCCTCAAAAAGCTCTATTCCATGCTGGTGGAGACGGCCGCCCTTTCCGGGGCGATCCTGCTGATCCTCGGCTGCGCCTCGGCCATGGCCTGGGGGCTGACGCAGAGCGGCTTTGCTTTCCAGTTGACCGCGATGATCACCGATCTGCCGGGCGGCTGGATGACCTATATGGTCGTATCGATCCTGATTTTCATGATCCTCGGCTGCGTGCTGGAAGGCCTGCCGGCAATCGTATTGCTCGCACCGATCATGTTCCCCATTGCCCGCACGCTTGGCATCAACGACATCCATTATTCGATGGTGGTCGTGGTCGCCATGAATATCGGCCTGATGGCGCCGCCCATAGGCATCGGTTTCTATATCGCCTGCAAGATAGGCAATGTTTCGCCTGATGAGGCCATGGGCGCCATCTGGCCCTATCTCGCAGCCATGGTCATCGGTCTGCTGCTGATTGCGGCAGTTCCGGGCTTCTCGACAATTCTGCTCTAAGACCGTGGCGGGGGTCCACCCGCCACGCCGATGAATGACACATGCTTTTATTTTGGGAGGAGAAAGCAATGAATATCAACAGACGTACCGTGTTGGCCGGCGCCGGTTCTGCCGTTCTTGCCACCGCTTTTGTGTCGCGCGCCCGCGCTGCGCAATTCAATTATAAATATGCCAACAACCTGCCTGCCGCGCACCCCATGAACATCCGCGCCAAGGAAGCGGCCGACCGTATCGCCAAGGAAACCGACGGCCAGGTGATGATCAACATCTTCCCCAGCAGCCAGTTGGGTGCCGATACCGATGTGTTGAGCCAGGTACGCTCGGGCGGCGTTGAATTCTTTACGCTTTCGCCACTGATCCTGTCGACGTTGGTGCCGAATGCATCCATCAGCGGCATCGGCTTCGCCTTCCCGAACTACGATTCGGTTTGGGCGGCCATGGATGGCGATCTCGGCAAATATGTACGCGGCGAAATCGCCAAACAGAACCTCGTTGCCATGGACACTATCTGGGATAACGGCTTCCGCCAGATCACCAGCGCTTCGAAGCCCATCGCCACGCCGGCCGATCTCGAAAGCTTCAAGATCCGCGTGCCGGTAAGCCCGCTCTGGACCTCGATGTTCAAGGCCTTCAAGTCGGCCCCAGCCTCGATCAATTTCGCTGAAGTCTACACCGCCTTGCAGACCGGCGTTGTCGATGGCCAGGAAAACCCGCTGGCGATCATTTCCACCGCCAAGCTGTTCGAAGTGCAGAAATTCTGCTCGGTCACCAACCATATGTGGGACGGCTTCTGGTTCCTGGCGAACAAGCGCGCCTGGGAGCGCCTGCCGGATGACCTGCGCGCCATCGTTGCCAAAAACCTCAATCAGGCCGGCAAGGACGAGCGGGCCGATGTGGCGAAACTCAATGCCTCGGTGAAGGAAGACCTGATTGCCAAGGGCATGACCTTCAATGACACCGACGCCTCACTCTTCCGTGCAACCCTCAAGGAAGCCGGTTTCTATTCCGAATGGAAGGGCAAATATGGCGATGAAGCCTGGGCCATTCTCGAAAAGGCCGTTGGCGCCAGCCTGACCTGATCGGTCCGCTGAATAGCTGGCCCCGCGTCAGGCGGGGCCGACCCGACTATTTCTGACGATTGTAATGGAGACTGTTTTGACAGGTCGCCTGACGGGAAAACGCGCCATTGTTTTTGGCGCAGGATCATCTGGTCCGGGTTTCGGCAATGGCAAGGCTGCGGCCGTGCAATTCGCCCGCGAAGGCGCACGCGTGGCCTGTGTCGACCTCTTCGCTGACGCGGCCGAGGAAACCGCGCAGATCATTCGCGGCGAAGGTTTCGAGGCGATTGCGGTTGCTGCCGATGTCACGGAACTCGATTCCGTATCGGCCACGGTTGCGCGGACCTGCGAGGTCTTCGGCGGCATCGATATCCTGCACAACAATGTCGGCGTGACCCATATGGGCGGCCCGGTCGAGCTGGATGAGGAGCGCTTTCGAGCCTCGGTCGATCTCAATATCGGCTCCGTTTATCGCACCGCCAAGGCCGTGCTGCCGGTAATGCTGGCGCAGGGCGGCGGGGCCATCGTCAACATCTCGTCGCTCGCCTCCATTCGCTGGACCGGCTATCCATATTTCGCCTATTACGCCATGAAGGCCGCCGTAAACCAGGCAACCGTGGCGCTGGCCATGCAATATGCCCGCCAGGGCATTCGCGCCAATTGCGTTCTGCCCGGAATGATCGACACGCCGCTGATCTACAAGCAGATCAGCAATCAATATGCCTCCGTCGAGGATATGGTGGCGGCGCGCAATGCCGCCGTCCCGGTCGGCCGCATGGGCGATGCCTTCGATATCGCCCATGCGGCAGTCTTTCTGGCATCCGATGAAGCCAAGTTCATCACCGGCATCTGCCTGCCGGTCGATGGCGGGCAAAGCTGTGCGGTGGGAGCGTTTTCCTGATATGGCCACGATGATCCCGACGGAAAACGACCTGACAGGCGCGCGTGCGGTAGACCGGGCGCTGGGACTTCTATCAATGGTGGGGCGTCATGCCGAACGGGGTGTGGCGCTTTCGGTCATCGTCACCGAAAGCGGGCTGAACAAGCCCACGGCCCGCCGCCTGCTGCTGGCGCTGATCCGCGCAGGCCTGGTGGAGCAGGATGAGGAAACGCGCCGTTATTATCTGGGCGAGGAAGCCTATGTGCTGGGCAGTCTGTCATCGCGCCGTTTCGGCTTGCTGCAAATGGCTCAGGACAGTCTGACACGCATTTCCCGCCGCACTGAGGATTCGAGCTTCCTTTCCGTGCGCCGCGACACGTTTGCACTGTGCCTCTATCGCGAAGAAGGCACCTGGCCGGTGCGCACCCACGCGCTTCAGGCCGGTTTCGAGCACCCGCTGGGCATTGGCGCGGGATCGCTCGCCATGCTGGCGGCGCTGCCCGATGCCGAGGTGGAAAGCGTCATTGCCGCCAATAGCGGGCTGATTGCCGCGAACTATCCCGGCATCACGCTGGACGGGCTGCGCCGCGATGTCGAATTGACACGAACCAACGGTTATTCGCTCAATCCGGGTCTGATCCTCTCGAATTCCTGGGGTATCGGCGTTGCCATCCGAACACCGGATGGCGCGGTGGCGGGGGCGTTGAGCATTGCCGCCGTCGACAGCCGCATGCGGCCGGAGCGCCAGCCGGAACTGGCGGCGGTGCTGCGCGAGGAAGTGACCCGCATCGAGACACGCATTGCGGAAATGATGGCCAGCCGCGCCCGCACGCGCGGCGAAGGCGACGCGAAACGGCAAACAAGGAGAACGAGCAAATGAGCAAAGCGCAGATCGTCGGCTGGGCGCATTCGCCTTTCGGCAAATCGGCCCTTGAAAATACCGAGCAACTGATGGCTTCGGTCGTGGCGCCGGCCATCGATCATGCCGGCGTCGATGTCGGCGATATAGACGGCATCTTCGTCGGCGTGATGAATAACGGTTTCTCGAAACAGGATTTTCAGGGCGCGCTGGTGGCCATGGGCGATGAGCGCCTCGCCTATACGCCCGCCGTGCGTTTCGAGAATGCCTGCTCGACAGGATCGGCCGCCCTTTACAGCGCCATGGATTTCATCGAGGCCGGACGCGGGCGCATCGCGCTCGTTGTCGGCGCGGAAAAAATGACGGCGCTGCCAACCGCCGAGGTCGGTGAAATCCTGCTATCCGCCTGCTACCGTGCCGAAGAAGCCGATATTTCCGGCGGCTTTGCCGGCCAGTTCGGGCGTATCGCTGAAGCCTATTTCCAGCGCTATGGCGATCGCTCGGAAGAACTGGCGATGATCGCCGCCAAGAACCACGCCAATGGTGCGGTCAATCCCTATGCCCATATGCGCAAGGATTTCGGCTTCGATTTCTGCAACACGGTATCGGAGAAGAACCCTTACGTCGCAGGCCCGTTGCGCCGCACCGACTGCTCGCTGATTTCCGATGGCGCCGCCGCCATCATTCTGGCCGACGAGGAAACCGCAGCGACACTCAACCGGGCCATCGGTTTCAGGGGCCGCAAGCATGTCAATGACATTCTGGCGCTCAGCCGCCGCGATCCGCTGGCCTTCGAGGGCGCGCGCCGCGCCTGGGCAGGTTCGCTGGAACTCGCCGGGGCGACGCTCGACGATCTCTCCTTCGTCGAAACCCATGATTGCTTCACCATTGCCGAACTCATCGAATATGAGGCGATGGGATTGGCAAAGCCCGGTGAAGGCCACCGGGTGGTGCGCGAAGGCACGGCTCTTAAAACCGGGCGCCTGCCGATCAACCCTTCCGGCGGGCTGAAATCCAAGGGGCATCCGGTTGGAGCAACCGGGGTCTCCATGCATGTCATGGCGGCGATGCAATTGATGGGTGAAGCGGGCGACATGCAGATCCCCGGCGCCTCGCTTGCCGGTGTTTTCAACATGGGGGGAACTGCGGTTGCCAACTATGTCTCGATCATGGAGCGCGTGAAATGACGATACATCCTCCGGGCGGGGTTGCGCCTTCGACCACGCGGGTCATGAATCTCTCGCATTTCCTGACCCAGGCAGCGCGCCGCAACCCCGCCGATATCGGCTTCGTATGGGGTGACAAGAGCTGGACATGGGCTGAAATGGACGCCCGCGTCGATGCGATGACGCAGGCGCTGGTAACGGAATTCGGCGTCAGGAAAGGCGACCGCATTCTGGTGCAGTCTTCCAACAACAACCAGATGTTCGAATCCATGTTCGCCTGCTTCCGCGTGGGCGCGGTGTGGGTGCCGACCAATTATCGCCAGTCGCCCGATGAGGTGGCCTATCTGGCAAAAGCCAGCGGCGCACGCGGCATGATCTGCGCGAGCGCTTTTCCCGAGCATGCAAGGGCCAGCCGTGAGGCGACCGCGATCGATTTTACCATCGCCATTGGCACGGCCGAATTCGGCGAGGACTACGATTCCATCGTGGCCCGTCATCTGGGCCAGAAAGTCAAAAGCCAGGCGGTGGATCGGGACGATCCCTGCTGGTTCTTCTTCACCTCCGGCACAACGGGTCGGCCGAAAGCTGCGGTACTGACCCATGGCCAGATGGCTTTCGTCATCACCAACCATCTTTGCGATCTGATGCCCGGCACCGGACCGGGCGACGCTTCCATCGTCGTTGCGCCGCTTTCGCATGGCGCGGGTATTCACCAGCTGGTGCAGGTGGCGCATGGGGCAAAAACGGTGCTTCCGGCTGCGGAAAAACTCGATGTGCCCGCAGTGTGGGCGCTGATCGAGAAATGGCGCGTCACCAATGCCTTTACCGTGCCGACCATTCTGAAAATGCTGATCGAAGACCCTTCCGTGGATCGTTTCGATCATTCCTCGCTGCGCTACGTCATCTACGCCGGCGCGCCCATGTATCGCGCCGATCAGAAACGGGCGCTCGCCAAGCTCGGCCCGGTGCTGGTGCAATATTTCGGACTGGGCGAAGTGACCGGCAACATTACCGTGCTGCCGCCTTCCTTCCACAACGCCGAGGACGGCCCGGAGGCGCGGATCGGCACCTGCGGCTTTGATCGCACCGGCATGGAAGTGCAAATCCAGAGCGATGCAGGCGAGGAGCTTCAGGCCGGTGAAACCGGCGAGATCTGCGTGATCGGTCCTGCTGTTTTCGCGGGTTATTACGATAATCCCGATGCCAATGCCAAAGCCTTCCGCAACGGCTGGTTCCGCACCGGCGATCTTGGCCACCGCGATGAGAACGGTTTCGTTTACATCACCGGCCGGGCCTCCGACATGTATATTTCCGGCGGCTCGAACATCTATCCGCGTGAGATCGAGGAGAAAATCCTCATGCACCCGGACATCAGCGAGACAGCGGTTCTGGGCGTGCCGGACGCGGTGTGGGGCGAGGTCGGCGTCGCCGTCTGCGTGGCGCGCGAGGGCGCGGATATCGCCGGCATCGACCTGAAAGCCTATCTCGACGGCAAGATGGCCCGTTACAAGCTGCCGAAAGCCGTTGTGTTCTGGGATGCCATGCCGAAATCCGCCTATGGCAAGATCACCAAGAAGATGATCCGCGAGGAGCTGGAAAAGCGCGGCCAGATGCCGGTTTTCGAGGAAAAACTGACCGGCTGAAGGCCGTAACGCATAACCGGGAGGAGACGGTATGACACAGCAGACGAGAGAGATGAAAGGCGCTGTCGCCATCACCGGCGGCGCATCGGGTATCGGCTTTTCCACGGCGCAGCTGTTGATGGCGCGCGGCTGGCAGCCATGGCTTTTGGATCTCAAGCGTGAGGCGCTGGATGCGGCCTGCGAAAAACTCGGCATCGATGCTTCGCGCGGCATCGTCTGCAATGTGGCGGATGAGGCGTCGATAGAAGAGGCTTTCGCCGCCTTGACGGCAGGCGGCGCCGATCATGCCGTTGATCTGGTGGCCGTCGTCAACAGCGCCGGCATCGGCATCGACAAGCTTTCCGTCGATACCAGCGTAGAAGAATTCCGCCGTATCGTTGACGTTAATCTCGTCGGCAGCTTCGCCGTGGCCCGCGCCGCCGCGCGTTACTGGCTGAACCGCGCAATTTCCGGTTCGATCGTCAATATCAGCTCGGTTTCCGGCATGTGCGGCAATCGCGGCCGCAGCGCCTATGGCGCTTCAAAAGGCGGCGTCAATCTTCTGACGATGGTTATGGCAAACGAGCTGGGACAATCGGGCATTCGCGTCAATGCGATCGCGCCCGGCCCCGTCGATACCCCCCTCACCCAGGCAGTTCATACGGAGAATGTTCGCAGCCAGTGGCACAGCCGCGTTCCCATGCACCGCTATGGCAGGACGGACGAGATCGCCTCTGCCGTGGCTTTCCTTGTGTCGGACGACGCGAGCTACATCAACGGACAGGTGCTGGCCGTAGACGGTGGCTTCATTACCGCAGGACTTGCGGTATGACGACAATGCCACCGAAGGGGCTTCCGCGCAGCATCGTCCATCCGGGGCCGGCAACACCCGAACGCTTCCGCGTCGTCGGCTGCCACGCCCACCCGGTCACGCTGAATGCCAAACCCGGTGTCTGCGTCAACGAAGCGATTGCAGAGGCCTTTATCGAACAGGGTTTCGATGGCGGTTATGTCAGACTGAAAAATGTGCCGATGAAGCGGTTGCACTATGTCATGCCCGCAGCCGCACCCGATGACGCCCATGCCGCCTGGTATAGCGAAACATTCTCCATGCCGGGAGGCACAATCATCGATGCCGGCCTGCATATGGGGCGACGCGACGGTCAGCCGTTCCTGCACTGCCATGGTTCGTGGGAAAGTGCCGAAGGCGTTCTATCCATGGGGCACCTGCTGCCTTTGGAGTCTGAATTTTCCGGGGAAACGCCGCTCGAGGCGCTGGCGCTGGATGGCGCAATTCTGGACGTGCAGAAGGATGAGGAAACCAATTTCCCCCTCTTCACGCCCATCGCGCAGCCGCGCAACCGGAAAGATGCGGGGCTCCGGGCGCTGTTGTGCACCGTGCGGCCCAATACCGATATCTGCACGGCGCTTGAAGCCGCCTGCAGACAATTCGACCTGAGGGAGGCCGAGGTCAATGGTATCGGCAGCCTGATCGGTGCGGATTATGAAGACGGAACAAGTCTCACCGCTTATGCCAGCGAAATCCTCATCCGCAATGGCCGCATCCACCCCTCCGCCACGGGTGGCGGACGGGCAATGCTGGATATTGCGATGGTCGATCTTACCACGCAGATCAGCGGCGGGCGGCTGGTGCGCGGCAAGAACCCGGTCTGCGTCACTTTCGAGCTGCTTCTGACCGAAAGACAGGGGGCGGCCGCATGAGTTGCGCCGTGCAACTCCACCGCCCACCTTACCGTACCTCACGCCGCCTGCGGCTTTTCCGCAGGCAGCCATTCTTCCAGCGTCACCTCGAAGGTCATGCACACGGGGTTGGCGCCGGCAATGAAGGGACCGCCGTAAACCGCGCCATCGGTGTCGGCGACAACGCCGGTCAACGCGGCGCGCAGGGAGCCATCCGGCTGGGCGCGCACCTCACCGGCAATCGAAACGATTTCAACGGCAGGACCGCTTATCTGCAAAAACGCGCCGCTGCGAGTGCCGAGGCACGCATCCACCAGACTGCCCAGCGCGCCGCGCACGAAGGCATTGCGGAAACCTTCGGCCAGGCACAGTTTCTCGACACCGAGCACGAGGTCTTCATTGGGCGCGATGCGGGCATAGGCCACGCGACCCATGGAGCCGGATTCGACAGTGTTATGCGTGTTCATCGGCGCGCTCCGTGCGGTTTCTGGGTTGAAGAAGGGGAATATTGGTTTCGGGATCGAAGGACTGCTGCAGCACGAAACTGTCGAGCGAGGTCACAAGTGCGGAAATGCCGCCTTCTCCGACGATACAGGATTCCGTCAGCAAATGGCCGCCTTTGACCACACCCGCCGCAGTCCGCATGGCGGCATGGCAATGCACGATCGGCTCGCCCTTCATGCTCCGCCCCAGCGTCGCGTTGCCGAAAACCAGCCAGGCCGCCCCGGCATCGATGGGTTTCGTATAGGCGATGACCGCCCTGCCGGAAGGATCGGGTGGAGCCACGCAATAGGACAGGATGTCGAAATAACCGCCGAGAATGGTCAAAGAGGCATTTTCGATGCCGTTTTCGGCCAAAGACCGCACGATTCCATCGTAGAGGCTGCATCCCGGCGCGATGAACAGCCGCATATGGCGCGCAGACGGCGAGCGCAGGCTGTTAATACGCACCGGCGAAGAAATACCGGGGTGTATCAGCGTTCTCGGCCTTGGAAAATGCTGTTGCTGTGTTGGTGCCATGCCTGCTCCTCCCTGCTGCCTGTACCTTGCAGTACGGTACTCAAAGACCAGCCAAAGGTGCTTTCGAATGGCGCCGCCAAAGTGCCCTTCGGAAAACACTTCTTTCGCAAGCGGCCCCACGGACGGCAGATTTTTTTGCGATATATTTCAGGGAGGCCGGCATGACGAAGCCGCTGGACAGAATTGACCGCAAAATATTGCGGGCCCTGCTGGAGAATGGCAGGCTGAGCAATACGGAACTATCGGAAAAGGTGGGGCTGTCGCCCAGCCCTTGCTGGCAGCGCGTCAAGCGGCTGGAAGACGAAGGGGTCATTCGCGGCTATACCGCCATTCTCGATCAGGCCCATCTGGGACTGACCGAGACGGTGATCATCGAGGTCATGCTGGAACGTCACGACGATGAGGTTCTGGAACGTTTCGGTAAGGCCATGGCCGCTCTTCCCGAAGTGCTGGAAGCTTATCTGACGACCGGCGAATATGATTATCTCATCAAGGTGGCGGTGGCGGGAACCGCGGGCTACGAGCAGTTTCTGCGCCGCAAGCTTTACAAGATCGAGGGTGTACGCCATTCCCGCTCTTGTTTCGCACTTAAATGCCTCAAGCACACATTGTCAGTTGTGCCCGATGCCGAGCCTCCGTCTGGCTGAATGGGCCTGACCGCGGACAGGAATGGTACGGTGGAGAGATCTTCGCACTTTGCCAGCCCTTGAAACCATTCCGACGGCCGGCTTTTTCGTTACGGGCGCAGAAGCAGCGTCACCGACCAGATGACAAAGGCGGCAACCGCGATCTTCCAGCAATCGCCTCTTTTTTTCAGGCCCGGCAGACCGAGCGGCCGGATGATCTGGACCACCATGGCCAGCAGTAAAAAAAGGCCGATCGCCTTCGTCATTTATTGAGCCTTTTCTTTATTTCTGCATCGTCACAGGCTGGACATTTTTACCGTTCACCAGAAGAGTGCAACTCATTCGGGTAACGCCCGTCCTATGACCTGTCCGACCGTCCGTCCGAACGCATGAGAGTGTTTTCATGAGCAGAAATCTTCTACCCGTATTCGCTCTTTTATCCAGCACTCTGTTTCTTTTTCTCGGCAACGGCCTTCAGGGCCTCGTCCTGCCGGTGCGTGGTTCGGCGGAAGGTTACTCCAATGAAATTCTTGGCTTTCTGGGCACTTCCTGGGCGGCGGGATTCGTCGTCGGTTGCTTTGTCGCGCCTGCCATCGTGCGCCGCGCTGGCCATGTACGGGCATTCGGGTCCTTCGTGGCGCTGGTGTGCCTGACGGTGCTGATGACCGGCCTCATCATCGACGACACCTCATGGATCGCGCTGCGCGCGCTTACCGGTTTCTGCACGGCCGGAACCTCGATGATTATCGAAAGCTGGCTGAATGAGCGCGCCACCAATGAAAGTCGTGGCATGATCTTCTCGCTTTATATCGCCATCACGCTGCTCGGCGTCGTGGCGGGGCAGATGATCGTGCCGATGGGGGATATCAGCAATACCTCGCTGTTCATGATCTGCGGCATCATCTATTGCATCGCGATTTTGCCAGCGACGCTTTCGAAGGCGGCGAGCCCACAGCCGTTGCAGAAGGTGAAGCTGGATCTGCCGGCCCTTTACCGCAACTCACCGGTTTCCTTCATCGGCATTCTGATGATCGGCATTGCCAATGGCGCTTACGGTACGCTCGGCGCCGTCTTCGGTGCGCGGGCAGGGCTGGACCCGACCATGATCGCCATCATGGTGTCCGTCACGATTTTCGTCGGTGCGCTGGCGCAATTTCCCGCAGGCCGGCTTTCAGACCGGATAGACCGCCGCTACGTGCTGGCCGGGTTGGCCGGGCTTGGCGCGGTCGCGGGCCTGGCTGTCGCGGTGGTCCAGCCGCATGATGTCTATGTGCTGATTTCGATGATCGCCATTTATGGCGCCGCCGCCAACGCGCTCTATCCCATCGCCGTGGCCCATGCCAACGACTTCGCCGCATCGGAAGACTTCGTCAAGGTTTCCGGTGGTCTGCTGCTGCTTTACGGCATCGGCACCATCATCGGCCCGACGCTCGGCGGCGCGATCATGACCCATTTCGGCCCCTATGCGCTGTTCCTGGTGACGGCTGTGGCGCATCTGCTCATCACCGCCTATGCCATCATCAGAAGCCGCCGGCGCGCTGCGCTTTCCACCGAGGAAAAAGACAATTTCTCGACGATGATGCCAACGACGCCCTCACCGCTCGTCACGCCGGAAAGTATTGCGCTTGACCCACGCGCGCCGCAATATCCAGGCGACGATGGCGACTATGTGGAAAAAGGAGCAGGCATATGAGCCTCTTTGACGATGACCGTCCGCAAAAACCGGCAGCGCATGAGATCGGAGGCGATCTCAGCCTTCTTTCCGTGGACGAGCTGAGCAGCCGTATCGATCTTCTGCAAGCCGAAATCACCCGACTCGAAGAGGAGAGGACACGGAAATCCGCCGGAAGGCAGGCGGCGGAAAATCTCTTCCGATCCTGATGCGCACTGCAGAATAGACACACGACTGCACTTCCGCTGCCGTAAGCTAAGGCTCAGCCAGTGCCCGAAAATGAATATTACGGGGCAGTCTTTCGTTTACCATTAACCAAAAATTAAGCTTTCTGAGAGATTACTATACATGTCCAGTTCTTCTGGACCTCAGGCATCTTCTCCATACGGCGAATTGGTCTGATTTTTCTCCCTGTTTTACCTTGAGAGCCGCTTTCGCGGCTCTTTTTTTGCCGCTGGCCGGTTTCCGTAAAACTGTGGGTATTAACCCTTCTTTAATAATTGCCTTGCGCATTTCAGGTAAAGATACCATCCTGAAAACACTAAAGGCCGGAACAAAATATCCGGGTCGTCGTTGCCTGACAGTGTGGTGCGTGAGCAGGGATTTAAAGAAAATGTCGGAACAGGTTTTAAATACCATAAGCTTTGCGGGTCGCGCGGCTGCTTCCAACCAGTTCAAGACCCTTTATACCGAAGGCATGACCTTGGTTGAGGAAACGGCAAGTTATCTCGACGGTGCCGGCCGCGCCGCCTCCAAGGTGCTGCCGCGCATGGCCTCGGTGCTTTATGCGGCGGAATCGATGCGCCTCACCACCCGCCTGATGCAGATGGCCTCCTGGCTGCTTCTGCAGCGCGCCGTCAACAACGGCGAAATGACGCGCGATCAGGTTCTGAACGAAAAGAACAAGGTGCGACTCGACAGCTTCAACGTCGACCGCAACGCGCCCGGCTGGAACGACCTGCCGGAGTCCTTCCGCGATCTCATCGAGCGCTCGCTGCGTCTCCAGAACCGCATCGCCCTGCTCGACCGCGAAATCTATCGCCCGTCCGAAGCCGCCAAGGTGCCGGACAATGAAAACAGCGTGCAGGCGCAGCTCAACCTTCTGCGCACGGCTTTCTCGATCAACTGAGAAAAGACGACCTTATCCGGACAATTTGAAAAGCAGGCTCACCGGCCTGCTTTTTTCTTTTGCGTGCTACGCGGGCGCGAGCGCCATCGCCGAAAAATGGCAACAAAAAAGCCCGGTAAAACCGGGCTTTTTTTTAAACGATCCGTCCGCAAGAGGATCAGAGGCCGAGGCCGCCGAAACGCTTGTTGAACTTGGAAACGCGACCACCGCGGTCCATAAGCTGCTGGTTGCCGCCCGTCCATGCCGGATGGGACTTGGGGTCGATTTCAAGGTTCATGACGGCGCCTTCCGAACCCCAGGTGGAGCGGGTTTCGTATTCGGTGCCATCGGTCATGACCACCTTGATCGTGTGATAATCGGGATGGATATCAGCCTTCATGACAATCTTCCTGGTTAAGTGACGTGCGGTCCATTTGCCGCAATTGCGTCAACTGAGCCATTTCAATAAATGAAGCCATAGACCAGATGGGCTATGGCTTCCCAATTCGATGCGGAGCCTATACATGAAGGTCGCCCAGATAACAAGAGCCTGCTATCCCCTTGTGAAAGGAGATGGCCAAAGGGGCGGGAATTTTGCCCCACACCGGAAATTCACCCGCAAAAGGCCCAAAACGGCAGGGACGAGGAGCATAGAGGACGTGGCAGACATTGACGAGCAGAAAGCGGCGAAACAAAGAAGCCTGAAGCCGCTTCTTGGCCTGTTTCCCTATCTCCGGCGCTATCGCGGCCTGATGGCGGCCGCCCTTTTCGCTCTCGTGCTTTCTTCGGCCACGACACTTGCCCTGCCGCTTGCCGTTCGCCGCATTATCGATCACGGTTTCCAGACGCCGGATGGCGGCATGATCAACAGCTATTTCGCCATGCTTCTGGCGATTGCCGTTGTCCTCGCGCTCGCCAGCGCCATGCGTTATTATTATGTCATGACCATCGGTGAAAGGGTCGTTGCCGATCTGCGCCGCGATGTCTTTGCCCATCTCACCACCCTGTCGCAGCAGTTTTTCGATAGCAATCGATCCGGCGAGCTGACCTCGCGGCTGACCGCCGATACCGTGCAGATTCGCTCGGCTTTTGGCTCGTCCGCCTCGGTGGCACTGCGCAACATCATCATGTGCTGCGGCGCGGTGGCGATGATGATCTATACCAGCCCCGGCCTTTCCGGCCTTGCGCTGCTTGCCATTCCCTTCATCGTTTTTCCGCTGATCGCCTTCGGGCGCTCGGTTCGCGCCCGCTCCCGCACCACGCAGGACACATTGGCCAATTCCGCCGCCTATGCTTCCGAGACGATTGCGGCGAGCCGCACCGTGCAGTCTTTTAATGCCGAGGTGCTGGCAAATGCCCGTTATGGCGCCTCCGTGGAAGCCGCCTATCAGGGCGCACGCGCCGCCATCGGCGCCCGCTCCATCCTCACCGCCGTCGCCATCGCGCTGGTCTTCGGCAGCGTCGTCGGCATTCTCTGGTATGGCGCGCAAAGCGTGCTGTCGGGCACTATGACGGCCGGTACGCTCGGCCAGTTCGTGCTCTATTCGGTCATCGCGGCAAGCGGTCTCGGTCAGCTCTCGGAAGTCTGGGGTGAACTGGCGCAGGCGGGCGGTGCGGCCGAACGGCTTTCCGAACTGCTGAACGAGCACTCGCCCGTCGCGGAACCCACAGTGCCCGTCGCCATGCCGCAGCCGCCGCGCGGCGAGGCGGAATTCGAGAATGTCGATTTCGTCTATCCGCTCGCGACAGGACGGCCGATCGTTTCCGGCCTCTCCTTCAAGGTCAGCGCCGGCGAAACCGTCGCCATCGTTGGGCCTTCCGGTGCCGGCAAGAGCACGGTCTTTTCGCTGCTGATGCGCTTTTACGATCCGCAGCAGGGCCGCATCACCGTCGATGGCACGGATATTCGCGACGTCGCCCTTGCCGATCTGCGCGCGCGCCTGTCCATCGTTCCGCAGGATGTGGCGATATTCGCCTCCTCCATCCACGACAATATCGCCTTTGGCCGACCTGACGCGACACGCGAGGAGGTGCGCATCGCCGCCATCGCCGCACAGGCCGATAGCTTCATCGAACGTCTCACCGACGGATATGATACGCAGGTGGGTGAACGCGGCGTGACGCTTTCCGGCGGCCAGCGCCAGCGCATCGCCATTGCCCGCGCCATCCTGCGCGATGCGCCAATCCTGCTGCTGGACGAAGCCACCTCGGCGCTGGATGCGGAAAGCGAAACGCTGGTGCAGAAGGCGCTCGATGAGCTGATGAAAACCCGCACCACCATCGTCATCGCCCATCGCCTTGCCACCGTGCTGAAAGCCGACCGTATTCTGGTGATGGATGAGGGCCGCATCATCGAAGAAGGCACTCATCAGAGCCTCATTCGCCAGAATGGCCTTTATGCGCGGCTTGCCCGGCTGCAATTCCAGACCGGGCCGGACGAATTGCGCGCCCAGGCCTAGATCACGCCAGCACTTTGCGCCCCGCAACGCGGCCGGAAAACAGGCATCCGCCAAGGAACGTGCCCTCCAGCGCATTATAGCCATGCATGCCGCCGCCACCGAAACCCGCCACTTCGCCGGCGGCATAAAGGCCCGGAACCGGCGCACCGGCGGCATCTAGCACCCGTGCTTCAAGATCGGTGTGAAGGCCACCAAGCGTCTTGCGCGTCAGCACATGCAGCCGCACGGCAATCAACGGTCCCATTGCGGGATCAAGCAGCCGGTGCGGTTTTGCCGTCCGCATCAGCCGGTCACCGAGATAACGGCGCGCGCCGTGGATGGCCGTTACCTGCGCATCCTTGCTGAAACCGTTTTCGATTTCGCGGTCGCGCGCTTCTATCTGATGGCGGATATGGTCTATATTCAGCCGGTCGTCGTCGCTGATGGCATTCATCGCCGTCACGAGTTCTTCCAGCGTATCCCGAACGGCGAAATCTTCGCCGCGCTCCATGAAGGCACGCACCGGTCCCGGCGGTTCCTTGCCCAACCTTTTGAGCAGCAGCCTTATATCCTTGCCGGTCAGATCCGGATTCTGTTCCGAGCCTGAAAGCGCAAATTCCTTCTTGATGATCGCCTTGGTCAGAATGAACCAGCTATGGCCGCTGCCGCGTTCGCCCAGCATTTTAAGCGTGCCGAGCGTATCGAAACCCGGCATGGCGGGGGCGGCGAGGCGGTTTCCGTCCGCATCGCACCAGAAGGACGAGGGGCCGGGCAGGATGCGGATACCGTGACCCGGCCAGATCGGATCGTGGTTCTTCACACCCTCGGTATAATGCCACATGCGGTCACGGTTGATGACGGCTCCGCCGGCGGTTTCCGTAATGGCGATCATGCGGCCATCCACATGCGCGGGAACACCGCAGACCATGCTGGCAGGAGGCTCGCCCAACCGTTCCACCGGCCAGTTGCGCCGCACCAGTTCCTGATTGCCGCCGATACCGCCGGAGCTGACGATAACCGCCGCAGCGGCGAAGTTAAAATCGCCCTGCTCTTCCCGGCTGCTCTCCTGCCCACGTTGCACCGGGTCGGACGCTAGAACCGCACCTGAAACACCGGTCACCCGACCATCGGCAATCTCCAGATGATCGACCCGGTGGCGAAAGCGAAAGGTCAGCCGGCCTGTTGCCCCCATGGCCTTCGCCTTTTCGATGAAGGGTGCAAGTACGCCCGGACCCGTGCCCCAGGTTACATGGAAACGCGGAACGGAATTGCCATGGCCGTGGGCAAGGCTGCCACCGCGCTCGGCCCAGCCGACAACGGGAAACCAGCGCATGCCCATGCGGTGCAGCCATTCGCGTTTCTTACCGGCAGCAAAATCGAGATAGGCCTCCGCCCAGCGGCGCGGCCAATAATCCTCCGGACGGTCGAAACCGGCCGAACCGAGCCAGTCCTGTCTTGCAAGATCGAGACTGTCTCGCACCCGCATCCGGCGCTGTTCGGGACTATCGACGAAAAACAGTCCGCCCAGCGACCAGAAGGCCTGCCCGCCAAGGTTCTGCTCGCCTTCCTGATCCACGACGCAGACGCTGAAACCCCGCTCAGCCGCCTCGGTTGCCGCCACCAGCCCGGCAAGCCCCGCACCGACAACGATCACATCATAGCCTTCCATCAGCCCCTCCCAGATATGACGGAATTACTTTTACGCGAACGTAAATTTACTTTCATCAGAAGGCAACCGCGATGACGCGGTCCGCGATTTCAGCGCTCGGTAAGCTTGAGTTCGATACGGCGGTTTTGCTGCCGTGCTTCCGGCGTATCGCCTTCGGCAATCGGCTGATATTCGCCGAAACCGGCGGCGACCAGCCGATTTGCCGGCACGCCCTTGGAGATCAGGAATTTCACCACCGAGGTGGCGCGGGCCGAGGAGAGTTCCCAATTGTCCCGGTAACGCCCGGAACCGGAAAGCTGGACATTATCCGTATGGCCATCCACGCGCAGCACCCAGTTGATCTCCGCCGGGATTTCCTTGGCGAGATCGAGCAGCGCGACAGCCAGCTTCTCCATCTCCGCCTGCCCTTCCGGGTTGAGTTCATTGCCGCCGGAGGGGAAGAGCACTTCGGACTGGAAGACGAACCGGTCACCGACGATGCGGATGTTTTCGCGGTCCGACAGGATTTCGCGCAGCCGCCCGAAGAAATCCGAGCGATAGCGGTTCAGTTCCTGCACCCGCTGCGCCAGCGCGACATTGAGGCGGCGGCCGAGATCGGCGATCTTGACCTGAGAAGAGGCGTCCTTGGCTTCCGAGGCCTGAAGCGCGGCTTCCACCGAGGCGATCTGCGCTCTCAGCGCCGCAATCTGCTGGTTGAGCAATTCAATCTGCGCGGAGGCACGGGAATTGGCCTGTTTCTGGTCGTCCAGTTCGCCGGTCAGGCTACCGATCCGGGCATTGGCGCTTGCGTTGTTGCCAGATCCCGCATCGAGAAGCGACTGCAGGCGCGAGCGCTCGTTTTCGGATGCGGCCAGGGTGGATTGCAGGCTCGCGAGTGCGTCCTCAATATCCTGCTTGTTGCCTTTTTCCATGGCCAGAAGTTCGGTCAATTCGGCAATCTGGCTGTTGAGGCGTGTTAGCACCTCGTCCTTGCCGGTGATTTCCCGCGACAGAACGAATTGCGCCAGCACGAAGACCGTGAGCAGAAACATGATGGCCATGAGCAGCGTCGACAGCGCATCGACGAAACCCGGCCAATAATCCACACCCCTGTCGCGGCGGCGGTTGCGCGCAAGCGCCATGGCTACTCGCTCCCGTTATCGTGCCGGGTGCGTCCGGAAGATTTCGTGTCGCTGTCGATCCGCGCCGACAGCCGGTCGAGCGTGCGGCGGAGCGATTTCGATTCTTCCTGTTGCGCTTCGATCCAGTCACGCAACATCTGCTGTTCGCTGCGCATGTTCTTGACCAGGCCCTGAATGCCTTCGGCAAGGCTGGTCATGGCCGCAAGCGAGCGCTCGGTGCTGACCACGGCGCCGGGTTCGCCCTTGAACTCCCGCGGCCCTTCCGTCGTATCCGTCACCGAGGAAAGCCAGTTTTCGAGCTGGGTATAAAAACGGTTCTGGGCGCGGCCGGCCTGAAGATCGAGGAAACCGAGAATCAGCGACCCCGAAAGACCGAGCAGCGACGAGGAAAAGGCCGTTCCCATGCCCGCCAGCGGCGCAGTCAGGCCGGCCTTGAGGGAGCCGAGAATATCGTTGCTGTCGCCGGCGCTCGGATCGAGCGACTGGATAACGTTACTGATGGCGCCAATTGTGCCGATCAGGCCCCAGAAGGTGCCGAGCAGGCCGAGAAACACCAGCAGGCCGACAAGATAACGCGATGTGTCACGCGTCTCGTCTAGGCGCGTCGCGATGGAATCGAGGATCGTCCTTTGCGTAACGGCAGAGAGCCGGACTTCGCCACGCTTGCCGATCAGCGTGCTCATCGGCGCAAGGAGCTTGGGCGCACGGCCGACCTTTTCGACGCTGCCGGCAGCACGAAAGGCATTGAACCAGCGAACTTCGGAACGCAGGCTCATCGTCTGCGTGAACACCAGAATGATGCCGATGGCCAGCACGCCGAGAATGAAGCCGTTGAGCCCCGGATTGGTCATGAAGGCGGTGTGGGCCTGCCGGTAAAGAATGGCCGCCAGAAAGCCCACGAGGATCAGAAACAGAACCATCGTCCAGAGAAACGGTGTCGGGCTGGACAGCTTGTGGCTGTATTGCCGTGTGGTCACCGGTTTCTCGACGCCAAGATCGAGCAGCTCCGAATCCGCCATAACGTTCGCATTCCCTCTGGTCAGGTATCCAGCGGAAGCTATTTGAAAATTGCGACGATTTGAAGCGAAAAGCCGGTCTTTCGTCACAGGCGTTTCACGAAAACAGCCTGGAACCGGATGACGGAAAACAAAAACACCCGGCGAATATTCGCCGGGCGTCTAAAACTTGCAGAAAACGGCAGGTTTTCCGCCGAAAACCAATCAGCGGCCCGGAATGGGACGGTTGGCGACCTCTACGAGCGCCTTGTGGATATATTCGTTACCGGCAGCGACGGAGCTGCTGCCGAAGATATCCGTACCGCCCTTGATGTCGGAGGCGAAACCACCGGCTTCACGAATCAGCACCAGACCTGCCGCCATGTCCCAGGGCGAAAGATCGGCTTCCCAGAAACCATCCAGACGACCAGCGGCGACATAAGCGAGATCGAGCGAAGCCGCACCCATGCGGCGGATGCCGGCTGCCTCACCCATGACGTGGCGAAGTTCAACGAGGAACTTGCCGTGATTGCCGCGGCCGAGATGCGGCACGCCGCAGCCGATGACGCAATCCGTTAGCGCCTTGCGCGCAGCGACGCGGATGCGGCGATCGTTGAGGAACGCACCGCCGCCGCGCTCGGCAGTGTAGAGTTCGTCGGTGGCCGGATTGAAGATCACGCCGGCGACGACTTCACCGTTACGCTCGAGCGCGATGGAAACCGCGAAATGCGGAATGCCGTGCAGGAAGTTGGTGGTGCCATCCAGCGGATCGACGATCCAGCGATGTGCGCCGTCCGTGCCTTTTTCCTCGCCGCCTTCTTCACCCAGGAAGTCATAGGTCGGGCGGGCCTTCATCAGCTCGTCGCGCACGATCTTCTCGGCTTTCAGGTCCGCCTGCGAGACGAAATCGCTCGGTCCCTTGACCGAGACCTGAAGGTTCTGCACTTCACCGAAGTCACGCGACAAAGACTTACCCGCCTTGATGGCGGCCTGAACCATGACATTGAGAAGGGCTGAACGGGCCATCGATGTTGTTTCCTGGAAAGCTTGCGAACCGCCCGGAAGCTCACCAGGCAGGCACGTCATTATTTTCTTGAATTGAAAGTTTGCGGTTCAAGACCACAAAACGCGCGGAAATTCAAGGCAAAAAGCCCATGGGTCAATGCCAGCGCAGGAAGGCTCCCCTTCCATCACGTCGGGCGGAAACGATTTGCGGCCTCAATCGCCTTCTTCTGCTGCTCGTCGGTGATGCCGAGATAAAAGTCCTCGAGAGACGGATCCTTCAGCCCGGCGCGGCGAGAAAGCACATACCATTTGGCCGCTTCGACCGGATCGGGCCGGGTGCCGAGCGCCTGAATGTAAAGATGCGCCACCTTGTTCTGCGCCACGACATTGCCGCGCTGTGCCGCACCGTAGAGCCAGCGGAAGCCCTCATCCAGATTGCGCTCACCGCCGAAACCATTGACCAGCCAGATGCCGAGATCGACCTGCGCGGTATCGTATCCCGCCTTCGCGGCCCGTGTCAGCCAGTCCCGCGCCTTTGCCTTCTTCTCGGCCGGCACATCCTTGAGCGACCAGTAAATCTGCGACACCGCATATTGCGCATCGGCAATGCCCTGTTCAGCGGATTTCTCATAGAACGGCAAAGCCATCAAAAGACCCTTGGCGCCGGGATTTTCCGAAACCAGTATCTGACCCCAGTTGAACTGGGCAGAGGCGTTGCCGGCTTCCGCCGCACGGCGCATGAAATCGTCGGCTTTCGCCTTGTCGCGGGTGACGAATTTGCCTTCCATCAGGATCAGCGCGAATTTGAACATGGCGACGGGATCGCCACCCTGAGCCGCCTGCTGGTACCAGAAAGCAGCCGTCTTCTCGTCACGGGCGATGCCCAGACCACGCGACATCATTTCCGCCACCAGCGTCTGGGCGGCTGCGTCACCGTTCTGCGCGCGGTTCAGCGCCTTGTCGAGCGCCTGCACATATTCGCCGCGCTGGAAATGCCCGTAAGCTTCGTCGACCCTGCCCTTGAATTCCTTTTCAGGCGGCAGCGCCGGCAATTCCGCGCCCATGCGCTGATAGACATTCACGCCTGCAGAGGGCTGCAAGTCCTTTTGCTCTTCCGATTGCACCCTGCCCTGACGGGTCGGCTGAGCCTCATTTTCCAGCTGGCGGGAAAGCGCATTGCTTTCGCTCTGCGGCCCGGACTGGGCAAAAGCGACACCCGTCGGCGCGCCGAAAGCGAGCGCCAGCAGCGAAACGGAAAGGCAGAGGTGAACCGAGCGCATGATCATCGCCTGTATCAACCGTCAAACCGTGGCGCTTTTTCGTCAAGCAGGGCGTTGATTTCAGAAACGGCCTGGGCAGCGCCACTGGCGTTATCGAAAACACCGCTGCGCATCGCCACGAACTCCACACCGGTTTCGGCCACGGCAACCACCGAGGAAATATCCGTACCACCCATGACGATGGCGGGGATTTCGATCATCGAGGCCCACCACTCGCCGAGCGCCAGGTTTTTGGGGTGGGCCTCCGGCTTGATGTCGCCTTCGAGCTTTCCGAAAAACACATAATCCGGATTGGCCTCGCCCTGCTCCAGCGCCTTGTGACGGTCATCCGCATTACCGCCGCCGACGATGAGCTTCGGCGTGAATTTTTCCACGGCCTCGGCAAGCGCCTCGCCATTGCCAACCACATGCAGGCCATCCGCCTTCACGCGACCGGCAACGCGGCTGTCACCGGCGATGAGCGCTGCCGCACCTGCCTTCTGGACAACCGGCACGATCAGCTCGGCGCGTTTCTGGAAAGCGGCGTCATCCAGACCATATTGCGGAATGATGACGGAAGCGACATCGCCGCCCCGCAATGCGTCTTCCACCTCTGTCGCCTGCTTTTGCGCGTCGTCCGATTGCGGAACGATCAGGACAAGGCGGCAACGATCTTCAACTAGGGTCATCGGTTCGTCCATTTCAGACAGAAGACGCTTACCGCGCAATCTGCACTCGTTTTCATATGACAAATCCGATAAACCGGACCGGCGAAAGGATCAACCGTCCATCCATGCTCACCGATTTTCATTTTTATCTCGTCGCCATCCCCGCAGTCGTGCTCGTCGGCCTTTCCAAGGGCGGGCTGGGCGGCGCTCTCGCCCTGATGGGCGTGCCGCTGATGGCGCTTGCGGTATCGCCCGTGCAGGCGGCGGCCATCTTCCTGCCGATCCTGATCGTCATGGATATCGTGGCGCTTTTTGCCTGGCGGCACTACAACCACCGGGAAACGCTCCTCATCATGCTGCCGGGCGCAATCGCCGGTATCGCGCTCGGCTGGGCGACTTCAAGCCTCATTTCCGCGGACGCCATGCGCCTTGTCGTCGCCTCTGTCACGATCCTGTTCGTGCTGCGTTATTTCTATGAGAGCTTCAAAAGCCGCAAGGGCCAGGAAATCCCGGCCAAGCCGCAAAGACCGGCGGCTGCGACCCTCTGGTCCAGCCTGTCGGGTTATGCGAGTTTCGTGGCGCATGCGGGCGGTCCGCCCTTCCAGATCTATGTTCTGCCGCTGAAGCTCGATCCAAAGACCTATACCGGCATGAGCGTGCGCTTCTTCGCCATCATGAATGCGATCAAGCTCATTCCCTATTTCGCGCTCGGCGCGCTGGACGCCACCAACCTCAAGACATCGGCAAGCCTGCTGCCGGTGGCGATGCTGGCGACGCTTGCCGGCGCCAGGGTGGTGAAATATCTGAAACCCGCCGTGTTTTACCCACTCATGTATGCCATGGCGCTGATTGCAGCGCTTAAACTGCTGTGGGACGGACTGCCATTCTAAATCCGACAATAAAAAAGCTCTGGCAGCAGGTTTTCGCCGCCAGAGCTCGAAAGGCTCAGACCGTCGACCCTTCATTCATCGAGGGCCGACGGGCTGGCATAAATCAATGTCTTGTCGAGGCCTTGAGCCTCTGCAGTTCATCCTTCAGGCGCAGTTTTCGACGTTTAAGGTCCGCGATCTCTCTATCGTCAGACGACGGGGAAGCAAGAATACTTTCGAGCTCCTCCTCCAGAGCACCGTGTTTCTTTTCGAGCGATGCAATATGAGCCTGAATGGTCATGCGGCACGTCCTTCCTTTTTGAACCTACCTCCAGCTCTCCATCGCTGGAGTTTCAGGTTTGCGACGACAATGTGACACGGATCGACCGGCTTGTCGAAGGCGAAATGAAGGCAATAAGTGGGCAATTTGGTCGCAAGGGATAACTTCCCGTTACCGCGATTTGATGATAGAGCCTCCAGAACGGATGACATACGCGCCGGACACTCTCCGGCTGGCATAAAATGGGGATGACGAGATGCCCGATCAGGACCAGGCGGACATCAGGCTCACGCTGGCGCGGCTGCGCCAGGAGCATGAGGATTATGACGCGGCGATCAACGCGATGATCCAGACCAGCTGCGATGCGCTGAGAATACAGCGCATGAAAAAGAAGAAGCTGGCCGTCAAGGACAAGATGACCCAGCTCGAAGACCAGGTCATTCCCGATATCATCGCCTGAGCCCGGAGACATTACGTGACAGCAGAAACGCCCCCCGTCGCCATCATCATGGGCAGCCAGTCCGACTGGGAGACCATGAAGAACGCCGCCGATACGCTGGATGCGCTCGACATCGAATACGAAGCCCGCATCATTTCCGCCCACCGCACCCCGGACCGGCTTTATGACTTCGCCAATGGCGCGAAGGACGAAGGCTTCAAGGTCATCATCGCCGGTGCGGGCGGCGCCGCTCATCTGCCGGGCATGACGGCCTCGATGACGCCGCTTCCGGTCTTCGGCGTTCCGGTTCAGTCCAAGACAATGTCCGGTCAGGACAGCCTCTATTCCATCGTGCAGATGCCCGCCGGCATTCCGGTCGGCACGCTCGCCATCGGCAAGGCCGGCGCGATCAATGCGGCCCTTCTCGCCGCCGCGGTGCTGGCGCTGAGCGACGAGGACCTCGCCGACCGGCTGGATGCCTGGCGTGCGCGCCAGTCGGCGGCTGTCGCGGAATATCCCATGGACAGCGCCCAGTGACGACAAAAGTGATGGCAAAGACGACCGACCTGACCATCGGCATCATCGGTGGCGGGCAGCTCGGGCGTATGCTGGCGATGGCCGCAGCCCGTCTCAACCACCGTACCATCGTACTGGAACCGCAGGCCGATTGTCCGGCTGCACAGGCCTGCAACGAGCAGATCGTGGCGGAATATGACGATGAAAACGCGCTTGCGGAACTCGCAAGCCGTTGCGATGTCGTGACCTACGAATTCGAGAACGTGCCTGTCGCGGCCGCCGAAAAGCTCGGCCTCTCCGTGCCCGTCTATCCGCCTCCGAAAGCGCTCAGCGCCTCGCAGGACCGGTTGACGGAAAAACGCTTCCTCAACGGCTGCGGCATCCCGACCGCCGATTTCCGCGCCGTGGACAGCCAGGAAGAGCTGGAGGCCGCATTGGCCGCCTTCGGCGGCAAGGGCGTGCTGAAGACCCGCCGCATGGGTTATGACGGCAAGGGCCAGCGTCTTTTCCGCGGTGGGGAAGACCTTACAGGCGCCTTTGCGGCGCTCGGCGGCGTGCCGCTGATTCTCGAGAGCTTCATCTCCTTCGAGCGGGAAATTTCGATCATTGCCGCCCGTTTCCTGGATGGGACCGTCACCTGTTACGATCCGGCCGAGAACGTTCATCTGAACGGCATTCTGCACACATCAACCATTCCGGCAGCGCTCTCCAATGCCGCGAAAGCGGTCGCCGTGGAGTCAGCAGAGAAGCTTCTGGCCGCGCTCGATTACGTCGGCGTCATCGGCATCGAGTTTTTCGTCCTGCCGGATGGTTCGCTGGTCGCCAATGAAATGGCACCACGCGTTCACAATACCGGCCACTGGACGGAGGCGGCCTGCGTAATCTCGCAATTCGAACAGCATATCCGGGCCGTATCGGGCCTTACGCCCGGCAGCACGGATCGCCATTCGGATTGCGTCATGACCAACCTCATCGGCGACGACATCGACGATGTACCGGCATGGCTGTCGAAAAAAGACTGTCTCGTGCATCTCTACGGCAAGACGGAAGCACGGCCGGGCCGCAAGATGGGTCATGTGACCGAGCTTTTGCGCACAGGAAAAGCCTAGTCTTTTAAGGCAAAGACACGGGCAAGTGTTGACAGGCAGGGCTCAAACGGGTATCTGCCTGCCAACCGAAAAGAGCGCGCCCCGTTGCGCGCTTTTGATTGTTTGAATAAGCACGGCAGAAACCGTGCAAAACTGCGGACCAGTAAAATGAAGATCAAGAATTCGCTTAAAGCGCTTAAGGCCCGTCATCGCGATAACCGCCTGGTTCGCCGCAAGGGCCGCGTCTACATCATCAACAAGCAGAACCCGCGCTTCAAGGCTCGTCAGGGCTGATTGACTGCGACTGCGGTTCGCGATCAGGCTCGCGGATCACTTTGTTGACAGAGCAGAAGTTTGCATTTGATATTGGGCGCAGTCGGGTTAAGCTTTAGCCCATGCGCCCAAATCGTTTTTGCACGGCTATCATCCTCGTCCAGGGCTTCCTGTTTTCAAGCCTCCCGCTTCCGGGAACGGCTACCATTGCCCATGCGGCGGACGGGCAATCGCCTGCTGTTGCGGACTCCGCGCCTTCACCCGCCAAGACGATCGACACGCTTTTCGCATCGCTGAAAAAAGAACGGAATGCGGTCAAGGCGCGCAGCATCGCCAATCAGATCGCCTCCGAATGGAATGATTCCGGCAGCGCGACGGTCAATCTGCTGATGCAATGGGCGGGCGAAGCCGCCGACGAAAAGCGCAACGCCGCCGCTTACGATTTTCTCGACCAGGTCATTCTGCTCGATCCGGACTATGTGCAAGCGCCCTATCGCCGCGCCATGGTGCATTTTGCCGATGGCGACACCCGCAAGGCAATGGCGGATATCAACCTGACGCTGGAAAGGGAGCCGCGCTATTTCCCGGCGCTGGCAAGCCTCGCCAACATCCTCGAAGCCTCGGGCCGAGAGGAGCTGGCGTTGAAGGCCTGGGAGCGCTATCTGGCGCTTTACCCCGCCGACAAGGACGCCCGCAAGGAGGCCGTCGACCTTTCGGAAAAGCTGGCCGGCACGCGCGGCTGATATCGATACCACTGATTTTATTTATTGGATTTAGCAGGGCTATATTTTGGCAGAGCAGAATGAATTTAAAGCAGCCGAAAGTCTTTTAAACTCCATCGGAGACAATCCGAGTTTCGATATAAGCGAGTTCATAGATCGAATTTCCGTGACTGAGGATTGGGGGAAACTCATCGTCGCCCATATCTATCTGGATCACATCGTCACTGAAGTTTTGAACACGCATCTCGATCATCCCGCCTCATATTTCAACGGCCACAGATCGTTCGCTGAGAAACTCAGCCTATGTCAGGCGCTGGGATATTTTCGTGATGAATTCGGCAATGTTCTAAGGGCCGTCAATAACTTACGGAACAGGTTTGCGCACAAACTGGTATTCCACGTTTCGGACGAAGAGAAGCGCAATTTGTTTCGTACTCTCACAACGGAACGCGCCACATCCGAAGTGACCCGGTCAGGCGGTTTCGAGGAGTTTTTGTTTACAGTCGTTATGTTTGCAGAGATTTCGCGATCCGCGGAAGAGCGCCAAGCCGAATTGTCAAAAGAGCACAAATTCGTAAGTGAAAAGATCCTGGAGCTTCTTATCGCCAACAAGGACGTGTTGGACAATAAGATTTAGCTGCAGGGCGCACCCGGAAGTCGCCCCACAGCCAGCTGTTGATTACTCCATGCCAAGCGCAGCCATATACGTCTGAAGAATGGTTTCTTCCTCGATACGCTCGTTGGCGTCCTTCTTGCGCAAGCGGATAATGGTGCGGATCGCTTTGGTATCGTAACCACGGCCTTTGGCCTCACCGATTACGTCCTTGATATCGCCCTGAATGGCAGCCTTTTCTTCTTCCAGACGTTCAATCCGTTCAATAATCTGGCGCAGTTCTGCGGCGGCGACGGTTTCGGTGGTGCTGGTATCGTCCATCATGTCATCCTTTATTGACGGCCCGCATGCGAGCCTTGTTCATTATTTCCGGGCGAAGCCTTCGCCGGTCGCTGCCGGCGGGCAGCAGAATTCCGGCCTGTGAACTGCCCACTGAAAGGCGTCGCGTCAAGTCGTTTCCGTCGATCGGGGTTATTCCCTGGGCCTGTTCTGCTCAAAGGCGGCTTTCTGGGCATCACTCGCCTCCGCCTGATATTTTTCCTTCCAGTCCTCATAGGGCATGCCGTAGACGATTTCCCGGGACTCTTCCTTGCTGAGCGGAACACCGGCCTCCTCGGCCGCTTCCCGGTACCAGTTGGACAGGCAGTTGCGGCAAAAGCCGGCGAGATTCATCAGGTCGATGTTCTGCACGTCGTGACGTTCGCGAAGGTGCTGCACGAGACGGCGAAATGCCGCCGCCTCGAATTCGACCTGCCGATTGTCGTTCTCATTCGTCATGGCAAAACTCCAGGCTCAATAGGGGCCGGTGCGGGAGGCGAACAGCTGATATTCATGCAGGACGGGATCGTCGTTCATTGCGGCGAAAATGGGAGCGAGCCGGTCCGACCATTCGGCGATCCCCTCTTCGTTCGCAATCAGATCCTGCCGAACCTCGAGAAGCGCATGCGGTATGCCCTTCATCATGCAATGGCGATACATGGTATCGCCCTTGAGCGCCCCGTCATAGGGTTCGTTGTCACCGACGAGGATGTCGCCCGTGGCCCGCAGATGCGCCAGGAGCGGATCGACCGCGCGATGATCCGTATCCCACAGAACCGCCGCATGCCATGGCCGCGGCGTTTCCTTCCAGAACGGCGTGTAGGAATGCAGCGACAGAACCAGCGGCGCTTCTTCCGAGGCCTCGGCCACGCCGGTCAGCACACGGTCCACGGCATTGTGATAGGGCCGGTGAAAAATCTCGATCCGCCTTTGCCATTCCTCGTCCGAAATCGGATGGTTGCCGGGGATGATCGCTCCGTCCGAAATCTTCATGATGAGAGTGGGATCATCCTCGCCGCGATTCGGATCGATGAGCAGCCGGGAAAACCGCCCAAGCACCGCCGGCACGCCAAGGCGCGCGGCAAGTGAGCGTGTCAGCCCCTCTATACCGATATCAAATGCGATATGGCGATGAAAAGCGGTTTGCGGAAGGCCAAGTTTGCCGTAGTGTGCCGGCAGGAGGTTCATGGCATGGTCCGCCAGAAGAACCATGCCTTTGTCATAATCGCCTTCTATGATTTCATAGGGTATGAAGTCGTTCATCGATGATTTTCTGGGGCAGGATTGAGGAGAGAAGCTTGATGGCATGGCTTGAGGCCGGGCGCAAGTTGCGGCGAAAGAACAGCCATCTACCTTATCGCACTCACGATCCCACGAACAATATAATCGATTAAAATCGCGTTGACTTTCTTGGGCGGCCACGCCAAGAAGTGTGTTCATTATAACCATGGAATCCGGATGGAAGCCGTGACTCAGTCATCTCTCGCTCTTCCTCGCCACTTTCGGCATATCGCCCGTCTTTTTTCCGCAGCGGCATTGTTTCTGACCCCGTTCATGATCGCGGCGCCCGCGCATGCGGATTTTCGCGTGTGCAACAGCACGCAGAACCTCGTGGGGGTCGCAATCGGCTACCGGGCACAGGAGGGCTGGGTCAGCGAAGGCTGGTGGCAGGTCCCCTCCTCGACCTGCGCGACGCTGATCGAGGGTGAGCTGCAGTCACGTTATTATTATCTCTATGCCGAAGATGCCGCCCATGGCGGCCGCTGGACCGGTGACGTCAACATGTGCGTGGCGGAAAACGAGTTCAAGATCAACGGCGTGGACGATTGTTTTGCCCGCAGCTTCCAGAGAATGGGTTTCAAGGAATATGACACGGGCAGACAGGGCAGCTGGATGGTCCAGCTCTCCGATACGCCAGGCACACAGGGAAATCAAAACTGATGAAGCGTAACCGCAAAGTCAAAATTCTTGCAACTCTCGGCCCGGCCTCTTCCGAAGAGGCGATGATCGAGAAGCTGCATCTTGCTGGCGCAGATCTTTTCCGGATCAACATGAGCCATGCGAGCCACGACGTGATGCGGACGCTCATTCAGCGTATCCGTTCTGTCGAGAGCCGTACCGGCCGCCCCATCGGCATTCTGGCCGACCTGCAGGGTCCCAAGCTGCGCGTCGGAAAATTCGCCGAAGGCAAGGTCGAACTCGTTCCGGGCCAGGCCTTCACGCTGGACAATAACGACACGCCCGGTGACAACACCCGCGTTTTCCTTCCCCATCCGGAAATTCTCGAGGCGGTCAAGCCCGGCCATCGCCTGCTGATCGACGACGGCAAGCTGCATCTGCGCGCTGAAAAGAGCGACGGCAAAAGCATCGTCACCACCGTCATTTCCGGCACCCGCATTTCCGACCGCAAGGGCATCAGCCTGCCCGATACGCTGCTCGGCGTCGGCGTTCTGACCGACAAGGACCGCGTTGATCTCGATGCCGTTCTCGCCACAGGCGAAGTCGACTGGGTGGCGCTTTCCTTCGTCCAGCGTCCGGAAGACCTGGCCGAAGTGCGCAAGATCGCACGCGGCCGCGTCGGCCTGATGTCCAAGATCGAAAAGCCGCAGGCTGTCGAGCGCATCGAGGAAATCATCGAACTTTCCGACGCGCTGATGGTCGCCCGTGGCGATCTCGGCGTCGAAATGCCGCTGGAAGCCGTTCCGGGCATCCAGAAGCAGCTGACCCGCGCCTGCCGCCGCGCCGGCAAGCCGGTCGTGGTCGCCACGCAGATGCTGGAATCGATGATCACCGCGCCTGTGCCGACCCGCGCCGAAGTCTCCGACGTCGCCACCGCCGTCTTCGAAGGCGCGGACGCCATCATGCTCTCTGCTGAATCCGCCTCCGGCGACTATCCGGTCGAAGCGGTTTCCACCATGGCCTCCATTGCCAGCACGGTGGAGCAGGACCCCTATTATTCCAATATCATCTATGCGCAGCGCGCCCAGCCGGAACCGACCGGCGCCGACGCCATTTCACTTGCCGCCCGCCAGATTGCCGAAACGCTGAAGCTTGCGGCAATCGTCACCTATACCTCCTCGGGCACGACCGGCCTGCGCGCCGCGCGCGAACGGCCGCAGGTGCCGATCATTGCGCTGTCGCCGATCATCCAGACCGCACGCCGCCTGTCGGTCGTCTGGGGCCTCCATTGCGTCGTCACCGGCGATGCCAGCGACCTTGACGACATGGTGAACCGCGCTTGTCGCATCGTTGTTTCCGAAGGTTTCGGCAAGCCGGGCGATCGCATCATCATCTCCGCAGGCGTGCCGCTCGGCACCCCCGGCGCAACCAACATGGTGCGCATTGCCTATATCGGCTCGGACGGCCAGAGCGGCGTCTAAAGCTTCAATATCCCGCATAAAAAAACCCGCCGGTAACGGCGGGG